>PYER01000277.1 GCA_003017855.1 filamentous cyanobacterium CCT1
CGAAAACAGTCGGAGAGCACAACGTTAGAGAACAGGAACCCTTCGGGATCGCTGAGGCGCAGGCCCTGCAGGGTGTCCCAGGTGTCGCCTTCCAGGATGACCCAACCTCGGGCAACGTGAGGGTCGAGGGCTGTGCGAAGGGTGGCCCAGGTGGCGGGATTGCAGAGCGATCGCACCTCATCCCCGCCGATCCCCTGCTTTAGCCGCAGCCCTACCATCAGCCGATCTAGCAGCTGCTCCATTGGGGGTATCGGCAGCTCGCGGTAGATTCCTCCGGTAGCCTGAAAGTCTTTGACCCACTGGGCGTAGGTGGCCAGCGTGCGAGGGCGACTGACTCGCTGGTGCTGGGTATAGCTGGTCGCTCCCAGGCCAAAGCCGTAGTAGGGCTGGTTGCGCCAGTAGGTCAGGTTGTGTTTACACTGGTGCCCTGGCTGAGCATAGTTCGAGACTTCGTAGTGGTCGTAACCCTGGGCCGTAAGGAAGGCTTGGGCTAGACGATACATGGTCGCCGTTTGCTCGTCCGTAGGTAACGGTGCATCGCCCGGCTGATAGCGCTTGGCGAATACAGTTTGGGGTTCTACCGTCAGGTCATAGATCGACAGGTGGTGGGGATGCAGCGACACGGCTTTGTGCAGCCCGGTTTCCCAGTCGGCCAGGGTTTGGTGGGGCAGCCCAGAGATTAAGTCGAGGCTCCAGTTGGGCATGTCGACCTGGTGCAGCCAATCGACGGAACGCAATACATCGGCGACGCGGTGGTAGCGCCCGCAGCTTTCTAGCAGGGCATCGTCTAGCGCCTGCACGCCCAGGCTGATGCGGTTGATGCCGTTGGCTAGATAACCCTGCAAGTGGTCCAGGTCAAAGGTACCTGGATCCATTTCCATCGAAATTTCGGCTGTAGGGGCAATACCGAAGCGGCGATCGAGCTGATTGAGAATTTGCTCAAGCTGGGAAACGGCGAGCAAGGAGGGAGTACCGCCCCCGAAGAATACGGTTTGCAGTGGTTGCTCATTCAGCTTTGGGGTCGCTGCAATTTCTGCACAGAGCACGCCCATATAGCTCTCGACGGTGCCTGAGGTCTCTCCCCGCCGCTGGTTGCCCAGTACAGAAATGGGGAAGTCACAGTAAAAGCAGCGGCGACGGCAAAAGGGAATGTGGATGTAGGCGGAGGCGGGGCGATCGCTCATGAGCACTGGCACACATTGACGGTCCCCGAGGCGCAAGAAACAGGGGACACAGCTAGACCAAGCTAACACTATCGCCAGTCTTCAGAGTTCGGCCCCCCTGACCAGCGATGTTGGTGTTGACCGCCAGCTTATAGAAGTGGTTAAACCGCTGGGGCGGTGCCCAGTCTGGCAGCGTCGCGGTCCGCTGCTGGGCGAAGGTTTTTTGAAAACTAGCCGTAGCCGCTCCGGTGAGCGCGTCACGGGTAGGCACAATGCAGCGCTGGCAGGGGTTGATGCCCATGAGCACCACATTGCCAATGGTGAACTGCATAGGGCTACCGTCAGCGCTAAAGAGCTGGTCTTCCCAGAAAGGGGGAACGCCATCGATTTCAAGGTTGGTGCGAAAGCGACGACGAGCTTCCTCCAGGGTGAGGTCGTACCAACTGGCGACGGTTTGGAGCGTAGCGGTGCTGACCACCGTTGGCCCAGCAGCATTGGTGTCGTCAGGAAAGCCGAGGTCGTGGTTTTCTTGCACGATTACGGGCTGCTGAAAATAGTTGCCGAGCCAGGTTTCTAACTCTGGGCGCTGCCTCTGCAGGTGAAACGTCGAGGCAGGCTCGTTGCCGTCAATCGCTAGGGTAATCCACTCCCGATTCTCAGAAAAGGCCGATCGCAGTCGGTGAATAGCGGCATGGCGCTTGCCGTTGATGACGTTGCCCTGGCTGTCGAACAGGGCATAGGTGCGATCGCCTACTAGCGCCCCACTACTCAACACCTTTACCTCAGCCACCAAAACCCCATCCAGCGACTTGACCGGGAAAATATCAATGCGAGTTAGATACGGTTTCATGTGCCCCTGCAACCTCGCAGACCGATGGCTCAGACATCATAACCGCCCAAAATCCAAAATCTAAACCCCCAAAATTGCCTTACCACCATTCCCTTTGGTAAAAAAAGACCCCTGAGTTAGCTATCCTCAGGGGTCCGAATCAGGGTGCATCTACCGTTCCCATCTCCTGAGACGGCGGCTAAATTCCGGGGAAATACCGAGGGTTCACGGATACTTGAAACAAAGTGGCTATGATCTGGGGACTGTGTGAATTGTTGACATTTGCCCTATGGCTAGCCCCCTGACCTCTCCTAAAATCCAAAATTTTCCTGCGAGCACATCCTCGCAGGTCGCGCCCCTAGCACCGGGGGTCTACATTGTTGGGGCTGGGCCGGGCGACCCGGAATTGTTGACCGTAAAAGCCCAGCGGTTGCTCAGTCAGGCGGATGTCATTGTTTACGCCAACTCTCTGGTACCTCAGCAAATTTTGGCCTGGACTCGCCCCGAGGCCGAGCGCATTGGCACCGCTACGATGACCTTAGAAAGCATTCTGCCGCTGATGGTTGAGCGCGTACGGGCAGGGAAGTCGGTAATTCGGCTGCAATCGGGAGATCCTAGCCTGTACAGCGCTATTCATGAGCAAATTCAGGCGCTAGCAGAGGCAGAAGTGCCCTTCGAAGTTGTTCCAGGGATCAGCGCCTACCAGGCGGCGGCTGCCAAACTGAATGCTGAACTGACTATTCCAGGACTGGTGCAGTCGATTATTCTCACCCGGATTAGTGGGCGCACCCAGGTGCCCGCAGCGGAAGATCTGGCCTCGCTGGCGGCCCATAAGACCAGTCTGTGCTTGTACCTGAGCGCCCGCCACGTCGAGGAGTCCCAGGCGCAGCTAATGCAGCACTACGAGCCCGATACCCCCGTAGCCATTTGCTTTCGTATCGGCTGGCCCGATGAGCAGATTGTTGTCGTGCCCCTGTCGGAGATGGCTGAAACCACCCGCGATCGCGACCTAATTCGCACCACGTTATATGTCATCAGCCCGGCGCTGCGGGGTCAGAAAGTCAGGTCGCGGCTCTACAACCCCGAGCACACCCACCTGTTTCGCCCCCGCAACGGCTCAGCGGCTCCTTCAGACGCTACCCAGGATGCGGTGCTCCCTTAGTCTTGACCAGAGCTGGTTCTAGGCTTAGAGTAGGCTAATTAAAAAATTTGAGCCTCTAGGGTTCCGGCTTGGCTGTAGAGCTAGGCGACTGGTCCGAGAGAGGCAGGTTGGTGGTTGAAATCGCTAACTACACGGCGGGATAAAAGCCCGGGAGATCCAGAGAGGTTGAGGCTTCAACGTCTAGGTTTCCTGGGCTTTTCAGCTTCTTTGTTTAAGACTGCGATTTACTTGGCACAGTGCACCCCTGCGAGGCTCTACTCATGACTGAATCTGCTAACGATCCCGTATTTCAAAGCCCTAACGGTCAATCCTCTGAGGCTCAGCGCGCTCTGGAGATGGAAGCCCGCCTGCCTCTGACCGGCTGGCAGCAGGAGGTTTCCCAGGGCTTAGAGTACGGCCTGGAGGCGGCAGAGAGCATTCGCGATCGCACCATCCCCACCTTTTCGCGCGGCGAACTGCCCCACTACGCGGGCATCAACACCTTTCTCAAAGCCCCTTACGTCGAAGACGTGCGTCGGGTAGGGGAGTTCGACGTGGCGATCGTCGGCATTCCCCACGACTCGGGCACCACCTACCGCCCCGGCACCCGCTTTGGCCCCCAAGGCATTCGCCGCATTTCGGCCCTCTACACCCCCTACAACTTCGAAATGGGGATTGACCTGCGGGAAAGCATCACCCTTTGCGACATCGGCGATGTGTTCACCATTCCGGCCAACAACGAGAAGTCGTTCGACCAGATCTCCAAAGGCGTAGCCCACGTATTTGCCTCCGGCGCGTTCCCGATTTTGCTGGGGGGCGACCACTCCATCGGCTTCCCCACGGTGCGGGGCATCTGCCGCCACCTGGGCGACAAAAAAGTGGGCATCATCCACTTCGATCGCCACGTTGATACCCAGGAAACCGACCTGGATGAGCGCATGCACACCTGCCCCTGGTTCCACGCCACCAACATGGCCAACGCTCCGGCCAAAAACCTGGTGCAGCTGGGCATTGGCGGCTGGCAGGTACCCCGCCAGGGGGTGAAGGTGTGCCGCGAGCGGGCCACCAACATTCTCACGGTCACCGATATCACCGAAATGGGCCTCGATGCCGCCGCTGATTTTGCGATCGCCCGCGCCACCGACGGCACCGACTGCGTCTGGATCAGCTTTGACATCGACTGCATCGACGCGGGCTTTGTACCTGGCACCGGCTGGCCCGAACCCGGTGGCCTGCTGCCCCGCGAGGCCCTCTACCTGCTCAAGCGCATCGTGCAGGAAACTACCGTCTGCGGCATTGAAGTGGTTGAGGTTTCGCCCCCCTACGATGTCAGCGACATGACCGCGCTAATGGCCACCCGCGTAATCTGCGACACCATGGCCCACTTAGTGAAGTCGGGCCAGCTGCCCCGCCGCGAGAAGCCCTCGTACATCACCGAAGAGGCGAATATGAACGTGGATGAACCCTGGATTTAGGGGAACTTGCTGCCAGGTCTGAGCCTATTTGATCTCAAGCGTAACGGGTAGAGGGTGAAGGGATTGTGTGTTCTGCCCCCTTTACCCTTCACCTTTTACCTTTCATCTCTCCCTGTTATGCACGAAACTGACATGACCAAGGCTCTCATTCTCACCGTGCGCGACTGGTGGGAAGCGCAGCCGGGGCAGCCCGCGATCGAGAAAGTTCATCTGACTGTGGGTAAGTTTACCTGCGTGGAGCCGGTGGGCTTGCAGTTTGCCTTTGAGGTGCAGACGAAAGGCACGTTTCTAAACGGGGCCGAGTTGGTGATCCGAGAAACGCCGCTGATTGCCTACTGCCATGACTGCCAGAGTGAGTATCAGCCTGAAATTGGTCTGCAATACGCCTGCCCCACCTGTAAGTCGCCTATGGGCGACATTCGCTCAGGGCGCGAGCTGAAGATCGATCGGGTAGAGTATGCAGAGGCGATCGCCCAACCGTAGGGTGCATTAGCGAAGCAATGCACCGCCCAAAGTTTTGGCATAAAAGACCGAACCTCATTCAACATTCTTGCAGACCCACCCCTGCCCCTCCTGGGAGGGGAGTCGGACAATCCTCAATCCAAAACTAAACTCCTCCCATGCACCAAACCTTTGACGCTGCTTTAGGAATTGATCTGCTCCACGTCAACCAGACCGGGGCCGACCACAATCGCGCCCATTTCGACGCCTGGGGCATCACCTGCATGAATATTATGAGCAGCCCTGGAGCAGGGAAGACCGCGCTGCTGGAGCGTACCCTGGAGGGGCTGCATGGGGGTCTGGCGATCGCAATCATTGAAGGCGACATGACCACCGAACTCGACGCCGATCGCCTGCGCCAGTACGGGGTACCAGTGATTGCCATCAACACGGGGCGATCGTGCCACCTCGACGCCAAAATGGTCGCGGGGGGGCTCCATACCCTGGAGCATCAATACGATCCGAATGCCCTAGACTTGGTGCTCGTTGAGAACGTAGGCAACCTGGTGTGCCCTGCCGAGTTTGAAGTGGGCGAACATGCCAAAGTCGCCCTGCTCAGCATCACCGAAGGCGAAGACAAACCCCTCAAGTACCCCATCATGTTTCAGGAGGCCGACTGCCTGCTGATTACAAAGGTTGACCTAGCTCCCTACCTGGAAGTCAGCATCGAGCAGATTGCCGCCAACGTGCGGCAGATGAACCCCGACTGCACCATCATTCCGGTGTCGGCTAAGACAGGGGAAGGGTTAGAAGAGTGGTTTGGGTGGGTGCGCGATCGCAGCCTATCCACAAATGAGTCACGTGTCCACGCTCACGCATAGGGTGCATAGCGCCTGGAGACACGGCTTTACCTACGTGCCAGCAATGCACCACTGAGATTCGCCTCTACAGCCGCTACGGCGACCTCAAAAACCGCCGCACCACGCCACCGACGGCGCGCTTCATCTGCTGCTTGCGTCGCCAGCCCTCAAACTCTCGGCGGTAGGCGTACTCGTTGGGGCGATAGATGCGCCAGGCATCCCAGCTCACCTGTATGGCCCAGGGTCCAAAGATTAGGTACAACAGGCCGTTCCAAAGCCAGCCGCCAGTAACTAGCTGAAACACCAGCACACAGCCGCCGATAATCAAAAACTGGGCCAGGCTGTGCTGAAATCGCTGCTTACGCTGGCTGTCAAACAGTCTTTTGTCAGCGAGTTCGTATTTCTTAATATCCCACTCGCGCTCGGCGGCGGCTATGGTTTCGGCGGAAATGCCCAGTTCATCGGCAATTTCTAACAGCTGGGCGCGGGAGAGCTCGCCTGACTCGGTCTGACGGGCGATCGCCAGACTCAAAATCTGCTGAGCGTCTTCCGTCGGGTACAAAAATTCACCATTGCTGGTGTAAGGATCCGTCCTTAGCTCAGCCATCGCCGCCCCTGCCAAAACTCTCTTTTTCCTTATAGACAAAATCTAAACGATCGCGGGGATCGGTTGGGGTACGGAAAACCTATTGTCACAAGCCCTAAAGCTGAGGTGGTAAGGCCTGCGCTGATGCGGGCATTCTAGCTTGAAGGCAATGCATCTTAACCATTGGAGTGTGTACTTATGACCCAACTGGTTCCCATCCGTCTAGAGGATGGCACCGAGATCTATATGGAGGCCACCGAGGATGTGGTCACTCCAGTCTCACCCCCAGCTCCCAGCCCCGACCTCTACGGTGAAACTACCCGCACCGCCAAGGGCTGGAGCAGCGCCAACCAGACTGTCCAAATCCAAGCTGCCCAGAGCTTTAAGGCCATCGAAGGCACCATTCGCACGTACACCAGCTACACCATGAATGCCTTCAAAGATATGGCCAACGCCAACGTCGAAAAAGTCACCCTGGAGTTCGGCCTGAAGGTCGGCGGAGAGGCAGGAGTTCCTTACGTTACTAAAGGCACCGCAGAAAGCAACCTGAAAATTACGGTTGAGTGCTCGTTCAAATAGCGCCCCACTGGGAGCAAGACATCGTCACTCTCGCCGGGTTGCTCAAGGGAAGTGTTGTTTAGACAAGCTCCCCGCACAGCAGCCTGGTTTTTTGCTGCACTCAGTTTTGGGAGATGACGTTGGCTCGGTACATTGGCCCATTAGGTAAGGACACAAGTCGATAGAAACACAGCCCCACACACAAGCGTCTGGCTCAAGCCGTCGCCTGCTGATACAAAATCCGAATTGTATACCCCCGATTTCACACAGGAGGATTGCGTAGGGGCAAACGGTGTTGGCCCAGCCGCATCGGGGGTAGCTAGAGAGGATTCAGTATGAGTCATAAGTGACCCTGGTGAACGTCTGGGTCGAGAAGTAGCTCTACAGAATGGAGGGCGGCTCTATATCGCTTTGCAGCCCTTCCGGTGAGCCGCTCTCGACCCCAATCAGTAGCCTATACGTATATTTGTTGTGCCAATTCTTGGCCAATGTATAATAATTTGATGATAAAGCTTGAAAAATAAGGGTTTCTATCCAATCTTTCTTACCATTTTGTAGATTCCAAGCCTCATTTTTAAGTTCTAGTTCTCCAGACGACTAGTTAGTCTCTACCCCCGTTCACTCTGGGGCTGCCTCTGCGGCATTTTTGGCTTTACAGCCAAGTCACGTTCCTTAGTCCGCTCTCGACAGTTCCTGAAAATCCAGACAATCACACCCAATACCACCACAAGGGCCACCACTACAAGGGAATGAGATTTTGCAGGGATTGACGAAGGAAAAGCCTATCTTAATCACCTGTTTGGCTGCCGGGGGAGCACTGGCTGTTTTGACGTTGCTGGTGCGATCGGGCCCCGGCAGCACCCCCTCGCTGCCGCCGCCGCCACCCAGTGCCGAAAGTTTAAACATTGAAACGGTCCCCGTGCCCCCAGGTATTAGCCAGGTCACTCCTCAAGAGCGCCTGGAGCGCGACATGACTCGGCAGGAAGACCTGGTCAACGCGCTGCAAGACGAACTGGAGGCTCAAAAAGACCTGGCCGACGACCTCAAGGCCCAACTCGAACGTCAGCAGGCCGAAACTGAGCAGGTGATGGCCCAGCTCGACACCTATCAAACGGCAGTCGAAGAGATGACTTCCCAACAGGTGCGGCTGATCGAGTCTATTCCGCGCAACAACGAAACCCAAACCATGATTCTTTGGGGCATTTTGGGGCTGTTTCTCATGCTGATGCTGGGCGGCGGTACCGCCTTTGCCATTATTGCCCTGTGGCTGATGCACATTCAGAGGCGCACCCATCAGCCGCCGCCGATGATGTACCCCATGCGGATGCCCCCCAGCCCCTACTACTATTA
>PYER01000278.1 GCA_003017855.1 filamentous cyanobacterium CCT1
CCCCCTCCCCCCACCTCCCTCTTTCTCCACAGGTTGACACCATGCAGTTTTCGATCGAAGTGACGCCGAAGACCGATGTCTCAGAGCTGCCCCAGGCGGTGCGAGAAGTGTCGATTACCTACCTGCCAGGGGCAGACTATCGCGATGTGGTGGCGCAAGCGGTGAGACTGCGACAGCGGGGTTTTGATCCGATCGCACACATTCCCGCCCGCACCATCCGCGATCGCGCCCACCTGTCCGCTTACCTCGACGCCCTCAGAACTGAAGCTCATATTCGCCAGGTGCTGATCATCGGCGGCAGCCCCGATCGCCCCGTTGGCCCTTTCAGCTCTACGCTGGATCTGCTGGAAACGGGTCTATTCGGCGGCTTGCGGATTGGCGTCGCCGGACATCCCGAAGGCATGCCGGTGTTGAGCGCGCAGGAGTGCGATCGCATTCTCGCCCTCAAAAATCGGTATGCCCGCGACACCGGCACCGACATGTTTGTGATGACCCAGTGGTCGCTAGATGTCGCCACCATCCACGCCTGGCTCGATCGCATTGAACCATTCAATACGCTGCCGATTTATCTCGGCATTCCCGGCCCCACCAGCCCGACGACGTTACTAAAGTTCGCCAAACTCTGCGGTGTCAAAACCAGTCTGCTAGGACTAAAGCAGCAGTCATCGCGCCTCGGTAAACTGCTCACCGTGCAAACGCCCGACTATCTAGTAGATGGTCTGAGCGATGGTCCTAATGGACCGGTCTCCGACCATCGCATCCATCACTTCCACATCTATACCTTTGGCGGTGTGGCGCGATCGCGCGATTGGTTAACCACCCGACTCTCCCAGGAGGCGATTCCGGCATGACCCAGGTTCACCTTTCCTCTCCCACGGTTGCTACCGACATGTCTACCAGTGTGTTCGACATCTTTAAAGTCGGCATTGGCCCTTCTAGCTCCCATACCGTTGGCCCGATGAAGGCGGCGCGTCGGTTTGCCGAGGGGCTGGCAGCAGACGGACTGCTGGAGCAGGTGCAGCGCATCCAGATCAATCTGTACGGGTCCCTGGGAGCCACCGGGCGAGGGCACGGCAGCGATCGCGCCGTTTTGCTGGGGCTCGAGGGCGAATCGCCCGACACCATTGATCCCGATTTCATCGACGGGCACCTGCAGCGCATTCACGAAACCCAGTCGCTCTGCCTGTTGCAGCAGCGGGAGCTGGCCTTTAACGAAAAAGCCGACCTCAAATTTCACTGGAAGCCGCTGCCGTTTCACCCCAACGGTATGGTGTTTACCGCCTTTGATGGCAGCGGTGCGGTACTGCGCGATCGCACCTACTACTCGGTGGGCGGCGGTTTCGTGGTTAACGAACAGGCCGCCGCGATCGATCGCCTGGAGCTGCACCAGTCGCCCCTGCCCTACCCCTTCACAACGGCGGCCCAGCTGCTGGCCCAGTGTCACGAATCGGGGCTGTCGATCAGTCAGCTCATGCTGGCCAACGAGCTGACCTGGCGTTCTGAGGCCGAGATTCGAGCCGAACTGCTGCGGATCTGGCAGGTGATGCAGGCCTGCGTGGTAAGGGGATGCAGCACCGACGGCATTCTCCCCGGTGGGCTCAAGGTCAAGCGGCGGGCGGCAGGTCTCTATCGCCACCTCAAGCAGCGATCGGAATACACCCTGGCCGACCCGCTCAGCATTATGGACTGGGTAAATCTGTACGCCATGGCGGTGAATGAGGAAAATGCGGGCGGCGGGCGCGTAGTCACCGCTCCCACCAACGGGGCAGCAGGCATTATTCCCGCTGTGCTGCACTACTACACCCGCTTTTGCCACGGGGCCTGCGACGACGGCGTGGTGAACTTTTTGCTGGTGGCGGGGGCGATCGCCATCCTCTACAAAGAAAATGCTTCGATCTCCGGGGCCGACGTCGGCTGTCAGGGAGAAGTCGGTGTCGCCTGCTCGATGGCGGCGGGAGCGTTGACCGAAGTGCTCGGCGGCACCCCCGCCCAGGTCGAAAACGCCGCCGAAATCGGCATGGAGCACAACCTCGGCCTCACCTGCGACCCGGTAGGTGGCCTTGTGCAGGTGCCCTGTATTGAGCGCAACGCCATGGGGTCAATCAAGGCGATCAACGCCACCCGCATTGCCCTCCAAAGCGATGGCAAGCACTTCGTCCAGCTCGACGAGGTGATCAAAACCATGGTCGAAACCGGGCGCGACATGCATGAAAAGTACAAAGAAACCTCTCGCGGCGGCCTCGCAGTCAACGTCATTGAATGCTAGAGCGCTGAGCATATCAAAGCCCAGCTTCACCCCCGTTGGCAGAGGTAAGCGGGGGTGCTGAAATCAGGTATGAATAAAACCTTCAGCGTCGCTCGGAAGGGCAAACGGTGTTTGCCCAGCCCAACCGGGGGTAGCTAAGGTGAATTCAGTAACAATTCAGCAATGCCAGGTAAGCGATCGCTCTGGGAAATAGCTGTTCTTCTACAGGCTCAAGCGCGGCTTTTGTAGTTAGTAGGTCTGCGGTGCAAACAATTTCTCCAGCTGTTTTTGCATCCAGGCCACTGGGTTTTTGTCGTAGTCCTGGGTGATCAGCCCCAGCTCGCGCAGGCGGCGATTTTGCTGCACCAGCTCGGCTTCGTGGCGAGCCATTTCTTGCACAATCATGTCGTAGAGGCGGGGCTGGCTGTGCAAAATTTGCTTAAACCCCTGGGGGCTAATGGCAAACACCGTGGTGTCTTCGATCGCCGTCACCGTCACCGTGCGCGGAATGCCCAGCATCAGCGAAAACTCGCCGATAAACTGCCCCGCCCGCATAATCGTCGGCTGGTCTTTACCGTCGATGCTGTACTTCAGCGCCCCCAGCAGAATGATGTAAAAGGCATCCCCTGGGTCCCCTGCCTTGTAGAGCACCTCGCCCGCGTCTAACCGGCGGCGGTGGCCAATTTCGACCAGCTTGCGCAGTTCGAGGGTATTGCAGTCGCCAAAATAGGGCAGCTGCCTTAGCAGGTCTCGCACCGCGACGGGCTTGGGGTAGGTGTCGCTAAAGGTGGGCACCGCCTGCTGCACGTAGGCCTGCTCTTCGTAGTCGTCGACGGAGGCCTGCATCACAATATTGGGGTTGCGGTGCCACAGGTCGTAGCGGGGCGAGGCCAGCCGAATGCGGTGCTGCCGAAGGTTTTGGTCAATGATGAAGCGCAGCGAGCTTTCGGTTTTGTGCTTCAGGTCGACCCGCTCGACCCAGATCCACAGCACAAAGTCGAGGGAGTTTTCGCCAAAGCCCGTCAGATAGACCTCGGGGGGAAATTCGTAGGAAACGGTCTCTTCCAGGTAGGCCGAGTCGAGCAGCGCTTCGATCACCACCACCGGGTCGCTTTCGTGGGCGACGCAGACGGTGACGGGCACCCAGCCTTTGGTGTCGTTATAGGTCCAGTTGATCACCTGGTTGCCGATCAAGTTGCTGTTGGGAATCACGATATGCCGCTGGGTGATGGTGCGAATGACCGTAGAGCGCAGCGAAATCTCGACAATGTAGCCGGTCTGCCTCTCCCACTCAATAAAGTCGCCCACCTTGAGCTTGCGTTCGACCAGCATGGCAATGCCGCTGGTAAAGTTGCGGGTGATATCCTGCAGGCCAAAGCCAATGCCGATGCCCAGGCTGCCCGCCAGCACCGCGACCGAGGCCAGGTTGACCCCGATCGCCTGGAGCAAAATCAACACCAGCACCGTGGCCAGGCTGTAGCTGGTAATGGTGGCGATCGATTCGCGGGTGCCCTGCTTGAGGCCCAACCGGCTCAAAATCTGATTGGCCAGGATGCGCTTAAACCCCAGCGACACCAGCAGCGCGATCAGCACAATCAAAAAAAACTGTGCGATCGCGCTCAGGGTCAATGACGCATTGCCAAAATTGAGAAGCGGCGTATTGAGAACTTGATCCAGTGTTTGAATAAAACCATCCATTAGCTCACCCGAACGATCGTTGAGTCAGGTTTGAAACGGGTCAACCAATTATGCAGCTAGATGACGTAATTCCCTGGGGCCGCACCCTGCAAGAATACAGGGCCATGTTTAGTCTGTCGAAGGCCGATTTGAGCCTGAGTATTCTGGGCTGCGGCGATGGGCCAGCCAGCTTCAACGCCGAAATGACCGAGCTGGGGCACTCGGTGGTCTCGATCGATCCGATTTATCACTTTTCTGCTGAGCAAATTGAGCAGCGAGTGCGGGCGACCTACGAAACCGTTGTATCGCAGGTCAGGCAAAATAGCGATCGCTATGTTTGGCAAAACTTTCTCAATGCCGACCAGCTGGGCCAGGCTCGCCTTGGAGCGATGGAAACATTCCTACGGGATTATGAAACTGGCAAAGCTGCCGGGCGGTATTTAAACCAGGCTCTGCCCAGCCTGACCTTTGACGACCAGCAGTTTGAGCTGTGCCTGTGTTCGCATTTGCTCTTTCTCTACTCAGAGCAGCGATCGCTTCAGTTTCACATTGCCTCAATCCATGAGCTGCTGCGGGTGGCCACAGAAGTGAGAATCTTTCCCTTGATCAAACTCAATGGTCAACCCTCACCCTATGTTGAGCCGGTGATCAATTCCCTGCCTGACCAGTGGTTTAGTATTCAAATTAAAACCGTTGCCTACGAGTTCCAAAAGGGCGGTAACCAGATGTTGCAAATTAGTCGCCGAGCGATCGCGGAATAGATATTCGTTCCGAGCCAATTCCCGAACGCTTCGCGAAGCCCGGCTTAACGTTAGTTTTCTCAACCGCCAAGTGAACTACAGAGTCAGCTATTGTAGATACTGCGGTTTATGGTCTCGTTGGCACCGCTAAGCTTGAGCGCCAGACTATAACCACACCCTTTAGACAGCTAGGATGAGCCATGCCAACCTATCGATCGAAAACCTCCACCCATGGCCGTAATATGGCCGGTGCCCGCGCCCTCTGGCGTGCCACCGGCATGCAAACCGAGGACTTTGAAAAGCCCATCATTGCGGTTGCCAACTCCTTCACCCAGTTTGTGCCCGGCCACGTTCACCTCAAGGATCTGGGTCAGCTAGTGTGCCGCGAGATCGAGGCGGCGGGCGGTGTCGCTAAAGAATTCAACACCATTGCGGTGGATGACGGTATCGCCATGGGCCACGACGGCATGCTCTACAGTCTGCCCTCTCGGGAGATCATCGCCGACTCCGTCGAGTACATGGCCAATGCCCACTGTGCCGACGCCCTGGTCTGCATTTCCAACTGCGACAAAATCACCCCCGGCATGCTGATGGCGGCGCTGCGGCTCAACATTCCCGCTGTGTTTGTCTCGGGTGGCCCGATGGAAGCGGGCAAAACCAAGCTGGCCGACCACAAGCTTGACCTGGTCGATGCCATGGTGGTAGCCGCCAACGACAGCGCCAGCGACGAGATGGTGGAGGAGTACGAGCGCTCTGCCTGCCCCACCTGCGGGTCGTGCTCGGGCATGTTTACCGCCAACTCCATGAACTGCCTCACCGAGGCGATCGGCCTATCGCTGCCGGGCAACGGCACTACGCTCGCCACCCACTTCGATCGCAAAGACCTCTTTCTTACCGCCGCCCGCACCATCGTCGACGTCACCCGCCGCTACTACGAGCAGAACGACGAGTCGGTGCTGCCCCGCGCGATCGCTAGTTTCAAGGCCTTTGAAAACGCCATGATGCTGGATATCGCCATGGGTGGATCCACCAACACCATTCTGCACCTGCTGGCCGCCGCCCGCGAAGCCGAGGTGGACTTTACCATGGCTGATATCGATCGCCTCTCCCGCCAGGTGCCCCAGCTGTGCAAAGTGGCCCCTAACACCCAGCAGTATCACGTGGAAGATGTGCACCGGGCGGGCGGCATTCCCGCCATTCTCGGCGAGCTGGATCGGGCGGGGCTGCTGCACTCCGATGTGCCTACGGTGCACAGCGCCACCATGGCGGAGGCCCTGGAGCGTTGGGACGTGACCCGTACGGATGACGAGGCTGTGCACACCTTCTTCCGGGCTGGCCCAGCGGGCATCCCCACCCAGGTGGCCTTCAGCCAGGACACGCGCTGGCCTTCGCTGGATCTCGATCGCGAAACCGGCTGCATTCGCAGTGGGGAGCATGCCTATTCGCCCGAGGGTGGTCTAGCGGTGCTCTACGGCAACCTGGCCGCCAACGGCTGCGTTGTCAAGACCGCAGGCATTGACGTCAGCATGTTTGAGGCGGAGCAGTTACGCTACACCACCAGTGTGCCGACCTCGACCCTGCGGGTGTTTGAAGGGCCTGCCCGCGTGTTTGAAAGCCAGGATGCCGCCGTAAATGCCATTCTGAACGACCGGATTCAGCCCGGCGATGTGGTGGTGATCCGCTACGAGGGGCCGCGCGGTGGCCCCGGTATGCAGGAGATGCTCTACCCGACTAGCTACCTGAAATCAAAGGGGCTGGGCAAGGTCTGCGCCCTGATCACTGATGGGCGCTTCTCCGGCGGTACCTCGGGCCTCTCGATTGGCCATGCCTCGCCGGAGGCGGCAGCGGGCGGCAACATTGCCCTGGTGGAGGAGGGCGATCGCATCGTGATCGATATTCCCAACCGCACCATCAATGTTGACCTGTCGGCAGAAGAGTTGGCCCATCGGCGAGCAGCCACGGAGGCTAAGGGCAAAGACGCCTGGAAACCGGCCCAGCCCCGGACTCGGCGGGTGTCAGCGGCGCTCAAGGCCTACGCGCTGCTGGCCACCAGTGCCGATCAGGGCGCGGTACGCAACCTGGAGATGCTGGAGTAGGGTCAGGGCCGCTCAGCAAAGCGCAAAGCTTAGGCTGCACAAGATCTACCCCTTTAGAGAACAAATCTCTATCGGGTAGCCGTTTTTGTCTGTCCAGAAAATAATTATCTTGCTAAGTAATCTACCAGCGCCAATCGGGCCTAACAGCGCTGATTCGGCCACCGTTAAAAACAGATTGTTAGCAAGGAATTGATTAATATGAGCGTTAACGACGATCTTCACCCCAAGCACGATCTCAATCGCGATCGCACCGATCACGACCACGACAGCAATCCTGACCCGATTACAGGTGAATCTGGTTCTCATCCCGTTGGTACGGGGGTTGGGGCCGCTGGTGCAGGCGTAATTGGCACGGCCGTTGGAGTTGCGGTGGGTGGCCCGGTCGGCGGTGCCATTGGCGCTGTAGTGGGCTCCGCCGCTGGCGGTTTGCTCGGCAAGAGTGTGGCAGAAACCTTTGACCCCACGGTTGAAGACGAGTACTGGCGCAACAACTACCACACAAGGCCCTACGTGGACTCGGCCTACACCTACGACGACTACAGCCCGGCCTATCGCACTGGCTATGAGGGCTATTCCACCTACTATCCCCAGGGCATGACCTATCAGCAGGCCGAGCCTCACCTGCGCCAGCGCTACGAGCAAACCCACCGCTCCAAGCACCTGGGCTGGGACAAGGCCAAGCATGCCAGCCAGGATGCCTGGTATCGCCTTGAGCACGGTGCACCCAGTACCGATGGTGCTCTCAGGTAGACCAACGGCGAGTTTCAAGCACGCTTAACGTGCCAAAGGGCAGGGGTATTCAACAGAATATCCCTGCCCTTTGCTATCGCTTGTCACTACTGGGTTTAAGGAAGACGAGAATGTTAATTTGAATGGGCGATCGCAAGCCGATTGCCGTAGGCTGTATCCGCGCAGCAATGCACCCTATCGGGGTCTAAAAGCATCAGGCCTGGGCGCTGAGTGCTTGGGTATCCGCCGCTTGAGTCATGGCTTTTTCGGCCATTTCCTTCAGTCGCTTGATGCGATCTTCTGTGGTGGGGTGAGTCATAAACAGCGTCATCATTCCTTCTTTAGAAAGCGGGTTGATGATAAACAGCGGCGCAAAAGCGGGATTGCCGTGGATAGGCACCTTTTGGCCCATCTCCTCTAGACGTTCTAAAGCCCGTACCAGCGCCAGGGGATTTTTGGTAATTTCGGCAGCCCCGGCATCGGCGGCGTACTCTCGGGTTCTAGAAATAGCCATACGCAGTAAACCGGCGGCCATGGGCGCGATCACCAGCAAGAAGAGGATAGCGATCGGGTTGTTGCCGCGCCGTCCGCCGGCCCTTGCCACCGGAAAGTACAGCGCCCCAAAGGTGAGAATGCGGCCCAAAAAGGTCAGCGACCCGGCCAGAGTGCCCGCCACCGCCTGGGTGAGGGTGTCGCGGTTGCGCACGTGGGTCAGCTCGTGGGCGATGACGGCATCGAGTTCGTCGTCGGGCAGCAGGTCAACCAGGCCCTGGGTGAGGGCGATCGCGGCATGGTTGGGGTCGCGCCCGGTGGCAAAAGCGTTGGGCGACTCCGAGGGCACCAGGTAG
>PYER01000279.1 GCA_003017855.1 filamentous cyanobacterium CCT1
GCATAGGGGCGATCGCAACGGGTTCTGTCGAGCTTGCTGTCTACGGTCGATATTGATAGTTGATTATGGGGCAAGGTCCTGGTTTTTGGGTAACACCAGGGCCAGACTCCTGGCTGAGCCGATGGGATTTAGCCCAGTTCAACGGCCAGACTAAAGGTCAGAGGATTTTAACTTTTTACTGGGCCTACTCAAATTTTTACGGAACTTAACAGCACCTGCGTGAAATCTCGGAGAAAATTGGCCTTGGCCAATCCAATCGGTTATCTGTCTAACGAAGACCGGCTGTGCTTGGCTAGCCTTAGCGTTGACCTCCCTGTAACCATCAAACGGCCCCGCAGAGGTCTGATATTTCCTAAGCGTTGTGATAGTCCTTATAAACCGCAAGAAAATCGCAAAACTATGGCTCGGTTTATTCCTATATCTACTTCCGTCAAGGGTTTTGCTGGATTGCTGGGTTTGGTTGGCCTCTGCGCCACACTTTCCGCTCAGGCTCAAATCCCCACCGAGTTAAGCTTTCAACCCCCTCCGGTCGGCTCTCCCGGCAATCGAGAGGCGGGGTCCGGGCGCAGCGATACCTGCGCCGATCTTACTGAGCAGGCTGGTCTAACGGCCATCGTGCCCGAAACCAACGTGGGGCTCACAACCCAGGCTACTCCTCAGCTCTTTGCCTATGTGCCCACCAACAATGCCGCCTTCGCTGAGCTGCGCCTGCTGAAAGAAACCACGGGCGAGGACGTCTATGTCAGTCAGGTTTCTATGCCCGCTGCGACGACTCCAGGGTTTGCTCACCAAGCCTCGACCCTGAGCCTCACCCTTCCCGCCACCGTCGTCCTGGAGCCCGGCGAAAACTATTTGTGGGCGCTGATGCTGGTGTGCAACCCCGCCAACCGGGCCGAGGATATTGTGGTGACAGCGGTAGTGCAGCGCGCCGACGAGGCCTATCTCAACACCCTCTCTGCCGAGGTGAGCAATCAGCTCAGGGGGCTGAACAACGCCTCTGAAGTTGAGAAATTAACCATCCTCAGCTCAGCGGGGCTGTGGCAAGACCTGCTGACTCAGCTATCAACGCTGACGGCCGCAGACCCGACCACCTACGACCCTCTGTGGGGCGATCTGCTGACCGACCAGGGCCTGGGCGCGATCGCCAGTGCCCCCGTTTATGAAAGCTCACTAACAGAAATATCTTCCTCAGCTATCAATCCCTGAGCAAAGTTAGCCGCAAGCTCGTTAAACCTGGGGTGCTCTTTGCACCCTAGGTTTAACGAGCTTGGCGGAATTATTCGGTAGAGCGGCAGTTGCTGTCAGCTACCACCCAAGCAACTGGGCCTCAGTTGTGCAAATGGCTCAAACTTCAGTGTGTTGTATGAATTTTATGTAAATTTTTATACGTCAACCCGTCGAACACCCAGCACAAGTCCTATTTTTTAAGTAAATCTACCGAGGTGCATAGGTGGAACTAACCTGCTGTGCGCCAGCCCAGGTCTCCGCTGAGCAATGGGCGTGACAAGCACGGTACGCATGTCCCCCTTTAAAGGTTTCACATCAATATTTCTGAATTTCTGAAAAATTTTCACAGGTTACTAGCCACACGATCTAAGGCTGCAATACGTCACTTTCTACCGTGGCGAAAAATACCACTATTACTCTGAGCAAAGGAAACGCTATGGCGACCCCGATTATCTTCACCACCCTTTCTGGCCCTGGGGTGAGAACCACAGTCGAGTTCTCCTTCCAGTTGGTCGCCACAGGCGTTGAAATTACTGCCGAAATTCTCTCGGGCGGCGGCCAAATTCGAGGCATTTTCGGCGAAGTCGCCGACAACGACATCACTGGGCTAGGTGCCTCTGGCAGTAACGTTCAGCGCAGCGCTTTTAGCCCCGATGAGGTCGATAGAGTAGGGCAAGCCAATATTCGAGGCACTGGCACCTTTGACTTCGGGGTTGAATTTAGGACCTTCAGCAATAGGGTCAGCTTTGTCTTGACCGGTGCCACCTTAGCTGACCTGTCGCGCCAGAACTTTGGGGTAACCCTCCAGGGCAATCAGGGCACCAGCAGGCTTTTGGCTAAGGCCCCTGAGATTGGCAACGTTGATCTTGGCATCGCCACTACGTTTTCGGGCTCATTTGTCGATTTGTTCACCCTCGATATAGACGGGGGTGCGCCATTCTTGTTTGAAGAAAAGTTTGTAGCCGAACCCGTCGTCGGGTCTACTGTCACCCAAACCATTGTAGTTACCAATAATGGAGCCCTGGCGGCGACCAATGTTCTGGTCACGGCAAACTTCATTCACCCGTTTTTGACCCTCAATGGGGTCACGGGGGCGGGCTTTACCAACCTCGACACCGATGGCAACCCTGCCACCGGAGATGGCAACTCCCTCACAGGCGAATTTTTGATTGCCAACCTGGCGGCTGGTGCGTCTACAACGATTACCGTTGAGCTTGAGGTGAATAACAACTACAACATCTTTGCCCTCAACGAGTCGGTAACTACAGAGCCCGGGTCTACCGACTACAACGGCGTCACCTTTGTGGGCAAGGTCTACACCGATGCCGTTCTCTTTAACAAAGCAGCCAGCTCTACAGAAATCACCTTTGACCCCTTCCCTCAGCTGTTGAATACGCCCACGGCTACGGGCTCTGGCGATACGGCCACCACCGATGGTCAGCTAGTTTTTTTGCGGGCAGTTCTGGAGGGGCAGCTTCAAAACGGAGCCACGGCCCTGCTCAAGTCTGCCGATACGCAGCTCTTTGACCTTGACCCGCTGCGCAGAACAACCTACAGCGTTCTCAACAACTCAGATCTGATTGGCCCTGGGCAGGCTGGCATCGCTGAAGTGACATCGGCCTTTAACCTCGACAACGTTGATCCAGCCAAGCTGGCCGCCTTTGAGACCGTCGGTGAGAGCAACCCTACCGCAACCAACGGTGCCATTTCACTGTTTAGAGAAATTGTGGAAGAAGGGGCCTACGACCCCGATGCCTTTGTGTCAGAGTTTAAGGAAACGGAATCGACCTTTGTAGTTAATGTTTTTAATCAGGCAACCGGAGCACCCGTAGGCAGCACCACAACGCTAGATTTAGACAACGCCCAAATTGAGAATGTCGATAACCCCGACCCCACGCCAGCGTTAGTTCCTTTTCGGTTTGAGCTAAAACCCACTACGCTGACCATGCGGGCCTCGAAGGATGGCAACGTCATTGGTACAGCCCATGCGTCCCAAAATGGCCCTGCCCCAAATGTAGACCCGTTTAGAATTTTTGCTCTCAACAGCGCAGATGCCCATCCCTTTACGGATAGGACATTTGTCGACAGGGGGGAGGCAATCGGCATTGCCGATGGCGATGACAGAAATTCGAGTAAGCGCAAGCGGATAGATGGTGATGAAATTTTAGGCCTTACCTTTGACAGCCTTGGCGCAGCGCGAGCATTTATAGATGTAGAAAAGATTTCATCTTTAGATGGAGCCACCATTGAGGTCAAAGTTCTCAATAACGGCAGCCTTGTCACCAGCGAACTCTTTAATCTGGGAACACGGAACTCCACCGCTACGTTAAGTCTGTTTCCAACCTCTAGCCTATTTGATGAAGTTCGGATTTCGGCAGCGGATAGCGACACCCAATTTACCTTTAGAGGCATTACCGTTGAGGCTATGCCAACTTAATTAAGCGTGCATTTACCTCAGTTTTTTAATTTATGAATGAGGTGATTAGGCGTGACTGCTACTTTGAGTCGATCTGTTTCTGCTGGCGCGATCGCATGTATTGCTCTAGGGTCTATCCTAGGCATGGCCCACTCTGCCCAAGCCGCCAGCTTTCAAACGGGGGTTCCCCTAAGTATATCGGGTAATTTTACTATCAAAATTACTGAAGAACTCGACGGCGACTTTCCAAGTGTTGAGGTGGACAACACCTTTTTCGGAAGTTTTTTCATTAAAAATATCACGCTCACTGGGGTAGGTTTTGAAGATTTTTCCGGTGTTCGCTTAAGCTTTGATTTGCCATTAGGCGTTACTTTTAGTGAGCAAGATGACGATGGCTTCCCTGAATTTCCTCTGATAGGCTTCGATGATGGCGAACTGTTTGGGCTAAATTTCCTTGCTTTTGCCAACAACCAGTCGTTGTTCTTAAGTGGTGATCAATTTGAGTCATTCTTTAACCTGGACCCTACCTCTCCCTTTATCAGGGGTACTGTCACCTACGGTGATGTCGCCGCTAATCCTGTGCCAACTCCGGCTCTTTTGCCAGGTCTAGTGGGGTTGGGTTTAGCCGCCTGCCATAAGCGCTATGGACATAGCGAAAACGCATAGCCGAACACCGAACGGTTTTGACAATTGATCTCTAAACAAGCCAGCGAGCCATGGGGTAAAAGCCGTGCCGCTGGCTTCTTCCTTCGGTTTATCGGTGTACTGGGTCTAGACAACTCCAAGATTTTTCTTAACAAATTTAGAAACTCGGCGGGGTGTGCAATACTCTTTGAAAATTTGAGATCTTTGCATTGTCCTCTAGGACGTTGACCTGATGAGCCCCCCTGAGTTTGGTTTTGTTAAGGTGCTGGTTGCTGTGGCCTGGGGAGGTGCGATCGCAACCCTGAGCGGGTTTCCCCCTGCAGCCGCCCAGGTTGTACCCGACGATACCCTGGGCAGCGAGGCTTCGCGATTGTCTCCCAGCTTGCTGACCCCCGCAGGCGTGGTAGACCTGATTGAGGGCGGGGCCCTCCGCAGCAACAGCCTTTTCCACAGTTTCGCAGACTTCAACGTCGCCCCAGGCCAGCGTCTCTACTTTGCCAACCCTGCCACGGTCGAAAACATCGTGGGCCGCGTTACGGGTAGCTCAGCGTCATTGATCGACGGCACCCTGGGGGTTTTGGGCAATGCCAACCTGTTTTTAATCAACCCAAATGGCCTGGTCTTTGGCCCTGGGGCCGAGCTCGACATTCGCGGTGCTTTCACAGCCTCTACCGCCGAGCAGGTTGCGTTTGCCAATGGCTACACCTTTGGCGTCGTCGATGCAACTGCCCCGCCGCTATTGACCCTGGGGGCGCCGCTGGGTCTGGCCAGTTGGCTACCGAATGCGGGCAGTATTACCTCTCTGGGGGGCAATTTGAGCGCTGGGCAAGACGTGGCTCTAGCCGCCAGAACCGTCGATGTGCAGGGACGGGTTGGCGCTGGGGGCGATCTGAGCTTGGTGGCAAGCGATCGCCTCACCGTAACCGATACGCCTACCGCTCCTACCCAGCTGACTGCTGCTGGTACCCTCTTGCTGCAGGGCGATCGCTCGCTCCAGATCGACCTGCTCAATCACCCGGCCAGTCGAGTAGCGGCGGGTGCAGACCTCACCCTGCGATCGGCTCAGCCTGTTTTGACCGATGCGGTGTTTGCGGTGGGGGGCAATTTTGCCGCAGAGCGCCTGGACGGTAGCCCAGGCAGCGCCATGAGCCCCAAAGACCCCGTCTTTGAGGTGGCCGGAGACTTTGCGCTGGGAGATTTTGCCGGTGGGTCGCTGCAAATTTTGGCCGGGGGCAGCGTCACCATTGCGGGCGAGGTGCAGATTGACGCCCCAGGGGCCATTTTTAATGACAGCGAGGTAGCCCTGTCTAACGGGCAGTCTGTGGTTCTGGCTGGCACCACGGTACCCACCTTAGATGTACGGGCCGGCACCACCGGATTTTTTGGTGTCCCGGCAGCGGGCCTGCCGACCAGCGCCGACATTTTCATTGGCAGCATTGTTGTTCCCGGTGGCACAGTCCTGCTGACCAACCAGTTCGCCCCCAACCCAGCACTGGCCGGAGATATTGCGGTCGGCTCCATTGTCACCTCCGACCCTGGCGGGGGCGGCAGCGTGGCGATCGACTCTCGAGGGGGTATCGCCTTTGAGTTTATCGACGTCTCTGGGGGCGATGCCTTTACCTTTGACCTCACTGGGGCGGCGGGCGACATTACCCTGCTGGCGGCGGGCGATATTTTGGTGCCGTTCATCTCGCCGTTTCCAGCCACCATTTTGTCCTATGGCACGACGGGCGGCAGCATTACCCTAGCCAGTCAAACGGCTGTCATGCTTGAGGATGGCCCCTTTGGCACCGACCCCTTTGAGCTCACCTACATTGAAAGTCTTAGCCTGGGCGACCAGCCTGGGGGCGACATTCTGATTCAAGCGCCGCAGGTATTTGTGGGAGGGAATGTGCTCACCACCACCCTGGGCGATGGCACAGGCGGCTCTATCCGCATTGAAGGGACGACGGTAGCGGCTCGTCAGGCTTCGATCATTGCGGGCACTCTAGGGGCGGCACCCTCGGGAAGCGTGGCGGTAGTAGCCGAGAACCTGGCTCTTGATTTCACCTTTTTAGGCACCTTTACCGAAAGCGAGTTTGGGGCCAACGCGGGCAATGTCGGTATTGTGGCCAATCAGCTAACCGCCGTTCGAGGAGCTCAAATTACCTCTGAGGCGACTAACTTTTCCGGCCTGCCCGTATCTGGCAACGCGGGCAATGTGACGGTCACGGCCCGAGATATTTTGCTGTCTGGATTTCAGCCCGGTGAGCTGTCGAATGGAGGATTTGCCCCCTCGGCCATCACCAGCACGGCCCAGGCAGATACCGAAGGCAATAGCGGCAGCGTCACGATCAACACCGCCACCCTAACGCTGCGGGAGGGAGCGGTAGTGGGCACCAGTTCCTTTGGCGTTGGTGACAGTGGGCAGGTGAACGTGCGGGCTACCGAGTCGATCACCATCGATGGGGCCGTGTTTACCGAGTTTGACAACGACACCCACCCCAGCAGCATTACCAGCGAAATTTTCACGGGGGCGGTGGGCAACGGTGGGCAGGTGAATGTCTCTACCGCCGTTCTAAACGTTACCAATGGCGGCACCCTGTCGACCGCTACCAACGGCGACGGTAGCGCGGGTGATGTGGTGATCACGGCTACGGATCGGGCTAGCTTTGACGGGCTGGTCTCGTTTGCGGCGGTAGGATTGAGCGATCGCGTCAGCAGCGGCAGCGTTGAAACTCTAGAACTAGCTAATGGCGACGGCGGCACCCTGACCCTCACTACCCCCAACCTACAGCTCACCAACGGAGCCCGGCTGGAAGCCACTACCCGAGGAGTCGGGCAGGCCGGCAGCATTGTTCTAAATGTCGTGAACGACCTGACCCTTTCGGGAGACGGCACCGCCATCGTAGCTAACACCACCCTAGGATCAACAGGAGACGGCGGCAACATTCTTATCGACCCCATCCGCGTCGCCATTCTCGATGGGGCGCAAGTCTCGGTGGCGAGCGCAGGCTCTGGGCAGGCAGGGAATATTGTGATTGAGGGCGGCAGCCTGAGGCTCGATCGCGGTCTGATTTCTGCCGAAACCCTCAGCAGCGCAGGCGGTAACATCACCTTAAACATTAACGATGTAATTGTGCTGCTCAACAACAGCCGTATCACCACCACCGCCGGTACCGCCCTAGCCGGGGGCGACGGCGGCAACATCGATCTCACCACTACCTACTTGGTTGCCGCCTCCAACAGCAACAGCGACATTACCGCCAACGCCTTTTTGGGGGCTGGCGGCAGCGTGTTGATCACCGCCCAGGGCATTTTTGGCCTCACCCCCCGCAGCCGCGCTGAGTTAGAAAGCCTATTGGGCACCAGCGACCCCGCTCTGCTCGACCCAACGCGCCTGCCCACCAGCGACATCACCGCCATCTCACGCGGTAACCCTAACCTCCAGGGCCAGGTGATCATTCAGTCGCCCGATGTCGACCCCAGCCAGGGGACGGTGCCCCTGCCCGATAACGTGGTGGATGCTTCTCGGTTGATTGCCCAGGGCTGCTCCTCAGGGGGCACGGTAGCCCAGGAGATCGGCAGTCTGGTGGTGACCGGGCGAGGCGGTCTGCCCCCCAGCCCCACCGATAGTTTGGGCAGTCGCCAGGTCCTGGTGGATTGGGCCACAGGAGAGGTAGTCGAGGCGCCGTCCGCTGCCGCCTCGACTACCCTCCCTCGCCAGTTGGTGGAGGTGCAGTCGCTGGTCGCCGGGGCCGACGGTCGGGTGGCCCTGGTCGCCCAGGCGGGGGCACCGCAGCTACCCGGTACAACCTGTGCCGGTGCGCCCGTGGGAGAGCGGCCATGAGCGATCAGCGGGGCACCAGCGGGGGCAATAGGGCGTCATCGTCGCGTTTTAGCCTGCGGCCCTGGGCGCGGTGGCTGGGCGCGGCGGCGATCGCCCAGGGTCTAGACGACATCTGGAACGAGATCGATTCCGGGTCGTTCAAATTCTCGCGCGCACTGGAAGATATCCACCTGAACGTCGAGAACCGGC
>PYER01000028.1 GCA_003017855.1 filamentous cyanobacterium CCT1
GTGGATGGGTGGCGGTCGGTCCCTGAGCGGAGTCGAAGGGAGCGGAGTCGAAGGGGGGCGGAGGGGAGATTCCTTGAGAGACACCAGACTAAATCAAAGCAGGAATCTGGTAGGGGCAAACGGTTGTTTGCCCGTCTAGGGTATTGGCCCTAAGCAGGAGCGGGAGGATGGGTCGGTGAAGGGTAAACCCCTGGGGGTATGATATTGAATCGGTGCGCTTCCCAGGCTGGTTGGTGGGCGGTGCCCACCCTACGTTCGATCCATCTTCTGCAAACGCTATGACTTCGACCTATCGCATTACTCTGCTGCCCGGTGACGGCATTGGCCCTGAGATCATGGCGGTAGCGGTGGACGTGCTCAAGACTGTGGGCGGCCAGATGGATCTGGCTTTTGAGTTTGAGGAGGCGCTAATCGGTGGGGCGGCGATCGATGCGACGGGGGAGCCGCTGCCGGAGACGACGCTGAAGACCTGCAAGGCTAGCAATGCGGTGCTGCTGGCGGCGATCGGGGGCTACAAGTGGGATACGCTGCCTCGGCACCAGCGGCCGGAGACAGGGCTGCTGGGGCTGCGATCGGGGCTCGAACTCTTCGCTAACCTGCGTCCGGCGACCATTCTGCCGCAGCTGATTGATGCCTCGTCGCTGAAGCGGGAGGTGGTGGAGGGCGTCGACATCATGGTGGTGCGGGAGCTGACGGGGGGTATTTACTTCGGCAGCCCCAAGGGGGTGTTTGAGACTGAGACGGGGCAAAAGCGGGGGGTCAACACGATGGCCTACACCGATCGCGAGATCGATCGCATTGGCAAAGTCGCCTTTGAGACGGCCCAAAAGCGCAAGGGCCAGCTCTGCTCGGTGGATAAGGCCAACGTGCTGGAGGTGTCGCAGCTGTGGCGCGATCGCATCACCGCCCTCTCTGCCGACTACCCCGACGTTGCCCTCACCCACATGTACGTCGACAACGCCGCCATGCAGCTAATTCGCTGGCCGAAGCAGTTTGACACCATTGTGACGGGCAATTTGTTTGGCGACATTCTCTCGGATGCGGCGGCGATGCTGACCGGCAGCATTGGCATGCTGCCCTCGGCCAGCCTGGGGGCCAGCGGGCCTGGGGTCTACGAACCCGTGCACGGGTCGGCCCCCGACATTGCTGGTCAAGACAAGGCCAACCCCCTGGCCCAGGTGCTGAGCGCTGCCATGATGCTGCGCTACGGCCTCGATCAGCCCGCTGCCGCCGATCGCATTGAGCAGGCGGTTACAACAGTTTTAGATCAGGGTTATCGAACTGGCGATATCATGTCTGAAAGCATGACCCAGGTGGGTTGCAAGGCTATGGGCGAAGCCCTGCTGCGTGCCCTGGCGTAAAGTTCTTTCTAGAAGCCCTTCTAGAGTTTGCTGCCCCTGGAAAGATCGATTAGAGTCTGTCTATAAGCGCACAGGTGAGCCGTGTACGGTCTACAGCAACCCCCTTTTTCAAGTCAGTCGCCCAGCCAGCCGCCGGAGCCCAGCGCCCTGCCGACGGCGCTCAACCCGGCCCTGCTGAAGTCGGCCCGACAAATTTATCGCACTTACTACGAAGTGCACCCCGAAGATGTGCAGCGCCCCATCGGCATTGCCATCAGCACCAAGACCCACCGGGGAAAGCTGATTTTTGGCGATCGCCCTGTGCTGCTGCCCAACGAGTGCTTTGTGCCCATCAGCCAGATCGAGCCGGGGCTGCACTAGACTAGCCAACCGCCGTCAGCCGGGTCACTACATCAGCCCACCAGCGGGATAGCGGGCCAGGTTCGGCGGGCACACTGGGTAGCGTAATTCAGTAGTGCAAAGGATTTGGCACCTATGGCTGAGCTGTCGCTTCCAGTCCGGGCAACGTCGGCACCTGCCGCCTGGGCCAGCTCAACCCCCGCCAGCCTGGGGGCTACTTCCGACGCCCCTAAGCGACGGGCCATGACCCATCGGCCTTTGCCCAGCTACACTCAGCGACTGCTGCGCCAGCTGCGGCTCAGGCTAGCCACCGCTTTCCCCAGCTCAGAAGTCCTCGATTTTTGTGTGGTGATCTGCACCTACAACGGCGAGCAGCGCTTGCCCCAGGTGCTCGACTGCCTGCTGGCCCAGCTGGGCACCGAGCAGCTGGCCTGGGAGGTGATTGTGGTCGACAACAACAGCACCGACGGCACCGCCCAGGTGGTCAAAACCTACCAGCAGCACTGGCCTCAAGATATACCGCTGCGCTACGCCTTTGAGCCGCGCCAGGGGGCTGGCTACGCCCGCCAGCACGCCATTGGCATAGCCCGCAGCCCGCTGGTGGGGTTCTTAGATGACGACAACCACCCGGCGCTGGGCTGGGTGCTGGCGGCCCAGCGATTCGGCCAGGCTCACCCCCAGGCGGGGGCCTTTGGCAGCCGCATTCGAGGCGATTTTGAAACCGCGCCGCCGCCTAACTTCGATCGCATTGGGGCCATGCTGGCGCTCACCGAGCGCGGGTCTGAGCCGCTGATTTACGACCCGCGGCAGAAAATCTTGCCCCCGGCGGCGGGGCTGGTGGTGCGGCGGCAGGCCTGGCTGACCAGCGTGCCCGAACAGCTCTCGCTGGCCGATGCGATCGGCTTTCGGGCGGCGGGCGAAGATTTGGAGGTGGTGCTCCACATGCAGCGCCACGGCTGGGAGGTGTGGTACAACCCGGCGATGCGTATGCAGCACCAGATTCCGGCCAGCCGGTTTGAGCGCGACTACCTGCTGCGGCTGTTTCGCGGCATTGGCCTGAGCCGCCACCGCACCCGCATGCTGAGCGTGGCCGGGTGGCTGTGGCCGCTGATGACGCTTTTGTACATGGCAAATGACCTGCGCAAGATCGGGCGTCACCTGCTCAGGTACCGGAGCGAGGCGATCGCCGATACGGTAGCCGCCTGCGAACTCACGCTGTACGTCTACAGCCTGGTTAGCCCGTTCTATATGGTTGGGCGCTGGTGGCAGCAGCGGCAGCGATATCGCGTTTCACAACCGGGAAATGTGCCGGGTTGAGGTGATCCCCGGCGATCGCGGTGAAAAACGCTTGGCGAATTGCGCACCGCGTGGCTCGACGGGGCCTCTTGTGCGTGGGGATCAGCGGACCTGGCGGAGCCTAACCCGGATTATTCACGAAACTAGCCATCAGCGACTGTCATTCCCGTGGCAACGGGAATCCATGGGAGGCAACTTACTCCAGAATAGATTCCCGCCTCCGCGGGAATGACGGACCTTTCAGTCAGCTCGTGAATAATGCAGGCTAACTGGAGGCCGGGGTATGGCCTATCCAGCCCAGCATGAGGGCTTTTGGCGATTGGGAAAGACTGAATTCGGACCTTTTTTAAGCGGATAAAAATTAATATGAAATTGGCTTAAATAGCGTCAATACTGTTGATAACATAATGACCAAAAGCACTATTATGCATGAGTTACGCATTCAACCCATCTATCTCTGGTTGAACGCTTTTGCTGTGAGATCAGCGATCGCAGATTGCCCCTTGTAAGATTGGCTACAGAGGGTAGCGAGACAAGCGGTTACAGATGAATAGACAGCCCTGGGGATAGCCGCAGCGGCACCAGTTGGAGCCACCGAAATGAGCTTACGGAGTCGAGCTAGAGAAAAAAGATCTGCCGTCTCACCATCGGCGGCGATCGCAGCGTCAGGGTTACAAATTAGTAAGATTTACCCCTCGTTCCACCCACCCACGGCAATACCTCTGAGGATGTCTAAAGCCGCATCTAGTCTGCCTTAGGCGCCAGGCCGCAAAGCCCAGCAAAAAATTCTGCTCAGCGAGGTTTGGTCTTATTCAATACAAATCATAGATTTGTTGAGGGGAGCTTTTTGGTTAGTGAAATTGCCCTTTTGGCTGTCGGTCTAAGGCAAAAAATCTATTCTAGAAAGCATCCGGAAGGCTGGGCCAATCAACAACGACGCTTTACACAAAATTTTGAGCACTTTTTCTTAAAACAGTTTAGCTAATTACTGCCGCTGCTTCCTTTTACCATGCACTCTACTGACCAAAGCGCTGGGCTCAGTCTTCAAGATATTGAGCCCTTCGACCGCAGCATTATCGCTGCCGTTGAGAAAGCTGAAACCCTCTGGCGCATGCTGCAAACCGTACCCAACTTCACCCCAGAACTGCGTCAAAAAGCCCTGGAAGGGCTGCGACTCACCCTAGAAGAACTACAGGTTGCCCACGAAGAACTGCAGGTGCAGCAGGAGGCCCTGATCGAAAAACACGATCAGATGGTGCTCAGCTACCAGCGCTACCAGGATCTATTTGAGTTTAGCCCTGAGGGGGCGCTGGTCACCGATGGCAGCGGGGTAATTTTGGCCGTCAACCAGGCTATGGCCCACCTGATTGGGGTGCCCCAGCGCTGGCTGGAGGGCAAGCCCCTGGCTACCTTTGTGCCCCTCGATCAGCGAGGGCCGTTTCGGCACTGGCTAAACCAGGTGCGGCAGGGGGCGCACACCAACCGGCGAGAGACCTATCTGCAGCGCCGCGATCGCGCCTGTCTGCCCGTAACCCTGAGCGTGCGGCGGTGCCAAGCGCCCTACGAAAACGAGCTGTGGTGGGCTGTGCAAGACCGCCGCGATCGCCACACCGCTGAGATTGCCATTCAGGCGGCCCAGCAGCAGCTAGAGCAAAAAGTGCAGGAGCGCACCGCCGCCCTCACCCAGGCCAACCAGCGCCTGGAGGCGGAGATCAAAGCGCGGCAGCAGGCCGAGCAGCGGCTGGAGTTTCAGGCCCAGCAGGAGCGACTGCTGCAGGCGATGGCCCAGCGCATTCGCAGTTCGCTAGAGCTTGACCAGGTGCTCAGCGCCACCGTCGAAGAGATTCAGCAGCTGCTAAAGGTAGACCGGGTGCTGATTTTGCGGTTTCTGGCCGACGGCAGCAAAGAAGTGGCTACCGAGGCACGCACCCGCTGCTGCCAATCGCTGCTGGCCCAAACCTTTCGTGAGCCCTGCCTGAGCGGTCAGGTGGTGGCGCAGTACGGCCAGCGGGGCGGGCGGGCGATCGCCGACATTTTGGCCTCTGATCTACAGCCCTGCCTGGTCGAGACGCTGACCCTGCTGGAGGTGCGCGCGCTGCTGGTGGTGCCAATTTTGCAGGAACCGTCGCCCGCAGACCCCGCCCAAAACGACCGGGTCTGGGGGCTGCTAATTGCTCACCACTGCCACGGCCCCCGCCCCTGGCCCGACCACGAGCAAACCCTGCTGCAGCGCCTGGCCACCCAGGTCAGCATTGCGATTCAGCAGTCGGCTCTGCACGCCGAAACCCAGCGGCTGGCGGTGGTCGATGGCCTGACCCAGGTGGCCAACCGGCGCAAGTTTGACACCTACTTGAGCAAGATGTGGAAGCAACATCTGCGCGACCAGACCCCGCTGGCGCTGGTGCTGGCCGACATCGATTTCTTTAAGCTCTACAACGACACCTACGGGCACCAGAGCGGCGATCGCTGCCTGCGCACCATTGCCGACAGCCTCAAAGCGCAGATCAAACGGCCCCAAGACTTGGTCGCCCGCTACGGCGGTGAAGAGTTTGCCGCCATTTTGCCCCAGACCAGTCTGGCCGGGGCTCAGTTTTTGGCGGCAACCTGCCTAACCCACATTCAGGGTCTAAACCTGTCGCATTCCAGTTCGCCGCTGCGGGTGTTAACCTTGAGCTTTGGGGTGGCAAGCCTGGTTCCTACCGGCGACCAGCGGGTCGAAAACCTGGTGCAAATGGCCGATCAAGCGCTATACGAGGCCAAAGCCAGAGGGCGTAACCAGGTGGTTACCTGGCCAATTGACCGCTAAAGTCATTTGGGCCTACAGTATCTCTGATTATCGTCATTTCTCAATATAAATACCTATGGCGGTGGATGTGAATATCTGCCATTGACGACAAACTGAGCCCAAGGCGACAAAACTAGGGGGCAGTGTGAGTGCGCTTCAAGATGACTTTCTCACTGAATATATACAAAAGGTGCAGACTCAGGTAGAAAGCCTCTACAACGACGCCCGGCAGTATCCTAACAGTCACTCGCAACGGCTGGTCGTTACGCTAGAGGAGCTGCGCCTGGCCATCGAAGAGCTGCACGTTGCCGAAGAAGAACTGATCACCCAAAACGAGCAGCTCATAGCCGCCCAGCAGCTAGCCGAAGTTGAGCGCCAGCGCTACCAGCAGCTGTTTGAGTTTGCCCCCGATGGCTATCTGGTTACCGACCTCAACGGCATCGTGCAGGAGGCCAACCGGGCCGCAGAGACACTGCTAAACATTCAGCAAAAGTTTTTGATTGGCAAGCCTCTGGTGACCTATGTCGCCCAAACCGAGCGGGCCAATTTTCGCGCCCTGCTGAGCCAAATTCGCTCGGCCCGACGGGTGCAGGGTTGCGAACTGATGGTGCAGCAGCGTCGTGGTGAGGCGATTACGGCCGAAATTACTGTTGAAACATTCAGCGACGCTAGCGGTGCGCCCGTGGGGCTGCGGTGGCAGATCCGCGATATTAGCGATCGCAAAAAAGCCGAGGCCGCCCTCGCCCAGCTCCAGGCCCAAAATCTAGAAATGCTGGAGGCCGATCGGCTCAGAACTCAGTTTTTGGCCACGGTCTCCCACGAGCTAAAGACGCCGATGACCGCGATTTTGGGGTTTTCGCAGGTGCTGATGGGGCAGTTTAACTGCAACCAGGACCCCAGGGCGACCAAGATGGCCGAGCGCATTTTTCACAACGGGCAGCACCTGCTCAGCCTGATCGAAAACATGCTCAACTTTTCGCGGCTGCGGGCCAACCAGGTCGAGCTACAGCTCGAAACCTTTGACCTGCTCGAGCTGATCAACACCACCATCGATGAGCTGCAGCCGCTGGTCGACCAAAAAGCGATCGCCCTCGAAACTGACCTGCCCGACGAGCCCCTGATGATCACTAACGATCGCAATCGCCTGCGGCAAATTATCACCAATCTGTGGTCAAACGCGATCAAGTTTACCGACAGTGGCCGGGTGACGGTGAGAGTAAAAACGCTGCCCGCCAACCGACTATCGCTGGTCGTGCAAGACACCGGCTGCGGCATTAGCGACGAAGATCAGGCCTACATTTTTCAAGAATTTTGGCAGGTTCACAACGCCCGCAGCATGGCCCAGGGCACAGGGCTGGGGCTGGCGATCGTGCATGCCCTGGTCAAAACTATGCAGGGCAGCATAACGGTAGAAAGCGAGCTGGGCCGAGGCAGCCAGTTTAAAGTTGAGCTGCCGCAGACGGTGAAGCCCAGCCGCATGAGCTTTGCGCTCAAGTCCTGAGGCGATCAGATCTGCTCTAGCGGTCTGTCAAACCTTAAATCGTAGGTTGAGTGAAGCGCCAGCGGAACCCAACAAAACCCTTGCTGCTGTTGGGTTTCATTTCGTTCCACCCAACCTACGCCTGCCGCTCGCTCGGCTCAGAAGGCAGAGCCTTCAACGAACATGCCAATGCTCTGCATTGGCACGAGAAGCCGATGTGCTAGCCGCGCACTTTGGTTGTCACTTCGGCGACGCGCTGGCCCAGGGCACGGGCGATCGCCAGGTCTTCGGGCTTGGGCTGTAGCTCGCCCTGGCCACCCGCAATGGTAGAGGGGCCGTAGGGCGTACCCCCCCGCGCCTCGGTATGAATCATGCCCGTTACCGAGTAGGGCACGCCGACCACCAGCATGCCCAGGTGCAGCAGCGGCACCATCATCGTCAGCAGGGTGGTTTCTTGGCCGCCGTGGGTCGAGGCGGTGGAGGTAAACACTCCCGCTGGCTTGCCTTCCATATCGCCGTTGAGCCAGAGGCTGGCGGTGGAGTCAAACAGCTGCTTCATCTGGGCGGTCATGTTGCCGTAGCGGGTGGGCGAGCCAAACACCACGCCATCGGCAGCTTTGAGGTCATCTACAGTACACACAGGGATGTCTTGCTGCTGCTCGCGCACCTGCCGAGCCGCATCGTTGTTGTCGATAATCTGGTTGACAGCGTCAAACTCCTGCACCCGTCGCAGCTCTACCTCTATGCCAGATACCTGCTTGGCTCCTTCAACGACAGCCTGGGCTAGCTGCATTGTGTGGCCGTACATGGTGTAGTAAACGACTAGCAGTTTCATGCCTTCTCCAGATTTAGCCAATTGTCGCCTCAACGGGTCAAAATGACGCGACAATCCGATAGTCCTGCATGTAGGGGCAGTTTTTATCTCTCCAAAGAAAGATTTTTGTGAGAGAAAAAGTTTGGTCGCCAAAGTCTCTCCCCCGAGGCTTGCGTTTGTGATGGTGCTATGCCGGTCGGGGCAACGTTTTCTCTCGCCACAGACATTCACTTGGGGGGATGTTGATGCTTTGCAGCCTGGATAGCCTAGACATTGGTCTCAAAATTCATTCTTAGCCAAACTGTAGGAGCAGGTAATGGCAGGTTACTCTGTTGTCGTAATTGGTGCTTCTGCGGGTGGCGTTGAAGCGTTAGCCGAATTAATTGAGCAGTTACCTTCAGATTTAGATGCAGCAGTTTTTGTAACCGTGCATTTTCCGCCCTACAGCGTTAGTTTTTTGCCCGACATTCTCAATCGCCTCAATACTCTGCCCGCCACCCATCCCCAGGATGGTGAGAAGTTTGAGCTCGGCCGCATTTACATTGCGCCGCCCGACTACCATTTGCACGTTCGCCAAGACACCGTGGAGCTAAACCGGGGGCCTAAGGAAAACGGCCATCGCCCCGCGATCGACCCGATGTTTCGCTCGGCGGCCAAGGCCCACGGCCCCGCAGTAATTGGGGTAGTGCTCACCGGCATGCTCGACGACGGCACCAGCGGCCTCAGCGCCATTAAGGCAGAGGGGGGCCTGGCCCTGGTGCAAGACCCAGCCGAGGCGCTGTTTACAAGTATGCCCGCCAGCGCGATCGCCAACGTAGCGGTCGATTGCGTTCTTCCTGTGGCCGACCTGGCCAAAGCGATTTCGACCCTAACTACACACACGGCGGACCCTCCCCCCATGACCTCTGAACAGCCTAAGCTTGAGGACGAAATCGTCGCCGAAGAAAAAACAGCGGCTGAGCAGGGGGAACGTTCTAACGCGGCTTCGCCCCTGACCTGCCCCGACTGCGGCGGCGTACTGTGGGAGCTGCGCGACGGCAACCTGCTGCGGTTTCGCTGCCACGTAGGCCACGCCTACTCGCTCGACAGTTTGATTGCCGAACAGGCCGACGACCTGGAGCGCGCCCTGTGGACGGCGGTACGTGCGATCGAAGAACGGGCGGCGCTATCGCGGCGCATGGAGTCCTACGCCAAAGAGCAAAACCGACCCAAATCGGCAGAGCAGTTTGCCAAACGAGCCGCCGATGCCGAACAAAATGTCGAGCTGATCAGGCAAATTATTATGCGTCAGCAAGAAATGCGGTTGCAGGGCAACAGCCTTTCCTCAAAGCAGGTCTCTGACCTGGAGGCCAGCCTTTAGGCAGTGATGCCCACAGATAACGCCCACAGATAGCGCCCACAGGTAACGCCCGCAGGTAACCCCCACAACGGCCGAGCAATCGCTAACGGTTGTGGGTACGTCCTTAGCCTCTAGACGCGCTATTAAACCGTGACATGGCGCTACGGTGAAGGTATTCTGTGCAATTGATCCTACAATTTATTGCCTTAATGTTGTAAACAGGGTTTACGGGTTAGGGTAAGGCTGGTTCTTCTAACGGGTCTTGCAAAAATTTTCAAGGTTTGTTTTGGCTGAACCAAGCGTATTTCCAGATAGGTCACCATGCTGGTATTAAAAATTAGGCCGCACTCATTTTGCGTGGTGAGTGATCTCTAATGCTGCATTCGTCGTTTTTGGTGCGGGTTGACAGGTCTTACCCGCTGATCAAAACCGATCCTGAGATTCCTCCTGGCTAAGGCCATGCGATTGCGTTATTGAGAGAGTTTTTGAAAATAACTGCTGAGAATAAATGGCTGCTGCAGGGCCATCACCAGACTTTAGGGGTTGTTTGAAGTTTGTGGCGATCGCGTTCATTTACCTTCACCAACCCCAAGGGCAATTTTTAGAGAAAAACCATGACTGATGCAGCGTCATCGATTGCCCCGCCCACTTTGCCGTTCGATGTCGTGACCATTGTGACCTCGGCGGGGGGCATAAAGGCGCTGGGTGAGCTGTTGCCCCAGCTGCCCGCCGATTTTGCGGCAGCCCTGATTGTGGTCATGCACCTGGACCCCAATACCGCCAGCCTGCTGCCCCAAATTTTAAACCGCATGACGGCTCTGGCGGTTAAAGATGCCGAATCTGGGGAGGCCATAAAAGCCCACACGATTTACACAGCGCCCCCCGACTACCATCTGCTGGTGACGGGCGATCGCAGGCTGCACCTCACCCAAACTAAAAAGGTAAACTTTACCCGCCCCGCCGCCGACTGCACGCTGACCTCGGTAGCCGAGCGCTTTGGGGAACGGGCGATCGCCGTTGTGCTCACCGGCTACGGCCACGACGGGGCCCTGGGGGTACGCGCCATTAAGCAGCACGGCGGTCGAGTAATTGTGGAAGATCCGGCGACGGCGATCGTGGCCAGTATGCCCCAGGCTGCGATCGATACCGGCGCGGTAGATTGGATTTTACCGATCGATCAAATACCTCCCACTCTGGTTAAACTAGTGCAGCAAAATGGGGAATAGTTTGTGACTGCCGATTTAGAAAATAACGCCGACTTTGATGCCCTGCTCGACTACGTACGCACCAGTCGAGGGTTTGACTTTACCGGCTACAAGCGCTCCAGCCTAATGCGTCGAGTGGGTCGCCGTATGCAGGCCGCTGGGGTCAACACCTTTATCGACTACATCGACTATTTAGAGGTGCATCCCAACGAGTTTCAGCAGTTGTTTAACACGCTACTGATCAACGTCACCTCGTTTTTTCGTGACCCCACCGCCTGGGATACGCTGCGCACCGATATTTTGCCCGCCATTCTGCGCACCAAAGACGATCAGGACATGATTCGGGTGTGGAGCGCTGGCTGCGCTTCAGGCGAAGAAGCGTACTCCATCGCCATTTTGTTGGCCGAACTGATCGGCATTGACGCATTTCAGGAACGGGTCAAAATTTATGCCACCGATCTCGATGATGATGCCCTGACCGAGGCTCGTCAGGCCACCTATTCTCAGCAAAAGGTAGAGGGGCTGACGGCCACCCAGCGCGAGCAGTTTTTTGAGTGCAAAGAAGGGCTTTATACCTTTCGCAAAGATCTGCGCCGCCTGGTCATTTTTGGTCGCCACGACCTGATTCAAGATGCCCCCATTTCTAAGGTCGATTTGCTGCTGTGCCGCAACACATTGATGTATTTCAATGCTGAAACCCAGAGCCGAATTTTGGCCCGGTTTCACTTTGCCCTGCGCGACAGTGGTTACCTATTTTTGGGCAAAGCCGAAATGCTGCTCACCCACAGCAATATGTTTAGCCCGGTGCAGCTAAAGGGGCGAATTTTTTCTAAGGTGCCCCGGACCAATGTGCGCGATCGCCTGCTGATTATGGCCCAAACCGGCAGCGAAGACGCCGCCGACCATCTCTCCGACCAGATTCGGCTGCGCGAGGCCGCCTTTGACATCAGCCCCGTGGCCCGCATTGTGCTAGACCAGAGCGGTACTCTCGTGATGGCCAACCAGCGGGTGCGGGTGCTGTTTGGCCTCTCCCAGCGCGATGTGGGGCGTCCCCTGCAAGATTTAGAACTCTCCTATCGCCCGGTAGAGCTGCGATCGTGCCTCGAAGAGGCCTACCAAAACCGCCGCACCGTCAGCCTCTCAGATGTCGCCTGGCAAAACTCCCGAGGCGAAGCCGTCTTTCTAGAGGTGCTGGTTACTCCCCTCTTTGGCGAAGACAGCGCCATTTTGGGGGCCAGCGTGAGCTTTCTTGATGTCACCCGGTTTAAGCGCTTGCAGGCCGAACTAGAGCACTCCAACCAGGAGCTAGAAATGGCCTACGAAGAGCTGCAGTCGACCAACGAAGAACTCGAAACCACCAACGAAGAACTCCAGTCGGCCAACGAAGAGCTCGAAACCACCAACGAAGAACTCCAGTCCACCAACGAAGAACTGGAGACCATGAACGAAGAACTCCAGTCGGCCAACGAAGAACTGCAAACCGTCAACGACGAACTGCAGCGCCGCAGCGAAGACCTCAACCACAGCAACGCCTTTTTAGAATGCGTCTTCACCAGCCTCAAGGGAGGCGTTGTCGTCGTCAATCACGACTTTCAGGTGCAGATCTGGAACCAAAAAGCCCAAGACCTCTGGGGCCTGCGCCCCGAAGAAGCCGTCGGCCAAAACTTTCTCAACCTCGATATCGGCCTGCCGGTAGCGCAGCTGCGCCAGCCCATTCGCGAATGTCTCGCCCTCACCGACGGCAGCGCTGTCGAAGTCGTGCTCGAAGCAGTCAACCGCAAGGGCCGCCAAATTAGCTGCAAAGTGATCTGCACCCCCCTGATGAATTCTGAAAATCAGGCCCAGGGCGTAATCGTAATCATGGAATAGAACCACCCTATCTTCGGGCAAACCCGCCGGGTGCAGCCCACTGTTGCAAGTGCCTGAGTCATTCCCACGGAAGTGGGAATCCATTCGGGAGCAAGATATCCGTTATGGATTCCCGTGCAGACGGGAATGACTGGTCAGTAGCCTTCATCAGTTAGCCTTCAGAATGATGGATTTAGGCACCCTGTAGGGGCAAACGGTTGTTTGCCCAGCCCAATCGAGAGTCAGCCAAGACAGATTCAGGCTAAGATCCCGCCTTTCTCTAACATCGACCGCCGCAACCCCGCCCAGAATGCGACAATGTATGCCAATCAACCCTGCTCCGAGGGGCATTGCCTTTGCCCCCTGCCGAGCAGGGCCACGACCAGCGATTGAGAGAATTACCTATGCGTTCTGATTTGCAGCGGGCTTTTGCCACCCACTCGGTTCTAAAAATCATCAGCGGCCTCACCAACTACGACCACCAGCGGGTAGCCGCCGTAGTCAAAGCCGCCGACCAGGGCGGAGCCACCTTTGTCGATATCGCCGCCGATGCCGACCTGGTGCGCCTGGCCAGAACCCAAACCACCCTGCCCATCTGCGTCTCGGCGGTGGAGCCCGAGGCCTTTTTGGCCCCCGTCGCCGCCGGAGCCGACCTGATCGAGATCGGCAACTTTGACGCTTTCTACGCCCAGGGTCGCCGGTTCGAAGCGCCCGAGGTGCTCGACCTCACCCGCCGCACCCGCGCCCTGCTGCCGACGATTACCCTGTCGGTGACGGTGCCCCACATTCTGGCCCTCGACGAGCAGGTCAGCCTGGCCGAAGCCCTGGTTGCCGCTGGGGCCGACATCATCCAAACCGAGGGCGGCACCAGCAGCCAGCCCGTTCACCCCGGCACCCTGGGCCTGATTGAGAAAGCGGCCCCCACCCTGGCGGCAGCCCACGCCATTTCGCGCGCGGTGTCGATCCCTGTGCTGTGCGCCTCTGGCTTGTCGGATGTGACGGCTCCGATGGCGATCGCCGCTGGTGCAGCGGGCGTCGGCGTCGGCTCAGCCGTCAACAAGCTCGACAACCCGCTGGCGATGGTAGCCGTGGTGCGTCAGCTAGCCGAGAGCCTGCAAACCGTCCGCGTCGGCGCGGTGCGCTAAGTAGCGTTTTTGTAGGGGCGATCGCGCGACCGGAATAGTGCGATCGCCCTCAATTTTTGTCAGGCTCCATCGCGCCTTTCTGCGCCAGCGATTGGGCTGGAATCAGCGATCGTGTCACCGTTGCCCCCCACTTCGCCCAGGATAAGCGTGCCATGGTTCAAGCTCAGCCTCTCAACCTCGCAGCCTTAGCCTGGGAACCTCTACCTGATCTTCGGTTGTGTTACTCCCCTCTGGGTAATATCCAGCCGCCGTTTTTCGCTGACGCACTAACTGAGGCTTTGGGGGCAGCCCAGCGCATTCAGCCAGAGATGCTAATTGGTTCCAACATTGGTTTAGTGGCCAGTGTCAATAATCAGTTTGTCTTCAAAGCTCCAAGCTGGCTCTACGTGCCTCGGGTCAATTCCCTACCTTCAGGGATGATGCGCTATCGCTATCTCCCTAATGTAGAGGGCGATCCAGTAGCAACTGTGATTGAATTTCTCTCCGAAAAGGACAACGGCGAGCTATCCCTTCGCTCCACCAAGCCCTACGGTAGCCTCTACATTTACGAGCAAATTTTGCAGGTGCCGACCTACGTCATCTATGCACCTCAGCGCGCTAGGTTAGAGGTGCGGTGCTTACAAAATGGACGTTACGAGCCCCAGGCTCCAAACGCTTTGGGACATTTTTGGATTCCCCAGCTTGAGCTGTTTCTAGGCCTATGGCATGGTGAGCGGCTGGCTCAAACCCTCAACTGGCTACGCTGGTGGGATGCCGACGGCAACCTGCTGCTCTGGAGCTCAGAACAGGCTGAACGCGAAGCTCAGCGAGCTGAGGCCGAGCGTCAGCGGGCCGAAGCCGAGCGCCAGCGGGCCGATCGCCTCGCCGCCCTGCTCCGTGCCCAGGGCATTGACCCCGACCAGCTGCCGTAATCCATAACAAAAGGGCACTGCCTAGACGGTGCCCTGGGTCGGAGTTGAGTCCATCGATACAAACTGGGTCGTCGCTAAGCTTTCTCTACGGGCAGGCGGGCGTCGTTCCAGCTCAGCATGCCGCCGCGCAGGCTGACCGCCTCTTTGAGCCCCTGCTTTTTGAGAATCACCGTGGCCTGAGCCGATCGCCGCCCCGATTTGCATACCGTCACCACGGGCTGGTCAGCGGGAATTTCCTCTACTCGGGCTTCTAACTCAGGCAGCGGAACCAGTTGAGCGTCCGCTATGTGGCCCAGCTCGGCATTGAACTCATCCCGGCCCCGCACGTCGAGCACGTGGACTTTGCCCAAATTTTCGGCCACCCACTGGGGCTCAATTTCTTTGACGCCTCCGTAGTTGAGGTGCACCGGCCCCCAGTCGGCGATGGTGGGCATCTGACCATCTTCAGGTTTGCCGCACACACAGTTGGCCGGAATCGCAATGTCGATCTTTTTGGGGTGGGGTAATCCGAGGTTTTCCATGTAGCCAACGAAGTCGGCTTCGTCGGCCTGGCCGCCAATGCGGGGGTTGTAGACCTTTTCTTCGCCTACCGTAGAGGCAGTGCGCCCGCTGTAGTCGTGGGCGGGCCAGATGATGCAGTCGTCGGGCAGGCTAAAAATCTGTTCGGTAATGGACGCGTACAGGGTATGGGCGTCGCCCTGCTGAAAATCACAGCGCCCTGCCCCGCGAATCAACAGGCAGTCGCCGGTAAAGGCCATAGAGTGATCGTCGAGCACGTAGGTGATGCAGCCGTCGGTATGGCCAGGGGTGGCCCGCACTTCGAGGGCGCGATCGCCAAACGGCACGCGATCGCCTTGGTCGAGCAAATAGTCGGCCCCCTGCACCATGTCGCCGTAGCGGCCCGAAATGCCAATTTTGGACCCCAGAGCCTGCTGCATCAGCCACGCGCCGGTGACGTGGTCGGCGTGGCAGTGGGTGTCGAGGGTGGCTACAAGGGTAAGGCCGAGTTCTTCAATCAGGGCGCGATCGCGCAGATGCCTCTCAAACACCGGGTCGATCAACACCGCCTGCCTGGAGATAGGATCGGCCAGCAGGTAGGTGTAGGTCGATGAGTCTGCATCGAAGAGTTGGCGAAAGATTAATGCTTGATCCATAGCGCACAGCTCCAGGCGATCGAGCCAAATGTGAATAACCCCTTAATTCACCATATAACTAATTAGTTGTTTTTATCGCCAAGATTTATAGTCGGCAACACTCCGGCTCATTCGGCGTAGATCAGCGAGTAAACGAACGCCTAGACGAGATGGGTGGATAAAAAGGTGAGCGATCGCTCCCAGGCCAGCTTCGTCGCCTCTGGGTCGTGGATGTCGTTGTTCTCGTTGCCAAAGGCGTGCTGGGCATCGTACCAGTACAGCTCATAGTTGACGCCACCCTCCTTGAGGCGGGCTTCAAACGCCTTCACCTGCTCAGGCGGAAAGAAGTCATCCTGGAGAGCAAAGTGGCCCTGAAACGGAATCGAAATCGTGCGAGTATCGGCGGCCTCCTCGGGCGGTACCCCGTACCAGCACACCGCCATGTCGGCCTCGGGCACGTAGACCGCTGCCAGCACCGTCAGCGCTCCGCCCATACAGTAGCCCAGCACCGCCACTTTGGGGCTGTCGGCCTTGAGGTGCTGCACCGCGCCGCGAATATTTTGGGTGGCGGCATCACCAAAATCGAGGTCGCTCATCAGGTGCTCGGCCTCGGCGGCTTCGACGGTGACTTCGCCCTTATACAGGTCGGGCACCAGCACCCGATAGCCCTGCTGGGTCAGCTGGTCGGCCACGCCCTTGATCTGGTCGTTGAGGCCCCACCATTCTTGAATGACAACTACGCCAGGGGCGCTGCTGCCCGCCGCCGGTTCGGTGTAGTAGCCGCTGCAGGTTTGACCGTCGGGACGGTTAAAGCGAATCATGTCGCCCATGGGAGTTCTCCAGAGGTTGAGATGCGTTTCTTCAAAAAAGAGTGTGCGCCAACGCTAGATTACCTCTCAAAGGAGCAAAAGCTAAGCGCCGAGGGTTAGGCATCACAATCCCAGGTTTGCCTAAAGCTCAGCGCGGCAAAAAATCGGGGTTGAGAGCGTCATCGGCGGAGAGGGGTGGCAGGGTGGGAATGCGATCGCTCGGTAAGTCGCTTTTTTGTAAAACCTGAGTTCTGGCCCTGGCGTAGGACTCTAGAAAAAGCTCTTGCACCATGGGCCTTAAGCTAGGGCTATCGTCGAGCAGCAACTCTAGCTGCCCCCGCTGTTCAATCACCGTGTTGCGCCAGCCCCTGCTATTTTGGGCTTTTTCTGATTCCCAAAACAGCAGCTTTAACAGATGCTCAAGAATGACGAGCAGACGGCTTTTCAGCTCCTTTTTCTCGCTACGCCCCATGCTGTCAATTTCTTCTATGAGGTTTTCCCAGTCCACCTGGTCTAGTTCGCGATGTTTAAGCGCTTGGACGGTGTGCTGAATCCAGCGATAAAAGTCTTTGTTGTAGAGACTAGGCTTTTGCTCTGGCGTGGTTCGAGGCTGCATAGACTGACCGCACGGAGGAGTTGCTGTAATTATAAAAACCTTTCGTCATCGTAGGATTCAGGGCTAAATCACATCCCTTATGCGCTGAGCCCTTCCCGTCTACATTCCCGGTGTGGCCAGGTTTCGGAAGCGAGTAAACTGCGGCTCAAACAGCAGCTTGACGGTGCCGGTCGGCCCGTTACGGTGCTTGGTGAGAATAATCTCGGCAATACCGCGATCGGGGGTATCGGGGTCGTAGTACTCTTCGCGGTAGAGCATCATGATCAAGTCGGCGTCCTGCTCAATCGCTCCACTCTCGCGAAGATCGCTCATCATCGGGCGTTTGTTGGTACGCGATTCGACGCCCCGACTGAGCTGCGAGAGGGCGATGATCGGCACGTTGAGTTCGCGGGCCAGACCCTTGAGCGATCGCGTCATCTTCGACAGCTCTTGCACCCGGTTGTCGCCGCCGCCCTCCATCAGCTGCAGGTAGTCGATCAAGATCAGACCCAACGCACCGCCCTGCTCGGCCTGGAGGCGTCGGCAGCGCGATCGAATTTCAGTCACCGAAATGTTGGGAGTGTCGTCGATAAAAATCGGCATCTGAGAGAGCACGCTGATGGCGTGGCCCAGCTTTTCCCATTCATTTTGGGCAATGCGACCCGTACGCAGGCGGCTGCTTTCCATTTCCACTTCGCTGGAGAGCAGGCGATAGACCAGCTGCACCTTCGACATCTCTAAGCTGTAAACAGCAACCGGCAGCTTCTGCAACGCCGCAATATTGCGGGCAATATTCAGCACGAAGCTGGTGTTGTGGACGCAGACATCGTTAGCCACAAAGTTGTGGGTATCGGGAATGGTGAGGTCGTAGACCTGTTTAGTACCCTGGGGCTCGATCGCGACGATTTCATCCCAGTAGACATCGCTGGTGGCAATGTGCTGAAGTTCTAGGTGCTCCAGGGCGGTGGCCAGGGCAAAGAGGCGATCGCGAGTGGGTGCCCGTTTTCCGACATGAATATTGCTGGTGCTCTGGAATCCGGCGCGGGTGGCCAGGGACACCCAAGATTCGTCACCCTTGGCAACGCAGAGGGATTCCCAAATTTCGACCGGAATCAGATCGCGGTTTGTCTGGTAACGGCGGTTGGTCAACGCCACTTCAACCTTTGCCAACGCGGCTTCTTTGCCGAAAATGCCGATTTCGCTAACAAAGGTCTTAATTGAGGGGGCGTCGGTGATGTCGATTTGCCAGGCGGGGCGACGGCTGTCGAGATACTTCACCGATCGCAACCTGAGCTGAGCCAAAATACCAAACCGCAGCAGGAGGTGCTGCACCTGACGAGCTAGCGTTTCGCTGACGCTGGCAAAGCCCAGTTGCGCCTGGCCAGAGGCGAGGACGGTGGCCCAGCCATCGGTAGCAAATAGACGATTGAGAAAGAGGGCAAGCCGCGATCGCTCTAGCCGAAATACCGCCGCTGGAATAGTTTTCTGGTGAGCCGATTTGCCCCAGAGACCCAGTTCTTGCAGCCACAGCGTCAGATTGTTTTGACTCATCCAGCGGATGGTGGCGAGACCACCGGGGGCTAGGGTCTCGGGGAGAACCTGAAGCAATTGGCACAGGCGCTCGAAGGTGTCTGGGCTGGGCGCACAGACGCCCTGCTGCCACAGAGTAACCAGGCCAGGGGAGACTTCAAGGGTTTGAGCCAGCCAGCGGGCAGGTTTTCCACTGACCTTGATTAGCTCCCTTAGCCGCTGACCAAAGCTTTGACGGGCCTGCTGCAAATCTTCGCTGTCGGAGGTGACGTAGAACGTTGGCGTGCGAGTGCCTTGGGAGTTTTCTTCCCGCACCTTAACCCCTGGAACCTGGAGAGAAGCAGCGGTGAAGTCAGCCTGAATGGCCTGATTTTCGTTGGTGAACTGGGGCGAAGTGCCGGTCAGGCAGCCATCGCCAATCAGGTAGGCCAGCAGTTTGATCTGGTGCTCAGGCCGGGTTTCGGTGCCGAATACGGGCAGCACCCTGGGCACGGCAATTTTTTGGCCTACTGTCAGCTCCGCTAGGGGTCGCCAACCTTGAATAGTCAGGTAAGGATGGCTTAGGGTCGTCTCAATTTCTCGCCCCGATCGCGTTCTCACCCGAAACACAGGTTTGTGGCCGTCGTCCACGTAGGCGCTGGGCTGAGCGAGCTGAAAGCGCCAGTTGTTCCCCAGAGTCAGCAGCGAAGCGGATTTCTCCTGGTAAATTTCGGCGATGGTCTTAAGGCTGCCATCGGCCAGCACAATTTGGGCGTCAGCGCTCAGACACTTTCCCATTGACGGCCTCGCAGCGGCGATAATCAGGTCTGAGCGCTGAAAACCCTGGGTCATAGCGTCGAGGTCGTAGAATCCGCAGGGAATGCCGGGCAGCACCACGCCGAGCGATCGCTGCTCGATCTCCGAAAATGTCTCAATCAAAATATCTGAGGTGGCCGTCAGCCCCCCCTGGGGTCGGGCTTGAGTAATGCCAAACAGCCGCTGCTCCGACTGGTCCAGCACATTCTCCAGGGGTAGGGTGGTGTCGTAGCCCAGCTGGGCAATATCGCCCCCGGTCTGAATCAGCAGGCGGCGGGTGTACTTATCCATCACCAGGGTGGCGTACTGGTCGATGTTGGCGGCGCTGATGGTGCGATCGACCAGCTGCGCCAGGCGGGTTTGGCCGCCCACCTGCTCTAGCTTGCCGTTGTCTTTGAGCCACACGGCGATCGTCATCAGGTCGGTGGGCTGCCCTTTGGCGTGCAGGGCCAGCGCCGCTTTGTAAATATCGCGGTGAGCACCCGTGTAAAAGGCGTCGGGCACCAGAATCTCCATTACCCGGCCAATGGCTTCAGGGTCGAGCAAAATGCCGCCCAAAATGGCCTCTTCGGCCTCGATATTCTGGGGCGGCAGGCGATCGCTGACCGTATCAAACTTGAGATTCTGAACCATGGCGCTGGGGAAGTGGGGTAGCTCTAATTGTGCGACAAACCCGGCAGCTCTGGGGAACGACGTCCAATAGTTTAATAGTTTATGTGTACTATTTTATGGCAGCTTGGGGCGCGTCAGCCGGTAGAAGCGAGCCACGAAGATGATGCCAGCGGTGGCGACCCCAATCGACTGGCCAACCCACAGCCCCACACCCCCCAGCCCCAGCGGAAAGCCCAGCAAGTACCCCGTGGTCAGGCCCACGCCCCAGAAGGCCAGGCCGCTGAGCACCATCGGCATGCGGGTATCTTGCAGGCCGTAGAGCGCTCCCGAGGCCACCCGCTGCACGCCATCGGTAAGCTGGGCCAGGGCCGCCACGAAAAGCATCGGCAGGGCTAGGGCCACCACGGTCGCGTTGGCCGGATCGTCCAGGTTTAAGTAGAGGCCGATAATTTGTTGACGCCACAGCAGCAGCCCCAGGGTCGCCAGCAGCATAAAGGCGGCGGCGATCGCCATTGCCACGTACCCCGCTCGTCGGGCCTGGGCCATATCCTGCTGGCCTAGGGCCTGCCCCACCCGCGCCGTCGCCGCGTAGGACATGCCCAGCGGCACCATAAAAACGAGGTAGATCGTCTGGTATACGGTCTGGTGGGCGGCCAGTACCTCAGGCCCCAAAATGCCCATCAAAAAGGTGACGACGGCAAATAGGCTAAACTCCAGGGCAATGGTGACAGCTAGCTCTGTCCCCATCACCACCATGCGGCCGATCAGCGGGGGCTGCACCCGATACCATCCCCGCCAAAACCGATAATCCTTGAGCTGGGGATGCTTCAGGGTGTAGAGCAAAAACAGCCCAAACATCAGCCAGTAGCTCAGGCCGCTGGCCAGCCCCAGCCCCCCCAGTCCCAGGGCCGGAAAGCCCCATTTGCCAAAGCCCAGGGCATAGTTGCCCGCAATATTAAACACCGTGCCCACCAGCACAATGACAATCACTACCTGGGCCTGGGCCAGCGCCGAGGCATAGCCCCGCAGCATGGCAAAGCACAGTGCTGGCAGCGATCCCCAGAGAATCCATTGAAAGTAGGGGGCGGTTAGATCGGCGATCGCCGCAGGCTGGCCCAGGGCCAACAGAACCCGATCCATCTGGCTGAGCACCGCCATCAGCGGCAGGCTCAGCCCCAGCGATAGCCAAAATCCCTGGCGGGCGATCGCCTCCACCTCTGCCTTTTGCCCCGCCCCAAAAGCCTGAGCCGCCAGCGGCCCGACCACCATCACAAACCCGCCAATAACGGCAATCAGCAGCTGAAAGCAAATCGCCGCCAGTCCTCCAGCCGCCAGGGTATTGGCCCCCAGGCGACCCATCATTAGGGTGTCGATGAACCCAACAGCCGCCTGGGCCACCTGGGCACCGGCTAGGGGCATCGCCAGGGCAAGAAAGGCGCGCACCTCCGAGCCGGTTTTGGCTTGGGCAATAGATCTATCCTTGATATGCATTGAAAAGATCGAGCCCAGGGTGATGAAGTCTATGGCGGGGTCACTGGCGGAATGGGCGCCAGGCCCTACAGCATGGCCAGCCGCGACTTGAGAATGGCCGCCTGGGCCTCGGCTTCGGCTAGGGCATCGCGGGCGCCCTGCACGACCTCGGCGGGGGCTTTGTCCACAAAGCCAGCGTTGCTTAACCGCCCGGAGAGCGATTTGATTTCTGCCTCAACCTTGCCCAGATCTTTTTCAACTTTGGCCCTGAGAGCATCGACATCGACCACACCGGTCAGCGGAATCAGCACCTGCACGGTGCCGGTCACGCCAGCGAACAGTTTTTGAGGCGGTTCAGCTGGGGCTTCTGAGGCTTCAAGGGGAGTAGGGGCGATCGCGCTGCTGCCGTTCTGAGCCACCGTAGACTCAGGAACGGGCCGCGATCGTGGCGCAGAGGGTGGTTTGGCAGCGGTGCCAGAACCTAGAATCTTACGTTGCCAGGTCTGGTAAGTTTGGCCCAGTTGCTGGCGATCACGCCCCGTGAGCAAATTCTGCCGCACAAAGTTAAACGCGACCCAGAGACCCACCAGCTCCATCAGCGTGCCAAAGATCGGCGTGCTGTCGACCGCCGTTACCAAAGCTCCGGCGAACCTGAGCCCCACCAGCGCCGCAAAAATCCACAGCAGCGTAAAGGCCGGACGGCGAATGTCGGCAAAGAACGACCCGGCGTAGTTCAGGGGTTCTTCAAACAGGGGCAGCATGGTGTGCCAGAAGTCTTGCACCTCGGCCACCACCCGGTTCTCGCTGAGCTTCGCCGATCGCTGGCTATCGCCCCCCGCCGCAGCGTGAGCGGTGGAGACCGGCTGCTTGCCGCCCAGAATCACCAGGGTTTCGATTTTGCCCAGGTCTTTGATGTAGTCGGCGGTGTCGTGCAGAATGTGGCGCTCTTCGGCGCTGTCACTCTCCAGAATGGTTTCGATCCGCAGTCCCGGTTTGATGCCCGCCTCGGCCCGCAGATTGCGCACCGTGCGTACGGTATTAAAGACCAGCGTAAACCGCTGTTCCAGGTCATCATCGATCAGGCCGGGAAAGGCCGTGGGGTAGGGCTGCACGGCGAGAAACTGGTCGTCGCCCACCTGGTTGAGGTTGTGCCACAGCTCCTCGGTGATGTGGGGCATAAACGGGTGCAGCAGCTTGAGAATGCCGTCGAGCACAAAGGCCAGGGTTTGCTGCGCGGCGGTGAACTTCGCCGATCCTTCACCCTGCAGGCGCGGTTTGACCAGCTCAATGTACCAATCGCAGAAGTCGCCCCAGACAAACTCGTAGAGATCCTTGGCGGCCTCGCCCATGCCGTACTGGTCGAGATTGTCGCGCACGCTCTGCACCACTCGGTTAAAGCGCGACAAAATCCAGCGATCGGCCAGCTCCAGATTGGCCAAATCGGGCACGCCCAGGCTGGCGGCAGACTGCCCGCCCAGGTTCATCATCACAAAGCGGGAGGCGTTCCACAGCTTGTTGGTGAAGTTGCGGCTGGCTTCGACCGAGGCCGATTCGTCAGTGTTGCGATCGTACTCCAGGCGAATGTCCTGGCCCGCCCCAGTCACTTCGCGAATGAGCGTGTAGCGCAGGGCGTCGGTACCGTACTTGTTGATCAGCACCAGCGGGTCGATGCCGTTGTTGGCCGACTTCGACATTTTTTTGTTGTTTTCGTCGCGCACCAGGCCGTGGATGTAGACGGTTTCGAAGGGCATGGTGTCGGTAAAGTGCCCCGCCATCAGAGTCATGCGGGCCACCCAGAAGAAAATAATGTCGAAGCCGGTGACCAGGGTGGTGGTTGGGTAGTAGGTCTGGAAATCTTTGGCCGATTCATCCGGCCAGCCCATGGTCGAGAAGGGCCACAAGCCGGAGGAAAACCAGGTATCGAGCACGTCGGGATCGCGCACCAGGTCGACCCACTCGCCGAAGCGATCGCTGGCTTGGGCCCTGGCCTCTTCTTCTGTAGGTGCCACAAAGAAGGGCGTGTCGTCGGTGATTTCGCCGTTGGTTTCACTCACCGCGTACCAGGCCGGAATCTGGTGACCCCACCACAGCTGGCGCGAAATACACCAGTCTTTGAGGTTGACCAGCCAGTCGCGGTACACCTTAGTCCAGCGCTCGGGCACGAACTTGGGTTCCTGGCGGTTATCCAGATAATCCAGCGCGTTGTCAGCCAGAGGCCGAATTTTGACGAACCACTGGGTGGAGAGCAGCGGCTCGATGGGCACCTTGCCGCGATCGCTGTAGGGCACCGTGTGGTGGTAGTCCTCGACGCGCACCAAAAAGCCCTCGTCATCGAGCTGACGCACCACCGCACTGCGGGCCTCGAAGCGATCCATCCCCTGGAAATGGGCCGTGTTTTCGTTCATGGTGCCGTCTTTATTCATGACAGTGATCATGGGCAGGTTGTGGCGCTGGCCCATGGCAAAGTCGTTGGGGTCGTGGGCGGGAGTGACCTTGACACAGCCGGTGCCAAACTCCGCATCCACGTACTCGTCGGCAATCACCGGAATTTCGCGGTTGACAATCGGCAGCGTCAGGGTTTTGCCGACCGTATCTCGATAGCGTTCGTCGTTGGGGTTGACCGCCACCGCCGTGTCGCCCAGCATGGTTTCGGGCCGGGTGGTAGCCACTTCCACGTAGCCTGAGCCGTCGGTAAAGGGGTAGCGGAAGTGCCACAGGTGGCCCTCTACCTCCCGCTGCTCCACCTCTAGGTCAGACACCGCCGACTGGCTGGCTGGGCACCAGTTGACCATATAGTTGCCCCGGTAGATCAGCCCTTCGTTGTAGAGCTGGGTGAAGGCGGTCAGCACCGCCGTGTTGAGCCCTTCATCCATCGTGAAGCGCTCGCGGCTCCAGTCCACCGAAACGCCCAGCTTCCGCAGCTGGTTGACGATGGTGCCGCCCGACTCAGCTTTCCACTCCCAGGCCCGCTCCAGGTAGCGATCGCGCCCCACATCTTCCTTACTCAGCCCCTCGGCCTGGAACTGGCGATCGAGAATGGTGCTGACCGCAATGCTGGCGTGATCGGTGCCGGGTAGCCACAGGGTGTTGCGCCCCGCCATCCGCTGGTAGCGCACCAGGGTATCGATCAGGGCGTTCTCAAAGGCGTGGCCCATGTGCAGGCTGCCGGTTACGTTCGGCGGCGGAATCACCACGCAGTAGGGCTCGCCGGGGTGGTCGGGGTCGGCCTTAAAGACCTGGTTTTCTTCCCACTGAGTTTGCCACTTCGTCTCGGTCTGAGTGGGGTCGTACTGGGCAGAAAGCGTGGGAATGGAGGCCGTCATCGCAAAACCTGGAGCGTGGAACCGTGCTAACAGACAGTGTACCTATCGATTCTGCCATTTTATAGAGGAGTTGCCCGGTGCCTTGCGATCGCATCACCCATCCCAGCCAATGCCACCCACTTACCCCCAGTACAGCCAGCCCAACATCAACCTATGTCCAGCAAACCGGAATCCTTAACGCACCAACGCACTAAGAATTTTTCATTTTGAACTTTGAATTTTGCACTCCATGTCGCAGCACTAACCATCCAACAACGCCAAAGCCCCCTGCAGCTGCTCTCTAACCGAAGCCGCCGATCGCGCCAGCGCCTCCTGTTCCTCTGCCGTTAGCGACAGCTCCAGAATCTCCTCCACTCCCCCCTGACCCAGCCGACAGGGCACTCCCAAGTACAGATCCTCCAGCCCGTACTGGCCCGTTAGGTGGGCCGCCAGGGGCAGAATGCGCCGCTGGTGCCGCAGTATGGCCTCCACCATCACGCAGGCCGACGAAGCCGGGGCGTAGTAGGCCCCGCCCTGCTTGAGCAGCTGCACAATCTCCGCGCCGCCGTTGCGGGTGCGATCGATTAGCTCTGCCAGGCGATCGGTGCTCATCAGTTCGCCCACCGGAATGCCGCTGACGGTGGTGTAGCGGGGCAGGGGCACCATCAAGTCGCCGTGGCCGCCCAGCACCATCGCCGACACATCCTGGGGCGGCACCCCCAGCTCCCAGGCAATAAAGCGCTGAAACCGAGCCGAGTCGAGCACTCCAGCCATGCCCATCACCTGCTGGGGGGGGAGCCCGCTAGCTTTCCAGGCCAAGTAGGTCATCACGTCCAGCGGGTTAGTGACCACAATAATGTTGGCCTGGGGCGATACCGCCAGTGCCTGCCGCACTGTTTCGATCACAATTTTTCCGTTGGTCTGGGTGAGGTCGTCGCGGGTCATGCCGGGGCGACGGGGCAGCCCGGCGGTAATCACCACAATGTCTGAGCTGGCGGTGTCTTGATAGTCGTTGGTGCCGACGATGGTGCGGTTGTGGCCCTCGCTGCCCGCCGCCTGGGCCAGATCTAGCGCTACCCCCTGGGGCCGCCCCGCCACAATGTCGATCAGCACCACGTTGGCCAGGTTGTGCTCTAGCAGGCGTTGGGCCAGGGTGCTGCCCACGTTGCCAGCCCCCACCACGGTAACCTGGCTAAAGGAGCGAGCAAATGAAACAGAGTCGACGGTCATAGTATTTAAGGATATTAGGATTAGGTCGCGCTATAGCCAGAGTCACCTGGATGAGGACATCGCTAAAGTCTGAAAACATTCAAACGTTTGAATGCTGGTTGGACAGATGCCCTAACCCGATTGGCTACAGCTATAACAGCGATCGCATGGCCCAGCCGTTTGAGTAGCCAGTTCAGCAGCGACACCGCTCACATTCTGGCGGATGTCAGACGATTTAGTCCCCCGTTGTTGTGATTTAGATCATGCCTACATGTGACCGTTACACTATATTTTTGTGATTGCCCAGCCCCTTTAAAAAGGCTTACTGACACTTCACAATCTAGTCATAAGCGACTTCAGTGAAATAGGGGATGCTTAGACATAGCTCCTCAAGCTTATTCCTGAAATCGTTCCTGCCATGAAAAACTTTACCTTCCCCAGCTGCCCCCTAATGGCGGAGGGATTAGTGCCTTCAGAAGCCGTTCCAGCCGACCCCGACAGCAGCACTTTGGTTGCCGATATTGCCGTCTCGCCGGAGTGCAGTATTCGTCTCTTTAATGCTGGAGACACCATTTTTACAGAAGGCAGTTCCGCCGATCGCGCCTACATTATTGAGTCGGGCTACGTCGAAATTTTTGTGGGTTCGGGGGAAGACTCCCTGCAGCTCAACGTGCTGGGACCTGGCGATATTTTTGGCGAGATGGGCATTATCGATGCTGCCCCCCGATCGGCCTCTGCTAAGGCTCTTTGCCCCTGCCGCTGCATTGTAGTAGCTGCGGCCCAGGTGGCTGAGCGCATAGAGTCGTCGTCACCGATGGTGCGGTTGTTCATTTCTATGTCGCTGCATCGCAACCGCGCCTACAATGCCTACCTCAAAGCGTTAGCCACCCCCCACGTAAGCCTGCCCAGCCCCGCCGTTTCCGAAAAAGCCTACGCTAAAAACCAGCAGTATCAGCAAATTTTAGACGACATCAAATTGGAAGCCGATCTGCAAAATGCCGTTCGCAATGACGAGCTTTTTCTGGTCTACCAGCCCCTGCTAAACCTGCACGATCAGAGGGTGGTCGGGTTTGAGTCACTGCTGCGGTGGCAATGCCCCCAGCGCGGTCTGGTAAATCCGCAACAGTTCATTGCCCTGGCGGAAGAAACCACGCTGATTTTGCCCATGGGTGACTGGATATTAGAGCATTCCTGTGCCGATTTGCGGCGGTTTCAAGACCAGCTCGATCGCATTGGTCAGGGCAACGCCGATTTGTTTATTAGCATCAATATTTCGGTGCGACAGTTTCAGCAGCCCGACTTTTTTGAGCGACTGATGGCCTGCACCGAGCGCCATCGGGTCAGGGCCCAGCAAATTAAGCTGGAGGTGACTGAGCGCGTCTTTTTAAACGAGATAGAAGCGATTGATTCGATTGGCAAGTGTCGGGCCGCCGGGTTCGAGGTTTCGCTCGACGACTTTGGCACCGGCTACTCCAGCCTCAACTACCTGGAGCGCTGCGAAATTGACTGCCTTAAGATCGACCAGTCCTTTATTCAAAAGCTGTGCACCAGCGATCGCGCCAAAATTTTGGTTAGCTCTATCATCGATATCGCCCGCAAGCTGGGCCTGCCCACCGTGGCCGAAGGCATTGAAACTCCGGCCCAGATGGCGGCCCTGCAGGCGATGGGCTGTGACATTGGCCAGGGGTTTTTATTCAGCCATCCCCTGCCGCTGACTGAGGCGCTAGGGCTGGTGGGCCAGCCCCTGGCGATCGCCCCTGCTAGCCCCGGGCGATCGCCCCTGCTAACCCCGCCTAGACCGACCGGCAGCGATCGCCACCTGACGGTTCGGCAGCAGCCCTCGCTGGGCCAGGTAGTCCTGCAGCTGGCGCGGCGTCATTTTGCACAGGTCTTTGGCCAGCTCCTGCACCTGGAGACGCCCGGTAGCCCCCGCGGAGCAATCGCGCAAAATTCCCAAAATCTGCGGCTCTGCCACCAGCACCAGGGTATTGAGTTGATAGGCTGCCGCCAGAGATTCTATCTGCGCCCCAATCGCCTGAGCAAAGCGGCGCTCAAATTCCACCAAATGATTGCCCCGGTGGTCGTCGTAGCTATGCCCCCCGCCGCCGCTGCCCCGGTTGCGGCCCGTTTTGGTGTTGGCCCACAAGTCTTGGCCCGCCATCTCTATCGCTGGGTTAAGTAGTTCGCAACGTTCGGTCAGGTCAGGACCAGACTCTAACTCGGGGGCGTCCAGGGGTTCTAACGTTAAGAACCGGGCTTTGGCACCATCCACTACGGCTACGAGGAAGCGAGTCATAGGATCTCCGTTGCTATTAGGTTTGGAGAGATCCTAACAACTCGACTGGGGCCTTTGGGGAGCCTGAACAAAGGTTAATTTTGGTTCAAAAAGAGTTAAAAACGGTGCATTCCATCGCACTGTCTGTTTTTATTAATGCGGTTTGCCGTTGATTTGATTGGCGTTTTATTAATTAACGTGAAGGCTATTCATATTCATCGCTCTGCAGAATGCGTTAGCCCTCTGAGACCGCCCTTGAGAATATTACCCATGCTTATCCGCACCGCCCAGCCCAGCGACATCGAAACGCTCTTTGAGATCCGCACCAGCGTGGTCGAAAATTACCAATCGCGGGAAGAGATCGCCGCCCTGGGCATTACCCCAGCGTCGGTAGCCACCATGCTAGCCACCGACTGCTGTGCCTGGATAGCGGAGGTAGACGATCGCCCAATCGGCTTCGCCATCGCCAGCGCCACCGAAAAGACCATCTTTGGCCTCTTTGTGCGGCCAGAGTATGAGGGACGGGGCGCGGGGCGATCGCTGATGCAGGCGGCAGAAGCCTGGCTCCAGTCCCAGGGCATTGATGAAATCTGGCTGGTGACCGGCAATGACCCGAGTCTACGCGCCTACGGGTTCTACCTGCACACCGGCTGGACTGCGATCGGCGTGGAAGCCGACGGCGACTTTCAAGGCGAAATGAAATTTGTCAAACGGCTGCCGTAACCGAACTTTTGCAGTCATCTCGCCCATACCCTGAGCGAACTGGCCACTCCATGATTAGCGATAAGCATCTCGGCGATGCTTAACTGTGACTACCAAAACCAGAAGCTGGCTGTCTTCGATCGCATAAATGATGCGATGGTTGCCTACTCGAATACGGTAGAGGTTTTCATTTCCGGCGAGTTTGACCACGCCTGCAGGTCGAGGTTCACTCGCTAACGCATCAATTTGGGGCTTGAGTCGCTGCTGGTCTTGGGGTGGCAGGGCTTTGAATTGCTTTGCGGCGGGCTTTGCAAACTCGATGCGGTAGGTCATAGTCCTACATCTGCCTGCAGGCTTTCCCATGAGACTGTGCCTTCAGTCGCAATGGACGCCAGGGCTTGCCGAGCTTCTAACAAATCGACTGTATCATCTGCCTGTTTAGCCTTCAAAAATTGCACAAAGTCTAACAACTCAATGAGCAATGACTCTGAAGCATCATCAAGTTCTTGAATGAGCAGTTCTTTCAGTGTCATGGGTTTAGACGTTTGTGCCGGTATTTACAGTCTAACTTTTCGGCAAATCACAGATTGGCGTGAGGTTTAAGTGCTATAGCAGCAGTGCGGCCCGCTCGGCCAGGCTCGATCGCTCCCCTTTGGTCAGGCTGATGTGGCCCGCCAGGGCTTCACCCTTGAAGCGTTCAACCACATAGGTTAAGCCGTTGCTGGAGGCATCGACGTAGGGGTTATCGATCTGCTCGGGGTCGCCCGTGAGAATAATTTTGGTGCCCTCCCCGGCGCGGGTGAGAATCGTTTTGACCTCGTGGGGGGTGAGGTTTTGGGCTTCATCGACAACGAGAAACTGCTTCGGAATCGATCGCCCCCGAATGTAGGTCAAGGGCTCAATCTGCAACAGTCCCTGGTCAATCATCTCTTCGTGGCCGCGCCGCCAGTGCTCGGGCCGACCGCGCATATCCTGGGTGCCAAAGATCAGGTCAAAGTTGTCGTAAAGGGGCTGCATCCAGGGGTTAAGCTTTTCGCGAATGTCGCCGGGCAGGTAGCCGATGTCGCGGCCCAGGGGCACAATCGGGCGAGCGATTAGCAGGCGTGAGTAGAGGCGCTCGTCGGCCACCTTCTGCACCCCGGCGGCGATCGCCAGCAGGGTCTTGCCCGTGCCCGCCTTGCCCACCAGCGTCACCATCGAAATCGAGTCCTGCAGCAGCAGTTCAAAGGCAAAGCGCTGCTCCCGGTTGCGGGGCTGCACCCGCGACACCCCGGCGTGGGGCAGCTTGGCCAGGGGTACCAGCTTGCCGCTGCTGCCCTGCACCAGGGCCAGGGCCGTGTGGGTGGGGTTGGCCTCATCCACCAGAGTAATGGCCTGGTTGGGGTACAGCGGCACGTCCAGCTTCAGGTGACCGTCGCTAAACAGGTGCGCGATCGCCTCGGCGGAGGTCAACACCTCCAGGGTGCCGGTGTAGAGGTCGTCAATATCGATCTTGTCGGTTTCGTAGTCTTCGGCCACCAGCCCCACCGCATCGGCCTTAATGCGCAGGTTGGTGTCTTTGCTGACCAGCACCACCGGCATGTCGTGGTGGTGCTTGTATTCCATAGCCACCGCCAAAATCGCATTATCGCCTTGGTCGCCCTCCAGCTCGGGCGGCAGCTGCCGCAGGGTGTCGCGGTGGCAGAGGGCCACCTTCAGGGTGCCGCCCTTTTCTAGCTCAATGCCCTGCACCAGGGAGCCCTGCTGGCGCAGTTCATCCAGCCTGCGCGACACGTAGCGAGCGTTGCGGCCCGTATCGGCGGTGCCCTTTTTGAAGCGATCGAGTTCTTCGATAATTGTGATGGGCAACACCACGTCATTGTCCTCAAACCTGAACATTGCCATCGGATCGTGAAGCAATACGTTGGTATCGAGAACGAAAACTTTTTTCATAAATAGGGCAACGCGTGGGACAGCACGCCCGGCCCATAGAAACAGTGAAAACGCCCTGTGGTGTGGGCAGACAGCCTGGGTCGGGCTATTTTCAGGAACGGAGGGTAGATGCCAATTCCTGGGCGAACAACAATTCTGCGGACTTTCGAGACAATGCCCCGGCCACAATCCTAGAATGGCTGTTTAGACACTGTAGCGGATTTCTTTCTGATATCTGAACGTGTGGTGCAGGCCAGTTTGTGGAGAACGGTACTGACCGTCTGTAGCCTAGACTGTGACCGTGAACTGGCTCAGGGCTGCCCGTCCTCGTTTACTATGGCCTATGAGTTGTCACCATTGAGCCCGCCCCGTCACCTCTGGAACCCCCATGCGTCTATCCCAAATGCTGTTTGTCACCCTGCGGGAAGAGCCAGCCGAGGCTGAAATTCCCAGCCACAAGCTGCTGCTGCGGGCGGGCTATATCCGTCGTATTACCAGCGGGGTCTACGCTTATTTGCCTCTGCTCTGGCGGGTGCTAGACAAAATTTCCGATATCGTGCGCGACGAAATGAACGCCACCGGCGCGCAGGAGTGCCTGCTGCCCCAGCTCCAGCCTGCTGATCTGTGGCGGGAGTCGGGCCGGTGGGACACCTACACCAAGGCCGAGGGCATCATGTTCTCCCTGGTCGATCGCCGCCAGCAGGAGGTCAGCCTGGGCCCCACCCACGAGGAGGTGATCACCGCGATCGCCCGCGATATGATTCGCTCCTACCGGCAGCTGCCCCTGCACCTCTACCAGATTCAGACTAAGTTTCGCGACGAAATTCGGCCCCGCTTTGGCCTCATGCGCGGGCGCGAGTTCATTATGAAAGATGGCTACTCGTTCCACACCGATGAGAGTAGTCTGAAGGCCACCTACCAGGAGATGTACACGGCCTACAGCAACATTCTGCGCCGCTGCGGGCTGGAGTTTCGAGCCGTGGATGCTGACTCAGGGGCGATTGGCGGGTCGGGCTCGACTGAGTTTATGGTGCTGGCCGAGGCGGGCGAAGACGAGGGGCTCTACACCGAAGACGGCAAGGATGCCGCCAACGTGGAAAAGGCCGTGTCGCACCCCGCCGATGCGGTGCCCTCGACCTTTACCAAATTTGAAAAGCTGGATACGCCCAACACGCCCACGATCGAGTCGCTGGCCAAGTTTCTCAAGTGCTCGCCCACCCAGATTGTCAAGAACGTGCTGTACCAGGCGGTGTTTGACAACGGGCGAGTGCTGCTGGTGCTGGTCAGCGTTCGCGGCGACCAGGATGTCAACGAGGTGAAGCTCATTAACGAGCTGAGTAAGCTAGCCACTGACTATGGCGCTGCCGCCGTGCTGTCGCTGGGCGTGCCCGACGAAGAGGCCCAGCGACAGTGGGCGGCCAAGCCCCTGCCCCTGGGCTATATGGCGCCCGATTTAGGCGACGACTATATTAAGGGCGGTAAAGCTATTGAGCCTAAGTTTTTGCGCCTGTGCGATCGTACCGCTGAACCCTTAAAAAACTTTGTCACCGGCTCAAACGAATCGGGCTACCACACCGTGGGCGGCAACTGGGGCAAAGAGTTTACCCTGCCCAAAATTGTGGTGGATGTGCGCAAGGCGGCGGCGGGCGATCGCGCCCTGCACGACCCCAGCCAAACCCTGCAAACGGCGCGCGGCATTGAGATCGGCCACATTTTTCAGCTGGGCACCAAATATTCTCAAGCCCTGGGGGCCACCTACACCAGCGAAAGCGGCGCTGAGCAGCCTTTGGTAATGGGCTGCTACGGCGTGGGGGTGTCGCGCCTGGCCCAGGCGGCGGTGGAGCAGTCCTACGACAAAAACGGCATTGTCTGGCCGGTGGCGATCGCTCCCTACCAGGCGATCGTGGTCATCCCCAACATGGGCGATGATCTGCAGGTCGAAGCCGCCAAGGCCATCTACAAAGAGCTGCTGTCGGTGGGGGTCGAGGCGCTGCTCGACGATCGCGACGAGCGGGCCGGGGTCAAGTTCAAAGATGCCGATTTGATCGGCATTCCCTACCGGATTGTCACCGGGCGCGCATTGGGCGACGGCAAGGTCGAGGTGGTCGAACGGTCCACCGGCATTGTGCAGGAGGTCGCCCTGGCTGACGTCGTCGCCCTAGTTAAGGGCTGGATTGATGACGAACTGCTGGCCAGTCGCTAGCTAGCCCCACCCTAAGGACAGGTTATGGAACTGATCACCATTATTCTCTCGACCCTGCTGGGGGTAGTGGCTACGGGGGGCGTGGTGGTCGATACCCTGGCCGAGTCAGCCCTGCGCAATCAGCTCGCCGAGGCCGAAACCTTAGAGGTGCGTATCGACAATGTGCCCAACTATCAGCTGGCCAGCGGCCGCATCGACCACACCCGCATTGCCGCTCGGGGGGTAGAAACCCGTCAGCTGCCCGGTTTACGCATTGACTCAATTGATTTAGAAACCGACGCGGTGGATGTCGATCTGGGCCGCCTGCGGCAGGGCCAGCTGGTGCTGGATGAACCTGCCCAGGCCGCCCTACGCCTGCGCCTCAAAGATGACGATCTAAATGCCTTCTTTCAGTCAGCCCTGGTGCAGGGCTGGCTCAATACGCTGCAGTTCAGCCTGCCGGGGGCAGCGGGCGATCGCGAGCAAAACCGCTACGGCCTGGCCAACCCCTCGCTGGAGTTCCTGGAGGGCGATCGCTTCCGCGTCGTCGTCGACCTCCAGGACCGGGTCACCCAGGAAAACATCGCCATTGTCATCGACCTAGGGCTCACCGTTCTCAACGGCCATCGCTTTGCCCTGGTCGATCCCACAATTACCGTAGACGGCGAAGACACCCCACCGCAGCTGCTCGAATCCTTTGTGCAGGGGGCTCAGGAGCGCCTCACCCTGCGGCGACTAGAGGCCTTAGGCGTGGTGGCCCGCGTGATTAACTTCAAAGTCCGTGACAATGAGCTGGATATTGCCATCTTTGCCAGAATAGATCCAACCTCTCCGTTGCTATCTCGACAGCCAGCTCAAGAAGCTGTCCCTCCTCTGCCCTAGGCAAGCTTAGGGTGACCTAGGCTTAGAATGTGACTCCCGTTTGGTAACTCACCATGCACTACAGAAATAAGCTACGGCAAATTCCCCTCGGCATTCTGGCTGGGTTAACCACCTTAGTGCTGGCATCAGGCGGATCTGTGGCCTGGTTTACCTGGCGTGCCCTCAACCCAACGCCTCCGGTCGCCGAGTTTCCGAGTATAGACATTGAGACCGACCCTATGCTGGCACTGCCGGAGGTTTCGGCTCCAGTAACGACTCCTAGTGCTGAAGAAACGGCTCCCAAAGATCCCGTAACCCAGCCTGCCCCAGCCGAAGTAACGGGCCAAGTCTACTGGCTCAAGGATAACGGGACAAGCTTTGAACTGGTGGCCCAGCCCATTACCGTCGCCGCCGATGCCTCCCCCTCTGAGCAGGTCACCGCTGCCTTCAGCGATCTGCTCGCCAAGTCAGGCGACCCCAGCCAGCAGGCGTTTAGCACTATTCCTGAGCAGACCCAGCTGCTCGATGCCTCCGTCGAGGGCGACGGCGTCCACGTCGATTTGTCCAGTGAGTTTGAAACCGGCGGTGGCAGTGCCTCTATGATGGGCCGCCTGGGCCAGGTTATCTACACCGCCACTGCGTTTAATCCCGATGCTCCCGTGTGGATTTCGGTTGACGGCAAGCCGCTCACGCTGCTGGGGGGTGAGGGCCTTGAAGTGACCCAGCCCATGACCCGCAGCGACTTTGACGATAGCTTTTCGCTGTAGCCCACTAACGATGGCTGAGCGAAGTCGAAGCCAGATAACTGAGCGAAGTCAAAGCCTAGTGACTGAGCGAAATCGAAGCCACCGTACTCACCTGCGGCGGAACGCTCTACAATGAGTACCCATGTTCCATCCCTAGAGCGCGCTATGGATCTGTTCGCTACGGCCCTGCCCCCCTGCCGCCTCGGCAAAGTAGTTAAGTCTAACTCCCACTGCGACTACGTAGTGCAGGTAGACGATGCTCAGGATGTCTGCTCGCCGCCAGCGCCCGAAGACTGCGGTTTTGGCCAGTTTGTCAGTTTTGATGGCGATCGCCACTGGGCGGTGGGTCTGGTGTACAACTCGCAGCTGTTCAACCCGCTATTTTTTAACAGCGGTCCCCGGCTTTCCAGCGAACCCGACCCCCTGTTTACCCCCGACCTGGTACAGGAAACGCGCACCCTGCTGGGGGTGGTGCTGGTGGGCACGCTAGAAGGTGAAGGCAACCAGCGCTACGGCAAACACGGCATTCCTCGGGTGGTGGTGCCGGCCAATACGCCCGTGTACTGCCTGCCGCCGGAGCAGGTTCACAGCTTTCACTGCAACGAAGACGGCCAGACGCAGTTTAGCTACTACAGCCACCTGCTCCGGTCGGGGGGCATGTTTGCAGCCCAGCTGGCCCAGCAGGTGCTGGCCGAATTGGTAGACAGCGGCCTGTTTACCGGAGCCGACCAAAAGGCGCTGATGGTGCTGGGCAAAGAGCTGAGCTGGAAAAATACCCTGGGAGCGATTCGGTAGATTAACCCACCGAATCGCCCTCCCTTTTGCTTGCCGTAACTCGATTGTCAGCAGCCTAGAAGCTCAGGGATGCAGACAGATCGGCGATCGCAGCATTAACCTCAGCTTCCGTTGGCAGCAGGGCCGCTAGATTAGGAGTACTGCCTGCGATGGCCGATCCCAGCGTCGCCAGGTCCTGTCCCAGCGGCGACATAGACAGGGTTTCTAGCAGGTCTCCCAGGTTATCGGTGATCGCTGGCCCGCCGGGAATCCCCTTGGGCAGGGGCAGGTCCACACCACCATTCCCAGGGTTCATCAGATCGTCGGGTTCCTCACTCGCCATCGGGTTGGCCATAGCCACAAACCCCAGAAGGTTGCCAGACCCATCGCCCAGGGTGCCCAGGCTGGTAGCAGCTCCAGTCTCCAGATCGATGGTGTAGAGGGTGCTATCAGACACCGCAAAAGCAGCGTTGTCACCCTCAGCAGTGGAGAAAATATCGAAGCCGCCGACCACATCAAAATCAATCCCCAGGTCGCCCACCGTTACCAGGGTGCCGTCGTTGGGAGGGCTTTGCAGCAAAAGCTGGTCGAGCAGCGGATCGATGTTGTACAGCGCCGTGCTGGTGGTGCCGTCAACGGAGTTGGTATAGGCCGCTGCCGTCACATTGGGATTTACCCCGGCACTGGCATCCTCCAAGGCAAAGGCCAGGGTGCCGTCCTCAAGTACCTCCCCAGTCTCTACATTAATGCGGAAGTTCTGGTCGTTATCGCCCACCAGGCGCAGGCGATCGGCCACCGGGTTAAAGTCAAAGCCAGTGACCACGCCGCCTTCAAAAGGCACCGACAGGGTGCTGACCAGGCTGGCTGCACCGCTGCTGGGGTCGATAGTGTAGAGGTTGTTGGCGGTGGTCAACCCATAGAGCAGGCCGTTGGCGGGGCGGGTGTCAATGCCCAGCAGGGTGCCCTCTACCCCGTTCACTTCCACAGAACTCACTTCGCCTGGAGCGGCGGCCCTGAACCCTAGCAGGGTGTTGTTGCTGGTCAGGGTTAGAAAATCAGGGGTCACGGGAGGAGTCGGGGGGGCATCCACTGCTGCTAAGCCAATGAGATTGCCGCTGGTCTCCAGGTTAAGGGAACCCAAGCCGGTCGCTGCCCCGGTGTTTAGATCGATGGAGTAGAGCAGGCCGTCGGACACTGCAAAGGCCGCATTTTCCCCCTCGGTGGAGGAGACAATGTCGAACCCGCCGACTACGCCAAAATCAGCGCCCAGATCACCCACAGTGACCAGGGTGCCATCGTTGGGTGGGTTTTGCAGAACCAGCTGATTGAGCAGGGCGTCAATGTTGTACAGCGCCGTACTTGTCGTTCCCGCAAAGGAGTTGGTGTAGGCTGCTGCGGTGATGTTGGGGTTGCCTCCGGTATTGCTGTCGCCCTCCCCAAAGGCCAGGGTGCCGTCTTCAATGACTTCCCCAGTCTCTACATTGATGCGAAAGTTCTGGTCGTTGTCGCCCACCAGGCGCAGGCGATCGGCCACCGGGTTAAAGTCAAAGCCCGTCACCACACCGCCTTCAAAGGGCACCGACAGAGTGCTAATCAGGCTGGCTACATCATCAGTAACAGAGAGGTTGCGCACGATGGGGCCATTCTCACCGGCCATACCCTGGTGCAGGTGAATGGCACTTCGAGGATTGCCCTCACTATCCACAGCACCAACGGGCAAGAGAGGGGCGCTCAAACCAGTAAAGGTGCCCTCTACCCCAAGCTGGCCGGTTGCCGCATCATAGATCGCTTCAAAGGAACCCGTGGCGGGGCCGTCGGGCACCATAGTGCCAACCTGCTGCGCCTCTTCTATGGGCACTCCCAGCTCAACCACATCGCCCTTGACGGCGACAGCTACCTGCCCGCGCAGTTCGCCACCGCCAAAATTGTCGGTGTGGAGATTGACGTACAAAGCCTGGTCGAGCAGCAGAGCTTCCTCCTCGTCAGTCAGGGTAAAGGTGCCGCCGAAGCTGCCGTCGTCATTCACGCTGAAGTTGCGCAGAATAGGGCCATTTTCACCTGCCACCCCGCGATGGAGATGAATAGAACTCTGGGGGTTGCCTTCGACATCAATGTCGCCAACGGGCATGAGCTCGGCGGTTAAATCGCTAAAGGTGCCGCTGATCCGCAGGGTGTTGGAGGCGTCGTCGTAGACCACATCGAAGCTGCCCATGGCGGGGCCGTCTGGCGGCGGGGCCTTAGCGCCGACTTCCTGGGATTCCTCCAGGGGCAGGCCAAAGGTAACGATATCGTTTTCTGGTTGAACATCGAGCTGCCCGCGCAGTTCGCCGCCCTCAAAGGCAGCGGTGTGCAGGTTGAGGTAAATGCCATCGTTGAGCAGCCCGGCGGCTTCATCTTTGGTGAGTGTAAACCGACCGCTGAAATCGCCAGAGCTAAACCCGTCGGGGTTGAGGGTATAGAGCTGGTTCGCCGTGGTGAGGCCGTAGATCAATCCATTGGCCGGGCGGATGTCAATGCCAATCAGGGTGCCGTCAATGCCGGTGACGGGGGTCGATGTCACCGCACTGAGGTCTTCGGGGTCAATAGAGATCAGCGAGTTGTTGTCAGTCAGAGCAATAAGACGTTGCATAGATGTCCTTGTTTGTAGACACAGCATCGAAACGTTGATTGGGCTTTCAATTGCCTTGAGCAATCTCGCGGTGCTGTGGTGGCCTATCTAGCAAAGGTTCAGGAGCAGCGCGGGCTGCCCGGCACAGCGCCAGTACAATGTGCGGCTCAGCCATTTAAGGCTCAGCCTAACGATGTCGCAACCGAATCAAATCCTATGGCCGAGGGGCCTGTAAAGCTCTAAGTCGGCTGCCACAGAGGCGCGATTAGAGGCATCTTGCTAGACGGGCTAACCCAGTACCACCCTCAGTACGAAGTAGGGCAGCAATTGGTTTCTCTGGCCAGCGTTTCTCCGTCTAAAGGAAGAGTTAGAGAGCACGTTGAGCGTCGCGAGGAACGTTCGGCTTAGGCCAGCGTAGCCAGACACAGCAGCAGGGTTTCGGTCCACTCGACCGTGGCGCCGTAGGTATCGCCCGTGTGCCCCCCCAGGCAGCGATTGAGCCAGGCCCCTGTCGCTAGGGCAAGGATGAGTCCGCCGCCGCCGCTAATGCCGATAAGTAGGAGATGGTCTGGACTGTGCCATCCCCACAGGCCGTGCAGCGCCAGGGCCAGCCCCAGGCCTAGCAGCCAGTCCTGGGGCGATCGCATATGTTCCCGGTGCAACGCCCCCTTGCCCTCAGCCCGCAGGTAGCGGTAGCGAGCGATCGCCACCACCTGCCCCCAGCGGCCCCACACCATCGC
>PYER01000280.1 GCA_003017855.1 filamentous cyanobacterium CCT1
CCCATCCACCCATCCACCTCCCTCCGCCATGATCGAATACCGCCTCTACATCAACAACACCCCCGCCACCCGCGAGCAGCTTGACCTGGTGGAGGAGATCACCGTGGAGCAGGCGGTGGATATGGCCTGGGAAGCGCGGTTGCAGGTTCCGATCGGCACCGATGACCAGGGGCAGTGGACGGTGGGAGCCGAGGATGTGTTTACTCTGTTTACGCCCGTGCGAATTGAGCTGCGGGTGGGCGATCGCGGCTTTGTGCCGCTGATCGACGGACCGATTGTCGATCGCGATGACGATCAAGAAACCGAACCGGGCCAGAGCATGAGGACGGTGGTGGTGCAGGACGATAGCGTGTGGCTCAACCGGGAAGACCGCATCTTTCGCTTTGACGAGCTGTTAGACCACGAGATTGCCGGGGAGCTGTTTGATATTCCTCAGATCGCCACCACAGAGATTGAGACGACGCCTGCGCCGACGCGATCGGGCGAAATTCAGGTGGTGCAGCGGGGGACGGCGATGCAGCTGCTGCGATCGCTGGCGCGGCGGCAGGGCATGCATGCCTACGTGCTGCCAGGAGAATCACCGGGGGAGAGCGTGGGCTGCTTCAAGCCGTTTTCGACCGAGCCGGGGGATTTGCCGGTGCTGACGCTGACGGGGCCGGAGCGCAACCTGGCCAGCTTCTCGCCCCGCGACGACGGCCAGCGTCCGGCCCAGGTGACCGCCTACGCCCTCAGCCTGTTCGACAAAACCGTCACCCAGCGCACTGCCGATCCGGCCAGCCTCGATCGCCTCGGCCCCGAGCCCTCCCTGGGCGATGAGACCAGCCCGGCGGCCCAGATTTTGCCGCCCCGGTTTGGCGATGCGGTAGATCTCGACCAGGCGGTGGCGGCGGAGGCCGAGCGGGCCAGCTACGCCTCGGAGGTGACGGGCACTGTGCTGGGGCACTACTACCGGGCGGTGCTGGTGCCCTACCAGGTGGTCACGGTGGAGGGGGTCGACGAGGAGCGCAGCGGCAACTACCTGATTGCCCAGGTCACCCACAGCCTGTCGCGCACGGAATATTCCCAGAGCTTTACCCTGCGGCGCAATGCGCGATCGCAGGGGGCCACAGCCAGCTTTAGCGATCTAGCGGGAGCGATTTTTTGATGATGACCTCGGACTACGAACAGATGGTGGTGGAACTCTCGGAGTTTCAGCGATCGCGCTACTTCGGCAAGTATCGCGGCCTGGTGCGCGACGTGGATGATCCCGAGGGCGTGGGGCGGCTGGTGGCCCAGGTGCCCGAGGTCTACGGCGACGAAGACTCGCCCTGGGCCTGGCCCTCAGTGCCCTTTGCTGGCCCCAGCCACGGCCTGGTGCTGCTGCCCGAGGTGGGCGACGGCGTGTGGATCGAGTTTGAGGCCGGAGATATCTCGCGCCCGATCTGGACGGGGTGCTGGTGGGCCAGGGGCGAGCTACCCGACCCCGGCGGCACCGAAACCCGCGCCCTGGTCACCAGCGGCGGCCACAAGCTGGTGCTCGATGACCGCAACAACCAGGTGCAGCTACTCCACGCGGGCGGGGCCGAGCTAACCCTGACCAGCAGCGACATCACCCTCAAAATCGGGTCTACCCAGGTGGTGCTCTCCGCCAGCGGCGTCAATGTCAACAACGGAGCATTCCAGGTGCGCTAATGCCCAGTTACCTCACCACCGCCAGTACCGTTATGTGCCCCCACGGCGGGCAGGCGATTTTGCTGACCGCCAACTCGGGGGTGCTGGCGGCGGGCGCACCGGTGCTGCTCGAAACGGATGTGCACCCAGTGGTGGGCTGCCCCTTTACCATTGGCCCCAAATATTCGCCCTGCGTGCGGATTGAGTGGACGGCGGGCGCGGGCCAGAGCGACATTAACGGCACCCCCGGCCTGGTCAAGACCAGCCTGGGCCAGTGCTACAGCGCCGAAAACGCCGTTCAGGGCGTAGCCGTGATTGTCAACACCCAACCCAAGGCAGACTCCCGATGATTCCTCCCGATGGCCGACACCTCGCATTTCCCTTTCGGATTGGGGCCGACGGGCGCACCGCCCAGGTCACCAGTCTGGAGCAGCACGTGCGCGACGAGCTGATTCAGCTGGTGTTAACCAATCCGGGCGAGCGGCTCTACCTGCCGGAGTTTGGGGCCGGGGTGCGGCGGCTGGTGTTTGAGCACGCTGGCGAGATTACGGCGGCGGCGGCCAAGGCCAGCCTGAGTGCGGCCCTGTCGCGCTGGCTGGGGCAGCGGGTGACACCCGAGGAGCTGGTTGTGGAGAGCAACAACGCGACCATTACCGTCGAGCTGCGCTACCGGGTGGCGGGCACTCCCGACCAGCGCCGGATTCGCTTTGAGCGGCAGGGAGGTTAGCGATGGCCATTCTCAACTTGGAAGCGCTGCGGGATCGGGCCAGAGATCTAGATCTAGGCAGCTTTAACGGCATGGAGCTGGTGCTGGTGGAGCTGACGCCAGCGGGCGCCCCCATCGAGGCCCACCTGCTGGTGCACTTTTTTAACAATCAGGAACTGGCGGCGATTGTGGCGGATGTGGCCGCCAACCCAGCCCTAGCGCGACAGTTTTTCACTATCACGGGTGGCCAGCGGATTCGAGGCGGAAAGCTGGCGGGCGAGGTGCAGGTGGTGAATGTGGTGGCCACCAGCGCGCCGAACGTGCTCGACCTGACCGTCACCCCGATTGGTGACTACTCCACCTACACCCTCAGCCTCAATCGCGAAAATATCGACCCCATCTTTAGCGAGCTGCCCTTTAAGTTTCGTCCCGGCTGCTTCACCAACAACTGCGCCCCCGAGTGGGACCCGGCCCCGGCGCCGCCAGAGAATCCGGCGATCGACTACCTGGCCAAGGACTACGACAGCTTTCGCCACACTCTGATGGCGGCGATCGCCCAGCGGGTGCCGGGCTGGCAGCCCACCAGTGAGGCCGACCTCGACCAGGTGCTGCTCAGCCTGTTCAGCGCCGCCGCCGATGAGCTGAGCGACTTTCAGGACCGGGTGATGGGCGAGGCCTTTTGGGGCAGACTGCGCAAGCGGGTTTCGCTAGCCCGCCACGCCCGCCTGGTCAACTACTACGTCCACGAGGGCAACCAGGCCAGCACCTGGCTGGCGATGATTTTGGCGGCTGGCACCAGCGTTGAGCTGCCCAAGCCCGACCTGCTGGGGGGCGATCGCGCTCTACCCCTGCTGACCTGGGCTGGCCCAGCCGACTTTGACGACCCGGCGGCGGTGGTGTTTATGAGCCGTCGCCCGCTGGCGCAGCCACAGCCCCTCGACAGCCTGCTCAACCACCTGAGCCTCTACACCTGGGATGGCGCGATTCCGGCTCTGGCGGCGGGCAGCACCACCGCCGATCTGCTGCTGCTGGCGGGCGGCCCCGGTGGCCCCTACAGCCCCATCACCGACGAGGCCTCGGCCCGTCAGGTGGAAGCCCTGATTCGCTCCGGAGCCATCACCACCCTGCTGATTCAGGAGCGGCTGAACCCGGCCACCGGGGAAGTGGCGGGCCGCAACCCCAACAAGCGGCAGCTGCTGCGGCTGCTGCCGAGGGAGCAGGGGGCCACGGCCAAAGAAGACCCAACCCGCAGCGTCTGGTACGTGGAGGTGCACTGGCGGCAGCAGGACGCTCTGAAATTCAACTACTGCTTCACCGTCGATTGCCCTGACGGCGCCACGGAGCATGTGTCGCTGTTTCACGGCAACCTGGTGCCGGTCTACCACGGCAGGCCCCGCGAGATTGTGTTTGAGGAGCCGGTGGAGCCTCTGGTAGAGGGGCGATTCTACTTTGAGCGCACCGATCGCTGGGGCACGATCTGCCGACTGCCCGCCGAACCTCTGGCTTACCAGAACACGCCGCCAGGGGGCGAAATCCCGCCCATCTCTACCCTGGAGGTAGAGGTAGTCACAGAGAGGGTGCCCGATCGCTGGGAGGAGGCCATCACCCTGGTCTACAGCGACGACAGCTCAGAAAATGGCGATCGCTTTGTGGTCGAAACCGATGAGCTGGGCCAGAGCCTGCTGCGGTTTGGCAACGGCACCAACGGGAGAGCTTTGCCCGAAAACGCCCAGGTCGTCTGCCGCTACCAGGTGGGGCTGGGTCTGGCGGGCAACATTGGCTACGACCAGCTGCAGTTCTTCAACAGCGGCACCTACCCCGAAATTTTGGCCTGCTGGAACCCCTTCGACGTGGTGGATGGCCGCGCCCCCGAGCCTGTCGCCGAGGTGATTCGCCGCGCTCCCGAAGCCTACCGCTTCCGCCAGCACCGGGCGGTGACGCTCAAAGACTACGTTCAGCGGGCCGAGGAGCTGGAGGAGGTTTCACAGGCGGCGGCCCGCTATGCCTGGACGGGCAGCTGGCGCACGGTGCAGATTGCCATTGACCCGGTGGGCACGACAGAGCTGGATGACGCCCTGCGGGAGAAACTGGCCCGCCACCTCGACGCCGTGCGCCTGATTGGCGAGGACCTGGAGATTCGCCCGCCCCGGTTTGTGCCCTTAGATATCCGGGTGGCTCTCTGTATTCACCCCAGCTACTGGCCCGAAGACGTTCGCTTTGTGCTGGAGCAGGAATTTTCGGAAGGGTACACCCCCGACGGTCGGCTGGGTTTCTTTCACCCTGACCGGTGGACCTTTGGCCAGCCCCTCTACGCCAGCCAGATCGCTGGACGGGTGCAGGCGGTGCCGGGGGTCGAGCACGTGATTTCAATCAGCCTCAGGCGCTGGAACGAGGCCACACCGGGCACTGAGGTCGTCACCGCCCTGCGGCCCAACGAGATTATTCAGGTGCGCAATGACCCCGACCGCATGGAAACGGGGGCGATCGCATTCGACCTTCGAGGAGGCCGCCAATGACCGACCCCTGCCGCAACGACTGCACCGAGCCGCTGGCCTTCCCTAAACGGCTGTTCAACCGCCCCGGCCTGGGCCAGATCGACTACCGCATCGGCACCTACGCCGACATCCGCGCCGCCCTGCTGCGCCAGATCGACGCCGACCCGGTGCTGCAGACCTGGACCCACCGCGAGGCTGACGACCCCGGCATCGCCCTGCTGGAGGGGGCCGCCATTCTGGGCGACATTCTCACCTTTTACCAGACGCTCTACGCCAACGAGGCCTTTTTGCGCACCGCCCAGTGGCGCGAGAGCATTGCCGACCTGGTGCGGCTGACCGGCTACCTGCTGTCGCCGGGGCTGGGGGGCCGCGCCACCTTCGCCGTCGGCCTCAAGGGCGACCAGCCAATCACCATTCCCGCCGGGTTTGGCCTCAAGGCCCAGGTGGAAGGGCTGCCCAACGTCGCGGAATTTCAGACCGTCGCTGCCGCCACGGCCCACCCGCACCTGTCAGAGTTTCACCTGTACCGCCCGCGCAAGTCTGCCCAGTCCATCAAGGCCGGGGGCAACCGCCTGGAGATTTCGAAGGTGGAAGGCAAGGGCGATGTGGCCAGTTTGCAGGGGCTGGATCTGCAAAAGGGCGATCGCCTCGTTTTGCTGAGCAACCAGTCCGAGATGCTGGTGGTGTCGAAGGTGGAGCACCTGCGCGATCGCCTGATTGTTGAATTTAAGGGCACGCTCACCTACAGTCGGGGGAGCAGCGTCAAGGCTTACCGCATCGGGCGCAGCTTTCGCCACTTTGGCCATAATGCCCCGGCCCAGCTCACGCGGGTGCAAACCATTGTGCCCCGGCGCGGCCCGGCCACCCAGGTGGTAACGCAGACGGCCACCCGCTTTGCGCGCAAATCCTGCGTAGACGACGCACCGACTGCATCCCAGGCGCTTTACTACTCAACCCTAAAGGCCGACGAACTCCCCCTCGATCAGGAGGTCGATGACCTGGCTACGGGCAATGCCCTGGTCGTGCAGGCTCCCTTTGGCGCGGGGCAAACCGCCTTTGCCGAAGCCATTCAGCAAGTGCGCGTCAATTCACTCAAATGGGGGAATTTAAGCGGCTCTACCACGGTCGTACGGCTGGATTCTGGCTTCACCGCCTGCAAGCTGCTGAAGGAAGTTGGCGGCAATCTGGCGGAGCGTGAGATCGATATTCGTCACGTTCAGCTTCACGAAACGACCAGTGCTGAACTGACCCTGCGTGCTCCCAGCGCCTGGGCCGATGGCCCTCTGCCCGATCGCACCCTCAACTACTGGGGCACCTACGACCAGGCACGCGCCCTGCTCGATCGCGCCCTGCTGCTGCGCCGCGACGATGGCGAAACCCTGCCCGTGCAGGTGACCACCAAATCCCTCTCTCTCTCCGGCAGAGATCGCCTCCACCCCTGGCTGTGGCCCCTTACCCTGAGCCAGCTGGGGTCGTTTGTGCAGGAAGATTTTGATGAGCAAACGCCGCGCGTCACCGTCTACGGCAACCTGGTCGAGGCCACCCAGGGCAAGCGCGAAAAAGAGGCGGTGCTGGGCAACGGCGACAGCCGCCAGAGCTTTCAAACCTTCAAGCTGCCCAAGGCCCCGCTCACCTACCTGCCCGACACCAGCGCGACGCCCCCCGAGGTGCCGGAGCTGGAAGTATTTGTCAGCGATCGCCGCTGGACCCAGGTGCCCTCCTTCTTTGGTCAAGACCCTAAAGCCGAGGTCTACATCGTGCGCGAAGACGCCAACGGCGAGAGCTGGGTGCAGTTTGGCGACGGCAAAACCGGGGCGCGGCTGCCCTCGGGAGCGAAGAATATCAAGGCCCTTTACCGCACCGGCACCGGAGCCTACGGTGCCCTCAAGCCCGACACCAGGGTGCAGGCCAGCGATCGCCTGGCCGGGCTCGATCAGCTCTGGCTGCCGGGGGTGGCCAGCGGCGGCACCGAACCCGAGAGCGGCGACAACGCTAAGGTGGCAGCCCCCGGCAAAATTCAGAGCCTGGGTCGGCTGGTGAGCCTGCAGGATTTTGAAACCGAGGCGATCGCGATCGCGGGCATTTCCAAGGCGATCGCCGCCTGGCAGCTGGTCGACAGCCTGCCCTCGGTGGTGCTCACCGTGCTGATGGCAACCGGGCGCGAGAGCGAGTTTGAAACCGTGCGCGGCGTGCTTGCCACCGCCAACCGCTGTCGCGGCCCGCAGCGATTTCCAGTGCTGGTGAAGCAGGGCCAGGTGCGCTACCTCTACCTGCGGCTGGCGGTCAGCCCGCACCCCGCCTTTCGCCAGGATCTACTCACCCAGGCAATTCAGTCAGCGCTGGGCGTGAGCGATGGCAAAGGGCTGCTGGGCCTGGGCGATCGCCCCTTTGCCCAGCCCGAGTACGCCACCCGCATCGAGGCCACGGTTCAAAACGTCGCAGGCGTGGTCTGGACCCGAGTCGAGGCCCTGGGCTGGTTTCCACCCACCGACGACCCCGCCGCGCTGCCCTACCCCACCGTAGAAAAAGACCTCGCCGTCGTGCCCTGCGGCCCCGGTCAGGTGCTGACCCTGCTGCCCCAGCACCTGCAAATTCAGTTTGTCGCCGCCCCCCAGGAGGACTGTTGACATGGTCGATGCAAACCGTCCTAAGCGAGTGCCCCTGTACGATCGCCTGCCGCAGATCTACCACGTGCGCGACGCCGAGCAAGACCCGCCGGGGCAGCTCCAGCACTACCTGGCCGCCGTTGAGGCCGTGTTTGGCGACATTCACGCCAATATTGAGGCCCTCTACCACGACTTTTTCATCGACACCTGCGACGAGTGGGTGATTCCCTACATCGGCGATCGGCTGGGGGTGAGCCACCTCAAGGGCGATGCCCGCACCCTGCGCGCCGATGTGGCGGGTACGGTCGCCGCGCGGCAGGGCAAAGGCACTCTGGGGGCGATCGAACGGCTCACCCACACCCTCACCGGCTGGGGCGTTCACGGGGTTGAGCTGCGCGAAAACCTCCTCTGGAACCAGCACCTCAACCACCAGCGCCCCGACACGGGCGGCGCCCCGCCCTACGGTCTACCCTCACTTCCCCGCTCTACCCCGAATCCCTTTACCCCCAACCGTTTTACGCCGATCTGGGGCGGCACCGTCACCCTGCGCGACCCGGCCATGCTCAGCCTGGTGAATACCCCCTTCGACCCCTTTGGCCACCCGGTGGATGTCAAGCCCCCCGCCCCAGAGGGCTTCGACGCGGTGCGCTACAACCTGCCCAACCTGGCCATTTTTCTCTGGCGGCTAAAGGATTATCGGGTGGCGGTGTCGCCGCCGGTGATTCGAGATGTCATCGACAATGGCGCCGCCGGTACCGGGGCCAGCTTTATCGTGCGGGTGGATGTGCACCCCCTGGGACTGCCGGTG
>PYER01000281.1 GCA_003017855.1 filamentous cyanobacterium CCT1
GAGCAGGTGGCGCCCAAGCTGCCGCAGTATGGCGATCGCCTGCAGTCGCTGGCCCAATCGGCTCAAACCTGGTTGAGTAACCACGGGCTGCCCACGGGCGGGCAGCCGTCAGACGGAGCGATTTCGCAGGTTTTGCAGCGAGCGGTGGGCGGGGTGCAGTCGGTGCTGGGCACCCTGAGCCTGCTGATTTTGGTGGCGTCGTTTTTGGCGCTGCTGCTGCTGGAGGTGGGCAAGTACCGCGATCGCACCCAGCGCGCCTTCCCCGACGGGGTCGGCGACCACATCATTCATGCCGTGTCGAGCATGGGACAAAAGCTGCGCCGCTACTTTTTGGTGGTCGCCTTTACCAGCGTGATTACGGGCCTGCTGACGTCGCTCTGGTGCCTGGTGCTGGGAGTGGGGCTGGCTTTTGTGTGGGGGCTGCTGGCCTTTGTGCTCAACTTTATTCCCACGCTGGGGTCGATTATTGCGGCGATCGTGCCGGCGCTGGTGGCCACGCTGTTTCAAGGCCCCGCCATTGGTGCGGCAACCCTGGTGGGTCTGGCAGTAATTCAAACGATTTTGGGCAATTTTGTCGACCCCAAGCTCCAGGGCAAGTACCTCAAGCTGTCTCCGTTTGTCGCTCTGCTGTCGATTGTGTTCTGGGGCTGGGTGTGGGGCATTCCCGGGGCCTTCATCGGCGTACCCATGACCGCCGCCGTGATGCTGTTTGCCAACGAGTTCAGTTCGAGTCGGCCCATTGCCACTATGCTGGGCGGCAACGATTGAGGCGATCGCGCAGCTCACCCTCAGGGTATTCTCAGGCCGGGGCTTTAGGGTTGGGGCAGTGGTGAGGTCTGCGATCGCCTGCTCTGTTTAGGCCTACACTACGAGCAAACCGTTAACCGTACCGCCCGCCTTTCTCTCGACCCAACCATGACGGCCCATTCTCTCAACCTTGAGCCCGCCCTGCAGCCGCTCAACCGCTACAACCAAACCCTGCAATCCTACGTGCACCCCCCCGACTGGGTGAACCCAACTCCGGCCCAGCGCTACGACCTGGTCGTGAGTGGGGCCGGTACCGCTGGGCTGGTGGTGGCCGCCGGGGCGGCGGGACTGGGGCTGGGGCTGAAGGTAGCCCTGGTCGAAAAAAGCCTGATGGGGGGCGACTGCCTGAACGTGGGCTGCGTGCCCTCCAAATGCGTGATTCGCTCGTCGCGGGTGGTGGCCGACATGCGCGAGGCAGCGCCCTTCGGCATTCAGCCACCCGAGCAGATTGAGGTTGACTTTGCCGCCGTCATGGACCGCATGCGCCAAATTCGGGCCGACATCAGCCACCACGACTCGGTGGAGCGCTTTAGCAATCTGGGCATCGACGTGTTTTTGGGCGAGGCCCGCTTTATCGATAGCAAAACGGTGCAGGTGGGCGATGGCCGCCTGCCCTTCAAAAAAGCTGTGATTGCTACCGGAGCCCGCGCCCGCCGTCCTGAGGTGCCGGGCCTGGCCGAGGCCGGATTTCTTACTAACGAAACCGTATTTTCGCTCACCGAGCGGCCCCGTCGCCTGGCGGTGATTGGCGGTGGCCCGATTGGCTGCGAGCTGGCGCAGGCCTTTCATCGCCTGGGCAGCGAGGTCACGCTGCTGCACAACCACGGCCACCTGCTCAACCGCGAAGATGCCGATGCCGCCGCGATCGTGCAGCAGCAGCTGCGCAAAGAAGGGCTCAACCTGCTGTTAGAGGCGAGGCTGGAGCGCGTGGAGACAACCGCCACGGGCAAAATGCTCCACTACAGCCAGACCGATGCGGCAGGGACTCAAACCGTAGAAGTCGATGAAATCTTGGTCGGGGCCGGACGAGTGCCCAACGTTGATGGCCTCAACCTAGAAGCCGTCGGAGTCGAGTACGATCGCCGCCGGGGCGTGGTCGTCAACGACCATCTGCAAACCACCAACCCCCGTATCTTTGCCGCTGGCGACATCTGCATGGACTGGAAATTTACCCACGCCGCCGATGCCGCCGCCCGGATTGTGATCAAAAATGCCCTGTTTGCCCCCTTTGGCCTGGGCCGCAGCAAGCTCAGCAGCCTGGTCATGCCCTGGGTCACCTACACCGACCCCGAAATTGCCCACGTGGGGCTGTACGCCCACGTGGCCAAGCAGCAGGGCATCGAAGCAGACACGATCGAAATCCCGTTTTCATCGGTCGATCGCGCCCTGGCCGATGGGGAGAGCGATGGCTTTTTGAAAATTCTGCACCCCAAAGGCTCCGACAAAATTTTGGGAGCTACCATCGTCGCTCGCCACGCTGGGGAAATGATCAGCGAGATCACGCTGGCGATCGTCACCGGGCAGGGGCTGAGCGCCCTTAGCGGCGTCATTCACCCCTACCCCACCCAGGCCGAGGCGATTAAGAAAGCCGCCGATGCCTATCGCCGCACCCTGCTGACGCCGCGCACGAAGGCGCTGTTGAAGCTGCTGACCAAGTTCAGCTAGTGCCCCTGTGCGGAGTTCAAAGTGCAAAGTTCAAAATGAAAGATCGCTAGTGCGCTAGTGTTTCAAGTTTTCTGAGCGGCAGGCTTATTTTTTTATTTCAATCAATAGCGAAGCCTATAACTATTGACTGAAATAGTTTCTAGAAGACTAGTCGTTGAGACGATGCATCACTTGGTCCTGATTGATACAATTTAAACACTAACAAAAGAAAGCTATCCCTCAGGAGAATTTGCCTTATGACTAGTGCAAGTAATGACCAATATCCAGCTAGAAAGCCTGACGAAATAATCGTAGTCGAGGCCACAAATTCCTCTGCTGGACAATCTGAGCAGACAGAGAAGACTGAAAAAAATCAGAGCGGTGAGCATACCGTAGCTAAAGCGGTTGGCGCAACCGGAGGCAGCGTGGCAGGTGCGGCAGTTGGCAGAATGGTCGCCGGTAAAGTGGGCGCAGCCATTGGCGCTGTAGGTGGCGCGATCGCAGGTGCTGCCATTGGTGATCAAGCAGCCACAAGCATGGACCAGCAAGTAGAAAATGCGGCGGGTTCCATTAAGCATGCAGCTGAAAACGTTACTCATCAGGTTGAAGATACCCTTGATAGCGTTAAAGCAAAGATTGACGAAACCGATGTCAAAGGGCTAGCTGAGTCTACAAAGCAGAAGATTAACGAAGCGGATGTTCGCGGTGTGAGTCAATCTATTCAAGGCAAAATTGATGAAGCAGACGTTCGCGGCGTAAGCCAGTCTGTGCAGGGCAAAATCGACGAAGCAGACGTTCGCGGGGTCACAGATTCTGCTAAGAGAACGATTAATGATGATGTAAGACCTGCGATCAAAAACACCATCAATCAAACGTCTCAAAAAGCTAAGAATGTTGCCAATAGCGCAACTTCATCGGCAAAGAAGACCCCAGAGGCACCCTCCTCTGCAAATAACGCAAAGCCAGCGGGTTGGAAAGATCCTTTAATTGAGCAAAAGCTCCACGAGAATCAAGGAAAGGCTTAGTTATCTAACTCTCAGTGACTCAACAATTGGGAAGCATCTCTCCGGGTGCTTCCCAATTTTTATATTTGTTCATCACTTGCTAAGAAAGCAGATGAAACTAAACGTAAGATAGTGAGGTTGCTAGAGCATCCCCTTGATGTACCAAAACTCAATTGATAGTCTGCTCGCAGAGTTAACGACTGGCTAAACAAAGCGTTACAGGTATGTCTAACTATAGGTCAGGACTATCTGTATGGGTTTGCTGTTGCAGTCATCCAAAGGGAGTATATTCCTCGTGGATTTACCCACAGATAGAGTAAGAAAAACGAGCATCAGACCCACTATAACAAGAACATTCAGAGTGTGTTTGCCTGTTTTCATTCTTAAGAAAAAATAAGCCGACTCTGGATTAATCCAAGCTGTCGAGAACAGCATTGCTTAACAGAGCTTATGACACATTCTCCGCCTGCTACCGATAAGGCTGCTATTCAACTCGTGTTGCCCGACGATGGACAAGCCCCAGATTTTCAAACTGGATCGATCTTTTTCGTCGGTAACGCTACCACCATCATTCGCTACGGCGGCTTTACTATTCTGACCGATCCTAACTTTTTGCATCAGGGCGAGCATGTGCACCTAGGTTATGGTCTGCGATCGGCCCGCAGAACTAATCCAGCTATGGAGTTGGAAGAGCTACCGCCGATTGATTTTGTGCTGCTGTCCCACATGCATGAAGACCATTTCGATCGCGTGGTAGAGCAAAAGTTAAACAAAGATCTACCTATTTTGACCACCCATGAGGCGGCCCGAAAACTGGCTCAAAAAGGGTTTAGGGCTACCTACGGGCTGCACCACTGGGAGCAGCGAACCCTAGTCAAAGGCGATTCTCATCTACAGCTGACGGCTATGCCGGGGCGACATGGGCCACCTTTTCTGGCCTCGCTACTTCCCTGCGTAAACGGCAGTTTGCTGGAGTTTCAGCGGCCGGGCGATCGCCCTCCTTTTCGTCTTTACATCAGCGGCGATACCCTGATGCATCAACCCCTGGAAGAGATTCCTAAGCGCTACCCCAGTATTGACCTGGCTCTCATTCACCTGGGCGGCACCAAAGTTTTGGGTGTTTTGCTGACGATGGATGCTGAGCAGGGAATTCAGGCCATCCAGCTGATTGCGCCACGGGTGGCAATTCCCATCCACTTCAACGATTACACCATCATGAAATCACCTCTGAGTAATTTTCTTAAGGCCGCAGAAGCAGCTCAGTTAAAGACCCAAATTCAGGTTTTAGAGCATGGCGATGAGTACACTTTTGAAGTGCCTTTCGGCAAAGAGTAAGTAAGTAAGCAGGTCTATCTCACTACTAATGACGGGTCAATCCCCCAAATCATCCCCCCGCTGCTACAACCGTTTTCCTGGCCCAGGATTTTCACGCTCAGTCGGGGAACTAAACTCACCAGAGCTGGTCTGAGGCATTTGAAGGGTGGCGTTAGCCACTCCCGCCGACCTATAGCGAACTTTATATACTCAAACTGCCCCTGGTGCGCTCTGCATCAGGGGTTATTTAATGGTCACCAGCTGCATCTAGGAGCACGATGCCGGAGCGGTGGTGCATGATGAAACTGCCCCCTGTTTGCAGGCCGACCCCATGTCCAAATCTGAGCCGCTAGAGCGCATGGTCGTGATTCGAGGTGATATCACCCGGCAAAACGTCGATGCGATCGCCAATGCCGCCAATGAATCGCTGCTGGGCGGCGGCGGTGTCGATGGGGCTATTCACCGCGCTGCTGGGCCAGAGCTATTGGCCGCCTGTCGTCAGCTGGGCGGCTGCCCAACGGGGCAGGCCAAAATTACCCCAGGCTACAACCTACCTGCGCAATGGGTGATTCACACTGTGGGGCCGGTGTGGCGCGGCGGGCAGCACAACGAAGATGATCTGTTGGCGAGCTGCTACCGCCACAGCCTGGCCCTGGCCCTGGAGTATGACATTCGCACGCTGGCGTTTCCGGCCATTAGCACCGGGGTCTATGGCTTTCCGCTAGAGCGGGCGACTCGGATTGCGATCGCTGATGTCAGTACTGCGCTAAAAAATTCATTAGCGATCGATCAGGTGAGATTCATCTGCTTTGGGGATGAGGCGTATCAGGTCTATCAATCGGTGCTAGCCGAGATGTAAGCCCTGCGGTGGATAGCATCTTGACGGCGCAAGGATGGCACTGCGAATGTTCCAGATTCACGCCAGATTGCAGAGAGCCGTTTCCGCCCTCAATGCGTCACAAAAAGTCTAGATAACCCACAAGCTACGCCGGAATACTTACACTGAAGCTAGTTCGCTTTAATTCAGGCCGCCACTTTTTTGACCCAGCGCGATCGCTGTATTTTTTGGTCGATAGGGCCAGCAATATTTATTCATAAATTGGCTGAAAAAGTTTGACCCATAAAGCGATCGCACCCTGCAGCAAAGCCATGCAATGAAGCCATCGTTGAACTGTGGTACTTCTTCAACGGGCTTCAGCAGAGACTATTTGAGATGGAGTCAAGTCCATGGAAGACATCGCTACTGAGACCAATCCTCACCGGGTTGTAATTATTGGGGGAGGGTTTGGCGGGCTCTACGCCGCTAAAGCGTTAGGCAAGATTAAACAGGTTGACGTCACGTTAATTGACAAACGAAACTTTCACTTGTTTCAGCCGCTGCTCTACCAGGTTGCAACCGGCAAGCTGTCGCCTGGGGATATTTCGTCGCCCCTGCGAGCGATTCTCAGCCGCTATCGCCGCGTCAAAGTGTTGATGGATACGGTGATTGATGTTGACCTCCAGCAGCAGCAGGTAACGCTGAACCACACAACTCTGCCCTACGACACGCTGATTGTGGCTACGGGCGTCAGCCACCACTACTTTGGCCATGACCAGTGGGCCGAGGCCGCACCGGGGCTCAAAACCGTTGAAGACGCCCTGGAAATGCGCAAGCGAATTTTTGGCGCGTTTGAAGCGGCTGAAAAAGAGTCGGACCCAGAGCGGCGGCGGGCCTGGCTGACGTTTGTAGTGGTGGGCGGCGGGCCAACGGGTGTGGAGCTAGCTGGAGCATTGGCCGAGCTGGCCTCCCACACGCTCAAGAACGAGTTTCACCACATCGACACCACCGAAACCCGCATTCTGCTGCTGGAAGGGCTCGATCGCGTGCTGCCGCCCTACCCCGCCAAGCTGTCGGCTAAAGCTGCCGAGGCCCTGAAGGATCTGGGCGTGACGGTGCACACTCAATCGCTGGTGACCGACATTGACGACGACCTGGTGACGGTGCGCCAGGGCGATCGCACCGAGCAAATTCGAGCCAAAACCATTCTTTGGGCCGCCGGGGTCAGGGCTTCGGCCATGGGCAAGGTGCTGGCCGCCCGAGCCGGTGCCCAGCTCGATCGCTCGGGCCGGGTGATGGTAAACCCAGACCTGAGCCTGCCGGGACAGCCCAGCATTTTCGTGGTGGGCGATTTGGCCCACTTTGCCCACCAGGGCGACCAGCCGCTGCCAGGTGTTGCACCCGTGGCCATGCAGCAGGGGGCCTACGTCGCCAAGCTAATTCGGCAGCGGCTGCGGGGCGGCGATTTACCAGCCTTTCACTACGACGATGCGGGCAGCCTGGCGGTGATTGGCCATCACGAAGCGGTGGTCAACATGGGGCGGTTCAAGCTCTCGGGTCTCCCCGCCTGGCTGATCTGGATTTTTGTTCACATCTACTTTCTGATTGAGTTTGACAACAAGCTGGTGGTGATGATCCAGTGGCTGTGGAGCTACTTCACCCGCAAAGGCGGCGCGCGCCTGATCACTTGGGAGGAAAGCCGTCTGGATGAGCCGATTGTGGCAACCGGGGAACCCATTGAACAGCCCACTGCCGCCAGCGAAATGTCTGGCCCCAAGCAGCCATCGCTGGCTGAGCAAAGCTAACAGAGCAAGAATGGCAACCAAAGCATTGGAGAGATTGACTTGGCGGACGTAGTGATTGGTTTGGATTTGGGTACAGGCGGAGTGCGGGCGATCGCCGTCAATATGCAGGGCCAGGTGGTGGCCCAGACCACCCAGAGTTATCCTCTGCTGACGCCGCACCCCGGCTGGACCGAGCAGCATCCATCCGATTGGGTGGATGCCACTTTGAAAGCCTTGAGGACGGTGGCGGGGCAGCTCGACGGGCAGAATGTGCTTGCCCTGGGGCTTTCGGGCCAGATGCACGGTATGGTGCCGCTGGATGGAGCGGGCCAGGTAATTCGCCCGGCGATTCTGTGGAATGACCAGCGCACAGGCAAAGCGGTTGAGGCGATCGAGGCGGCGGTGCCCTGTCAGGAGCTGATTCAGCGCACCGGCAACCCGGCGATTACTGGCTTCCAATTGCCAAAACTGGTCTGGCTGCGCAGTGAGGAACCCCAGGCCTACGACCAGGTGCAGCAAATTCTGCTGCCCAAAGACTACCTGGGCTACGTGCTGACCGGGGCAGCGGCGACCGAACCCTCCGACGCCTCCGGTATTGGCTGCCTGAACCTGGCCAGCCGCCAGTGGGACAAAGATATTCTGGCGGCGCTAGATCTGAGCCCCGACCTGTTTCCCACCGTGGTCGAATCGACGGCCATCGTCGGACGGCTGCAGCCGAAAATGGCCGATCGCACCGGGCTGCCTGAAGGCCTGCCCGTGGTGGCAGGGGGTGGTGACAATGCAGCAGCGGCAATCGGCCTTGGCATTTCTGAGCGGCGTCTGGGCCGGGGTAGCCTCAGCATCGGCACGTCTGGGGT
>PYER01000282.1 GCA_003017855.1 filamentous cyanobacterium CCT1
GGGGTAGATATTCCCCCATCCCCGATCGCCCTAGCCATTCTTCCCCATCCACAATGCACTGGCCGCGCAGAAAGACCTTTTTGACTTTGCCGGTCACCTCGCGCCCCTCAAACAGCGAGTAATCTACCAGCGAGTGGTGGGTGCTGGCGCTGAGGGTGTGGGTTTCATTGGGGTCAAACAGCACCAGGTCGGCGTCGCTGCCGACGGCGATCGTGCCCTTGCGGGGAAACAGGCCAAACATTTTGGCCGGGGCGGTGGCGGTGAGCTGTACAAACCGATTCAGGTTGATGCGCCCCGCCCGCACCCCGCCGTCGTAGAGCAGGGTGAGCCGCAGCTCTACCCCAGGGGCACCGTTGGGGATGCGGTTGAAGTTGTCGCGGCCAAACTGTTTCGACTTGAGAATGCCCAGGGGGTTCTCATTCATGCAGAAGGGGCAGTGGTCGGTGGCCACCAGCTGCAAATCGTCGAACTGTAGGCCGCGCCACAGGGCGTGCTGGCAATCGTGGTTGCGCAGGGGCGGCGTCATCACGTACTTAGCGGCCTCAAAGCCGGGGGCGTCGTAGGCCGACTCATCGAGAAATAGGTAGTGGGGGCAGGTCTCGGCAAAGGCGTGAATACCGCGATCGCGCGCTTCCACCACTGCCTCTAAAGCCTCCTTGGCCGACAGGTGCACAATGTACACCGGCACCTCCGCCAGCTCGGCAATGCGAATCACCCGGTGGGCCGCCTCCCCCTCCATTAGGCTGGGGCGGGTGAGCTGGTGGTACTTGGGCGAGGTGTTGCCCTGCTCCAGAGCCTCTTCGATCAGCGCCTGAATCACCACCCCATTCTCGGCATGGAGATTGACCATGCCGCCGTGATCGCCCGTGCGGCGCATGGTTCTAAAGATATCGGCGTCGTCGACCATCAGCACGCCGGGGTAGGCCATGTAGAGCTTAAAGCTCGAAACCCCGTCCTGATTGATTAAATCGGGTAGCTCTGCCAAAGAGCCGGGGTTGATGTCGGTGAGAATGACGTGGAAGGCGTAGTCAACGCAGCACTGGGGCTCGGCTGCCGCCAGACGTCTATCCAACGCGGCCTTAGGGCTGTCGTCGTGGAACTGCTGAGCAAAGTCAATAATCGTGGTGGTGCCGCCAAAGGCTGCCGAGCGGGTACCCGTTTCAAACGTGTCGCAGGTGTAGACGTCGTTGCCCATGGGGGTTTCCATGTGCACGTGGGCATCGATGCCGCCGGGCAATACGAGCAGCCCAGTAGCATCATGGCAATCGGCATTGTCTACCGAAAGCTGGCGGCCAATGGCCTCAATGCGGCCATCCTGAATCAGAATGTCGCCCACGTAATCGTCTACGGCGGTGACAATGCGACCACCCTGAATGAGTACCGAAGTCATAGCAAGCCCCTAGAAACGGCTGAGCGAAGCGGCTGGCCAAGTTGGCCGGGTTGCAGCAGTCCTTTGGGGGGAGCGCAACATTGCTATGACTATAGTTAGAGGTCTGGCGCTTGCCCATTAAATAAATGTGCAGCTAGTTGCGATAGTGCAGCTCTTCCAGCCAGGTGCGCAGTTCGTCAGCCGAGGCGTGGTCAATGGCCATTTGAGTAATGGGATCGTAGGCATTCCACAGCGTTTTGCCTGCGGCGTCGGCAGATTTCCACACCTTAGGTTCTGTTGTGGCATCCAGACGGGTCAGTAAAGTCTCCCAAACAGCCTTGAGTTGCGTAGCCAGGCTGCCCCTGGAACTGAAACCGTGAATTGGCCAATAGCTGGTATTCATAGATAGATCTCCTGTTGCGTTGAAAGGGCTTTTCACCCACAACTACAGAATAAATTTCTGTAGCAAAAAGTACAAAAGCATTCTGTCATGGCTGACATGAAAAACTTTCATGGGCTGGTGCTGGGTTTTGCCCTCTATGTAGAATTGTCAAAAAGCTGAGAATCCAGCTAAACCGTAGCGTATTATACAAACATAAAGTAAATCGTTCATCTCTTTGCCTGTTCTTTAGGTGCAAGCCCCTCAGGCACCCTGGCCAAGAGACGGAAGTAGGGACACTCCCGAAGGAACGCGCCTCACTACGCATCGCTTCTAGGAGGCGACATTATGAAACTCACATATCGCGGTATTAGCTACGACGCTACACCTAACCCCGCTCCTAAGCTCAGCCAAACCACCGACATAGGGCACTATCGTGGCGTGCCTACGGTCTTTAGCGCTATGGCCGAATTGCCTGCTCAGCCCGCCGCAGACTTATCCTGGCGTGGCGTGCCTTACCGGGCCGGTATCGAAGCCCCCAAGCCTGTTGCTCCAGTAGAAATTCCTGCTGTTGCCGCTAGCCTGGCAACCCCCACCGTGGCGGTTGAACCTGCGCCCACTACCACCCCCCAGGCCACCAGCATTCCTGATCTGGCCAGAAACCTGTTCATCCGTCGTCACCAGCGCAGCCGTCGACGCGAACAGGGCATGATGGTGCGGCTAGCCGCTGAAGTCGGTATTCCTGTAGAAGATGCGGCCCACTACGAAAGCCACATTCAAGGCAAAATGCCCCACGATTTCTCTGGCTACGATCGCGGCTCAGCAGCCATGAGCTAGCTTCGAGACGATACGGCAGATGGGTCGGAGCACTGGCACTCCGAGCCATTTTTTTTGACAAGGGCGTAAATTTCGCCCCACTCCTGAGCAGTGAGCGGCTGGGTAATAAGCTGTGCGTCAAAACAGTAGGCGGCGGCCTGGGTGAGCGCTGCGATCGCTTGGGATAACGTCAATCCCTTTTGCATCGCTAGCTGAGCCTGGTTCGGCGGTGGCTCTGGTATTTGGAACACCTGCTGCCACAGCTCTGGGTCGGGAACGAGACTTATAGATCCATGCTGTAATAAGTAGGCACCGCGCCGCAGCTGGGCGCTGCCAATAACTTTGTGACCTTGAGAATCGACCAGATCGGCGCTAGTAGCCAGGGCAAAGCAGTTGGGTGAACGGCTGTAGTTGCGATCGGGTTGACCAAACTCTAGCGATACGCCCAGCTTTGCCCAACCCTCAATTAAGAATTGACAGAGGAAGCGGTAGACCTGACTTCGGCTACCTTCAACCGCAGATGTAATCAGGGTGTAGGTCAGATCGCCCTGGTGCAGCACGCCGCGCCCGCCGGTTGATCGCTGCACCAGATTCACAGGCTGCCCCTGCCAGCTCAGGGTTTGCCAGTGTTCCGGTATCTGCCGCCGCTGGCTAACCCCCAGCGAAATCGCCGCCGGGTTCCAGGTGTAGAACCGCAGGGTGGGCGGGTGACCGTGGTGCTGATGCTGGTCGAGCAGCCAGGTGTCGATCGCCATCTGCACCGCACCGGACGCCTCCAGCGGTGGAATCAACCGCCAGGGCTGGCTCACGGTGCTTCTCCAGCATGGTACGAGCTGCGCACCAGGGGGCCAGAGCGCACGTGCTCAAATCCCAGTTCGCGGGCAATGTCGCCCAGGCGATCAAATTCTGCTGGCGTCCAGTAGCGATCGACCGGGCGGTGATCGAGGGAGGGGCGCATATACTGGCCCAGGGTGATGCGATCGCACCCTACCGCGCGTAAATCCTGCATCGTTTCAATCAGCTCGGCCTCGGTTTCGCCATGCCCCACCATCAGCCCCGACTTGGTGGGGATGGTAGGGTCGCATTCCTTCACCAGAGCGAGCACTCGCAGGGAGCGATCGTACTTGGCCCCCCGCCGTACGGGGTCTTGCAGTCGTCGCACGGTTTCTAGATTGTGGTTGTAGCAGGCGGGTTTAGCTGCCACTACGGTTCGCACGCGATCGGCTTGGCCAGTGTCGCGAGTTGTCCCGCCCCAGAAGTCTGGGGTCAGCACTTCAATCTCGGTTCCTGGGTTCACCTGGCGCATGGTTTCCATCACCTGAACAAACCACCCGGCCCCGTGGTCAGGTAAATCATCCCGCGCCACCGACGTTAACACCACGTAGCGCAGGCCCAGCAGCCGCACCGACTCAGCCACTTTCTCGGGTTCGTGGGGGTCGAGGGTCATCGGTGCGTGGCCTTTTTCGACCTGGCAAAACGAGCAGGCGCGGGTGCACACCGACCCCATCAGCAAAAAGGTGGCGGTGCGGTTGGCGTAGCATTCGCCCCGATTAGGGCAGCGGCCCTCTTCGCAAATAGTGTGAATCTGCCGCTCTTTGACAATGCGCTGCACCTCCGAAATTTCGCTGGCATTGCCAATCGGGCGGCGCAGCCAGTCGGGCATGCGCTCTAGCTCGGCCCTGAGCTGCTGACGCGAATGGGTTGTAGAAGAAGTCATGAACCACCGTAGGGTGGGCACTGCCCACCAGATTCTTTGCCGCCAGCAGGATTCAACCACCCCACCAGCTCAGGGCAAACAACCGTTTGCCCCTACTGAATTCTATCGCGGCTAATCTCGACTGCGACCTGGCCAGTGTAGTCAGGAATGGGTGGGGTAAGCTTGGTCACTTTGACGGTAACTCGCTGCAGACGGGGGTCGGAATCCAGGGCTGAGGACGCGATCGCCCCCGCCAGTCGCTCAATCAGCGCAAACTTTGCCTCACGGATAATCTGTTGGGTGCTGTTGATTACGGTGCGGTAGTCGTGGGTGTCGGCGAGGCGATCGCTCTGGGTGGCCTCTGCTAAATCTAGGTACAGAACAATATCGGCCTGAAACCACTGGCCCAGCACATTTTCTTCGGGCAGCGCCCCCGTGTAGCCGTAGGCGCGAATGTTAGTGAGGTGAATGGCATCCATAACTTAGAGGCGTTTTGGGGGGCGAGTGGCCTGTTGGTAAGTAAGAGGGCCAAATTAAACCCAGCTTAAGTTTCCAGGTTTTCTCCCTTCGAGAGACACTTCGTGAATGACTCCGCTCAACCCTCCGCCCAGCGACGGATCGAGCATTGAGCGGAGTCGAAATGCGGCTTATAGATAATCAGACCTACTTACTTACCGTTTAATCCCCGCAATAGTGATTGCACATACACCAACTAAAACCCCCCTTAACAAGGGGGGCAGGGGGGATCCTGGAGAGAAATTTGATAGAGAGAAAAGGTGCTGCGCAAACAACCGTTTGCGGTGACTGGAGGGCAAACAACCGTTTGTGGTGACTGGAGGGCAAACAACCGTTTGCCCCTACTTAAGCCAGCCCTTGAGACGGGCTGCGACCTGGGGCCGCCGCAGCTTGCGCATAGCCTTGGTTTGAATTTGGCGCACCCGCTCCCGCGACAGATTAAAGATGCCGCCTACTTCTTCTAGGGTGTGGGTCTCGCCCGTGGCCAGGCCGTAGCGCAGGGTAATAATGTCTTTCTCACGCTCGGTCAGCACCTCGGCCAGCACGCTGGTAATCTCATGGCGCATCATATTTTCGCTGATTTTAGATTCCGGCGTTTGGGTGCTGCTGTCCTCGAGCAACTCCATTAGCTCGGTGTCTTCGCCTTTGCCGACGCGGTGGTTGAGGGAGAGCGATCGCCTGCGCACCTGCTGTAAACTCCTGAGCTGATCGACCGATACATCGAGAGCATCGGCCAGCTCTTGCTCGCTGGGGTTGCGCTGCAAATCGCGGCGCAGATCGCGGTGGGCTTTTTTGAGCTTGTTCAGCTTTTCCACAATGTGGATCGGCAGGCGAATGGTGCGGGCATCGTTGGCAATCGTGCGGGTAATGCCCTGGCGAATCCACCAGTAGGCGTAGGTCGAAAACTTATAGCCTTTGTCGGGATCAAATTTTTCGGTGGCCCGGTTCAGCCCCAGCGCTCCCTCCTGAATTAGATCGAGAAAAGGGACCCCACGGTTTAAATAACGCTTCGCGATCGATACCACCAGCCGCAGATTAGATCGAATCATTCTGCGCTTAGCCGTTCTGCCCTCGTGCAGCTTTTGGGTAAACTCTGCTTCGCTGACCTTTAATCTCTCTACTAGTTCTTGCCGGTTGGGTTTACGCCCCAACTCCTTCTGAAGTTTTTCGCTGGCCGTTTCGACCTTAGATAGGAACCGCACCTGCCGAGCCAGCTCAATTTCTTCGCTAGGTTTTAGCAGCGGATAGCGGGCCATCTCTTTAAAGAAAGCGCCGACGGCATCATCAGTCAGGGTCTTGCTGTAGCCCGACAGCCCCATTTCTGACATCGCCTCTGACTGAGAAAACTTAGCCAGCACCTCCCTATCTTCGTCCCAGGCGGTGAGGTCAGGGGCGAGTTGACTATCCGCAGCGGAGACTTTTTCAGCCATCCGATTTAGGTCGGTGTCGAACCCATCTATAGATTCGTCAGGCCAAGCAATAGAACTGTCTCTGTCAGAGTTATATGTAGTAGTCATGGGGTAAATAGAACTGTATACCTACAGGTCGAAGCATGCAGATTTGGGGCATGTATATTCGGGCTGCCCTGCCGATGGCAACCCCTGACAAAACGCTTGATCCCGGAATTGGATCTTAGAGTTATTTTGTGAGTCCACAATACGGATATTTTTGTGAATTCCAAGGCAATGTAACATTTCTTTGGCAACTTGCGTAGTGTAGCAGCCAAATCAAAAAATGGACTAAAAATATAAGGAAAACCTTAACGGATTTTTGCTATCCTCAGATACTTTGCCTAAGCATTGATCGAAGTCTAGGAATAATCGCTTACGACCTTTGGTAGAGCAGGTTGCTGTTGGCGGCAGTAGAAATCTCCACGCCTTTTTTTGTTAGCCTGTCAGGCCAGGTTTTCCACAGGGTGGAAAAGTTTTCCACAGCATAGTTTCTGTGGAAAACCGATGCGTTTTGAGGTGCTAATCCATCAACCTCCTGCGCTGGCTCTTACACTGGCAGAGGTGGATATAGGTGGTGTAGCAAGCGTGGGCCTTGGTGAGAGCAATACCCAGCCACAGTGGGTCAATGTTTTGGTGGACTATGGCGGCCAGCCTGCGGAGTATACCTATGCAGTGCCCGCTGGCCTGATGGTGCAGGTGGGCGACATTTTAACGGTGCCCTTTCGCCAGCAGAGCATTGGGGCGATCGCGCTTTCCCTCTCTACTACCCCACCCGCCAACCTGGTGCCCGCTCAAATTCGCCCGGTAGAAGGCGTGGTCGAACAGCGGTTTTTTGCCCCTGCCTACTGGGCCTTGCTGCAGCGAGTGGCCCACCACTACCAGGTGCCGATCATACAGGTGCTCAAGACGGCGCTGCCGCCGGGGCTGCTGGCTAAATCGCAGCGACGGTTGAGGCTGAGGTGCGATCGCCCCAACAATTCCCTGCCTAATTCCTCATCGACAGGGCTGAAAGATCTATTAGATGATCTGCAGCGATCGCCCGCAAGCGACTACACCTGGCTCTACCTGCAGCGGCGCGGCCACAGCTACCGCACCATGCAGCAGCTAATTCAGCTCGGCTGGGCCGAGTCGTACCTGGCCCCACCCCAGCCGCCCCAGGCTAAAAAACGTCAGGCGGTGACCCTGGTGGGTGGCGACACCCTCCCCTCCGATTTAACCCCGCGCCAGCAAGAGATTGTGGCTACTCTACGTCGCCAGGGCGGCGATCTGTGGCTCAGCGATGCTCTGCAGCTGTGCCAGACCACCAGCCCCACCCTCAAACGGTTGGCCCAGGCGGGCTGCCTGGTGATTGAACCCCGCGAGCAGCTGCGGGCCGAGGCTGGGCCAGCGCTCATGCCCGACCAGCCCAAGCCGCTCACCTCCCTCCAGAATCAGGCCCTCGATCCTATTAATAAGTGTCAGCAGGGAGGGCAGTTTTTGCTGCATGGGGTCACCGGGTCGGGCAAAACAGAGGTGTATTTGCAGGCGATCGCCCCTCGTCTGGCTACAGGGCAGTCGGCCCTTGTGCTGGTGCCCGAAATTGGCCTTACCCCACAGCTCACCGATCGCTTTCGTCGCCGCTTTGGAGCGCAGGTTTTGGTCTACCACAGCGGCCTGGCCGATGGCGAACGCTACGACACCTGGCGGCAGAGCCTCAGGCCCCCCAAACCACTGGTGATTGTGGGCACTCGTTCCGCCATTTTTATGCCCCTGCCCAACCTGGGGCTGATCATTCTCGATGAAGAACACGACAGCAGCTACAAGCAAGACGTGCCCCCCTGCTACCACGCCCGTACCGTAGCCCGCTGGCGAGCGGAATTAGAAAACTGCCCCCTGGTGCTCGGTTCCGCCACCCCCTCCCTCGATACCTGGGTCCAGTGCCGCGGCCTCGGCGATACATCTCAAACAACCGCGATCGCCCACAGCACCGTAGGGTGGGCACTGCCCACCTCCAGCCC
>PYER01000283.1 GCA_003017855.1 filamentous cyanobacterium CCT1
AGATGTGTATAAGAGACAGGGTGTGGTTTAACAGCGAGTCGGTGCTTGACTTTACCCCGCAGCGGCTGCGGCAGTTTCGGGGCGAGGCGATCGCCCTGGTGTTTCAAGACCCGATGACGCGGCTCAACCCGCTAATGACGATTGGCGACCACTGTGTTGAGACGCTGCGGGCGCACCGACCTGAGGTTTCAAAGGCGGAGGCCAAAGAGCGGGCGATCGCGGTGCTCGAAAAGGTGAATATTCACGCCAGTCGGTTTGGCCAGTATCCCCACGAGTTTAGCGGCGGCATGCGCCAGCGGGTGGCGATCGCCCTGGCAATGATTCTAGAGCCGCAGCTGATTGTGGCCGATGAGCCCACCACCAGCCTGGATGTAACGGTATCGGCCCAAATTCTCGATGAGCTGACGCGGCTGTGCGACGAACTGGGCACGGCGCTGGTGCTGATCTCCCACGATCTGTCGCTGGTAGCCGAGTACTGCGATCGCGTCGCCGTCATGTATGAGGGCCGCGTGGTTGAAGAGGGCACCGCCGCCACGGTGTTTCAAGACCCGCAGGACGACTACACGCGATCGCTGGTCGAGTCGGCCCGGCAAATGCAGCAGGCCGAGGGGCTAGTCTACACCGCCACCGCCGCTGGCCCCATTCTGCGCCTGACGGAGGTTAAGCAGCACTACGTTCTAGAGGCCAACCCAATTGGCCGCCTGTTGGGCAACCAGCAATCGAAGGTGATCAAGGCCGTCGATGGGGTATCGCTGGAGATTTATCCCGGCGAGGTAGTGGGGCTGGTGGGCGAGTCGGGCTGCGGCAAGAGCACTCTGTCGCGCACTATTCTGCAACTGGTGAAACCCACGGCAGGCCAGGTCGAGTTCGATGGTACCGAGCTAACCACCCTGTCGCGCCAGGCCATGCGGCAGCAGCGGCGACAGCTGCAAATGGTGTTTCAAGATCCCCATGCCTGCCTCAACCCGATGATGAGCGTGGGCAGAAGCATTGCCGACCCGCTGCTAATTCACGGCCTCGCCACCGTCGCCGAGGCTGAAAAACAGGCCCACGACATGCTGGCCCGGGTCAGCCTCAACCCCACCGCCGACTATTTCAATCGCTTCCCCGGCGATTTGTCGGGGGGGCAGCAGCAGCGAGTGGCAATCGCCCGCGCCCTAATCACCAAGCCTAAGCTGGTGATCTGTGACGAACCCGTCAGCATGCTTGACGCCACCGTGCAAACCCAGGTGCTAGAGCTGATGATTGCCCTCAAGCAGGAGTTTGACCTCACCTACCTGTTTATTACCCACGACCTGTGGGTGGCGCGGTTCATGTGCGATCGCATTGCCGTCATGCAGCAGGGCAAAATTGTGGAACTGGCTCCCACCAAAACGCTGTTTGCAGCGCCTCAGCACCCCTACACCCAAACCCTGCTGCAATCGGTGCCGGTGCTAGCTCAGGGGGCTTAGCAGTATTTAGTCTGGATCAATACCCAACTCTCGCAGGCGAGCCGCCAGCGCCTCGGCTCGCCGCTGGGCCGTATCCCGCTCCTGCTGAGCCGCATCTCGTTCCTGCTGGGCTGCATCCCGCTCCTGCTGAACCGCATCCCGCTCCTGCTGGATCAGCGCATTCTCTTGTTGCAGGGCCTCGCGCACCTGTTCGACTTCCTCGCGATTGAGCAGTTTTGTGCCGGTTTCGGGATCACAGAAGCGCAGCGCCCGAGGCAGCGGGGCAAGGCCCAGGGCCGGATAGGGATTGTGCAACTGCAAATCGAGCCCTAGCACCTGGCTATGAATGTAGGGGATCCCTTCAGGGGTTGTAGATAGAGGCAGCGGTTGGTAGGCACCGTCGATGAGCTGAGCCCCGCGCAGCTGGGGGTTGAGATAGTCGGCGGTGGGGTCGTACTGAAAGTATTCTTCGACCCCCAGGCTGGCGTACAGCCTGGGCTTCTCGTCTTCGTCCTGGCGCTTGGTGGTGCGGGAGGTAATTTCGAGCACGAAATTGGGCAGCTTGCCGCCTTCTTGCCAACTTTTGTAGCTGCGGCGCTGGCGCTGGCTGACCCCAAAAATGACAAATACGTCGGGCGAAACAGCCGCTTTGGAATTGCCCTCTTCGTAGTAAATGAACAAATTGCCGGAAACATAGACGTTGGGGCGGCTTTTGAAGTACAGCCGCAGCACCTCGACGCAATAGATCAAGTAATCGCGCGTGGCATCGCTTTCGGTCATCGGTTGCCCATCGGTGTCGGGGTAGACGATGCGATCGGAGATGAAGCCGCTGGTCTCAGCCATCGGGGCAGAATCCTCCGCAGATTCGGTGTGGCCTTCATTATGACACTGATACCCTGGGCTAACTTGGGGTTCGATTTTGGCTCTACCCAATTCGAGGATAGCAATAGAGCTTGGCGCACGATGGGACGCGATCGCTCTACATTTCATGAACTTAGGGCGCTACTGTCTGGAAGAGTCGGCTACGCTCTTGAAATCTGACCTGTTGGGTTTTTTAGAGCATCTATGAAACAGCTTCCGTTTATCATTCAAAAGTTTGTCTTTGTCGACGAGAGCCTGGCCCAAATTGTCGATCTAGACGACTCTAGCGGTGCTGAGGGCAAGGTGCCTGGCTACTTTGTTATGAGTAGTGCCCCGCCCAACATTGAAGATGCCGAAGAAGCTAGCGATCGCATTCAGCAGCAGGCCATCCAGGGCATTAACGAAATTGCCGACCACCTGTGCCGCATGATGGCTGAGGTTCCCGATCGCTGCGCCGAACTGGTAATTTCGGTGCATGGCTACAACACCAGTCTAGATGGGGTGCAGGCCTGGTACAGAAATATTTTTAAGTACGTCAATCGCCACGATCCGGCCATTGGCAGCAGCCCCAACCAGGTGTTTGTCGGCTACCGCTGGCCCTCTGAAAATGTGGCCCTCACCAAGCCCAAAAAGGTGATAGAGGCCCTGGGGGCGCTGCCGCCTCTGCCGCGAGATTTGCTGCTGACCGGGGCCGTTTGCGCCCTGGCCCTGCTGATTCTTGAGATTTTTCTGCTGTTTGAAACCTCGTGGGTCGGTTTTTTGCTCAGCCTGGTGCTGGCGCTCTTTTTGGTGCTGGGGCTGCTGATGTCGGCGCTGCTGGTGCTGCGGCTGATCGTCTATTTTCGCGACAGCTACCGGGCTGACAACTTTGGCGTGCTAGACCTGGTCGAGCTGCTGCGTCAGATTGACCAGGCGGTGGTGCAGCGCACGGCCAACAGCCAGTTTCCGCTGGCGGCTACTGAGCACGAGCAGCAGCAGGCGGTGATCAAGGCGCGCGAGTACTGGAAAAAGACCGGCCGCGACAAGGTCAAGCTCAGCTTTATTGGCCACAGCATGGGTGGCTTTGTGGTGACGAACGTGATTCGCATTTTGTCGGATGTGTTTGACTCGCGATCGATCAACAAACAGCCCCCCAGCGATGTGGGCGATGTGTACCGTCTGGAACGCCTCATTCTCGCCTCGCCCGACATTCCCGTACTAACCATCGTATCCAGCCGGGCCAACTTTCTGGCCTCGTCGCTGCGGCGGTTTTCGGAGTCGTATCTATTCTGCAACGAGGGCGATATTGCCCTGCGCATTGCTTCGACCGCCGCTAACTACATTGCCTTTCCCAGCCGCACCCAGGCGCGGGGCTACCGCTTGGGCAATGTGGCGCTGCAAAACAAAACGGGCAGCGTGAACGACTACGGCCTGGTCAACCTAGACTCCCTCGATCGCGATTTTCCGGTCGATATGCCGGTGGGCGAGGCGATCGCTAAAACAAACCAGAGCGTGATGGACAATCTGTTTTTGACCTACGAGCGGTTTCAGTCGCGGGGGGTGGTGACGCTGGCCAAACTGTTTGAGGTGCAGTCGCGACGCGACAGCAGTCGCGCCACGGTGGCCGACTTCTTTACCTACTTCGACTGTACCGACTACACCGACCTGAAGTTTGACCTGCAAACCAATGTTTGCTCAGCTCAGCCCACTGGAATTTTGACCCGCGCCCTGGGCAAGTCGGCGCTCAAACCCTGGGACTATTTTTGGCTGACGCTAGACTACGGCACCGGCAAGCGTGACGTCCACGGCGGCTACTTTGAGGGCCAGTTTAGTCAGCAGTTGCTCTACCGGCTGGCGTTTTTGGGCTTTAGCGGCTATTTGGATACGCTCGACGGCGATCGCCAAGTCGCCCTTAGCCAGCTCCATCTCAACTGCCAAAAGCTCAAAATTCAGGGCTACCTGTCGCCCATGCGCTACCGGGTCAGCATTCAGGGCGGCAGCGTAGATGGCACCAAGACCGAGATGCTGGACGCGATCAAAACCCATCAGTAGTTCAGAGGACATTACCAGACTGGGGTCTGGCCCTGCCCCCAAAAGCCGTCGTACTTGGTCACAGTGATGTCGCCCAGTACTTGAGTTTGACAGGCCAGGCGCAGGGGGCGCGTCGGGTCGTGGGGCGGCAGTGCTCGGCGGGCGTTGTCTTTCCAATTAGTGGCGGAAACGTCACCCTGAATCGCTACCGCGCAGGTGCCGCAGGTGCCGAGGCTACGGCAGTTGATCACCTTGGCCTGACCGTTGTAGAGATCGACGCCGTGGGCCAGCAACACCCGCCGCAGGTTGGCCCCAGCCTCGCACTGAATAGTCTTTCCCTGGGCGGTGACGGTGGGCATGGCATTTCCTGGCAGACGAAGAATATCTACGTTTTATAACGCGATCGCCCCCTTCCCCTCAAGCAGCCCCAGCCCAGGCCTTACGCTAGATAACTGAATCGTTTAGGTCATTGGCTATGGCTGAGCAGCGCCCCCCCATTCACATCTACGACACCACGCTCAGAGATGGAGCGCAGCGGGAAGGGCTGGCCCTCTCCATTGAAGACAAGCTCCGCATTGCGCGGCGGCTCGATGCCCTGGGCGTACCCTTTATCGAAGGCGGCTGGCCGGGGGCTAATCCCAAAGACGTACAGTTCTTCTGGCAGCTGAAAGAAACGCCCCTCACCCAGGCCAAGATTACCGCCTTTTGCTCCACCCGCCGCCCCGGCCAGGTCGCAGCCGAGGAGCCCATGCTGCAGCCGGTGCTGGCCGCTGGCACCGAGTGGATTACGCTGTTTGGCAAATCCTGGGATTTGCACGTCACCACCGGGCTGCAAACCACTCTGGCCGAAAACCTGGCCATGATTGACGACACCATTTGCTACTTTCGCAGCCAGGGCCGTCGGGTGATCTACGACGCCGAGCACTGGTTCGACGGCTACAAAGCCAACCCCAACTACGCCCTAGAAACCCTTGAAGCAGCGGTAAAAGCTGGGGCCGAGTGGCTAGCGCTGTGCGATACTAACGGCGGCACCCTGCCTCACGAGGTCGGCGCAATTGTGACCGCCGTCAATACCTGGCTGCAGCAGTTTCCAGAACCACGGCCCCAGCTCGGCATTCACACCCACAACGACAGCGGCACGGCGGTAGCCAACGCCATGGCAGCGGTAGAAGCGGGGGCCACCATGGTCCAGGGCACCATCAACGGCTACGGCGAGCGCTGCGGCAACGCCAACCTCTGCACGTTGATTCCTAACCTGCAGCTCAAGCTGGGCTACCCCTGCATTGCTCCTGCCGGGCTCGAAACCCTGGCCGAGACCAGCCGCTTTATCAGCGAAGTGGTGAACCTGGCCCCCGATGAGCATGCGCCCTACGTGGGCCGCTCCGCCTTTGCCCACAAGGGCGGCATCCACGTCAGCGCCGTGGAGCGCGAGCCCAAAACCTACGAGCACATCGACCCGGCTGCCGTAGGCAACAGCCGCCGCATTGTGGTGTCTGAGCAGGCGGGGCTGAGCAATGTACTGGCGTTGGCCCGCAGCTTTGGCCTGGAGCTAGACCGCCACAACCCTGCCTCGCGCCAGCTGCTCACTCGACTCAAAACCCTGGAGCACGAGGGCTACCAGTTTGAGGCCGCTGAGGCCAGCTTTGAGCTACTCATGCGCGAAGCCCTGGGCGATCGCCCACGCTTTTTTGACCTCAAGGGCTTCTACATCAACTGCCAGCACCAGGGCAACGGCAGCGACCACAGCAGCCAGTCGCTGGCCACCATTAAAGTCATGGTAGGTGAGGAAGAAATCCTCGCCGCCGCCGAGGGCAATGGGCCAGTGGCGGCGCTGGATACGGCGCTGCGCAAGGCGCTGCTGAACTTCTACCCGGCGATCGCGCACTTTCACCTCTCCGACTACAAGGTGCGCATTATCGACAGCGGCGCGGGCACGGCGGCAAAAACGCGAGTGCTGGTGGAGTCGAGCAACGGCACCCAGCGCTGGACCACCCTGGGCGTTTCGACCAACATTATCGAAGCCTCGTACCAGGCGGTGACCGAAGGACTGGAGTACGGGCTGATGCTGGAGACCGAGCAGCGGTTTTGCGCGATCGCTTTTTAGGCGGGTCTTGTGCGACCGCTCTAGGTGCATCCCAAATTTGCAGCTTCATGGATTTGGTGGACGACTGGTCTGTCATGCCCGGGCAAACGGGCATCCAAAGGCTTTGGCAGTTTCGCTACTGGTGGTTTCAGGTGCACAACTCCCGGTGCAAGCCTTGCCACAATATCGGTTCATGGCTTTTTCTGCACATCAACAGAGGGCAGTGCCTCGAGGGTTGTCTACTTTATCAGCAGAACCACCTGGAGCAGTCCTGGACAAATCCCGATGGCTTTCATCCTTGAAGTGACCGAAAACACCCTGGCCAAGCTGCAGCCCAAGCTCGCTATTGACCTGCGACCCGACGAAACCCAGGCTCTGGCAAAGGGGACAACCTTAGAGCTACAGTCCTACGCCTACGCCGATGAGGGCAGGCGCTTCAATGGCCATATCAAGTTTGCGATCGCCAATTCTGAAGACTGGCTGCAAAACCTCAACACCTGGTATGTCTATGAAGGCCACGCTCGAGTCTTGCGAGATGGAGAAGTCGTCTATCTGCCCCCGGCGACCGATGAGCCCGATACCCAGTTTGAGCTGCGCATCACCCGCGATACCTACTTCAAGCGCACTCCCGAACAGGCGGTTGACTTGAATTCCGATCAGCTCTACCGCGTCTCTCGAGGTGACGCCTTTCCCCTTGCCGCCTACGCCTACGGCACCCCTGAAGGAGACTTCAATGGCCACATCAAATTCACGCTAGATAACCAGGACATTGACGGCTTTAATACCTGGTTTGTCCACGAGGGGCACGCCCAGGTCCTGGCCAATGGTGAAGTAGTCTATCCCCAGGTCGAACATGAACATCCTCAGACGCTGCGGGTCGTGCAAAATACCTACTTCAAGCGCCGGCCCGAACAGTCGGTAGACCTTCCTCCCGACGCTCTGTATTGGGTTATAGCCGGTGCCGAGTACGACATCCTGGCCTATGCTTTTGCCAACGACCAGGGAGACTTCGATGGCCACATCAAGTTCACCCTGCGCCTTGAAGAAAACACCATTCGCGGCTTCAATACCTCAGGGCAAACGCATACTCGGCGAGTAGGGATACTAATGGATAGGTTTGTTATCAAGGCTATCCATGTCTTCTTCAGTGCCACCGACCGATTCACTGTTAAGCCACTTTGAGGGTCTAGAGGATCCACGTACCGGCTATCTGATTGAGCACCGCATGGTGGATATGGTGGCCTTGACGATCTGTGCGGTGGTCTGTGGCGCAGAGACTTGGGTCGATATCGAGGCCTATGGCCAGAGCAAAGTGGACTGGTTAAGAACCTTTCTGGCGTTGCCTAACGGCATTCCATCCCATGACACGATTAGCCGGCTGTTTGCCCAACTCGACCCCGAACAGTTCCAAGACTGCTTTTTGAATTGGATTCAAACCGTGGCACAACTCAGTGCTGGGACGGTCGTCGCTGTAGATGGCAAAACCCTGCGGCGCTCCTATGACCGAGGCCGGAGCAAAGGCGCCATTCACATGGTGAGCGCCTGGGCGGCCGAGAATCGCTTGGTGCTGGGGCAAGTTAAGGTGGACGAAAAATCGAACGAAATTACGGCGATTCCTGAACTGCTCAAGGTGCTGGCGTTGAACGGCTGCATCGTCACCCTCGACGCCATGGGAAC
>PYER01000284.1 GCA_003017855.1 filamentous cyanobacterium CCT1
CCCCTATCTCAATACTAGTGAGGATTTCAGCGGATGGAGCCCGCCGCAGGGGCAGAAATGTCATCGGTCGCAACAGGCAACCGGAGATCGGGTGGGTACTTTGGCAGCGATCGCAGAACGGCAGCCATCCTGCCCCAGCCTTTACCCATCTTTTTGCAGCACCTCGGCAAACGCCAGATCTTCTGAAGCCAGCACCAAAATCGTCGCCGGCAGCGCTGACGTCCGCCGCTGTAGATCGAGGTAGTAATCGGTGAAGCTGTCTTCTGGGGCGGCCAGGCCTAAAAACACCAGATCGGCGGTTTGGGAGGTGGTTTTGAGGATGTTGTCAAAGGCGCGATCGCGGGCCACGATCACGTTGGGAATAGCGCCAATCCGCAGGCTCTTGACCAATTGCTCCAGGTTTTGCTCAGCCGCTGCTTTGGCGGGCTCGTTGGGCACCACGAGATTCAGGTAAATATCCGCATTGCGCCAGCGCCCGCTGGTGCGCAGCAGGTAGGCCAAAATCAGCATCAGACCGCCGTTAGCCTGCAGGCCGCCCCACCAGACATCGATGCGCCGCCTGGTTGGTTTAGGCCCGCCAACGGTCGGGTAGTGCTCTGGCTGGCTGCGAAAAATCAGCACGTTACGCCGCGCCTGGTGGCAGGTCGCGATCATCTGGCAAAAGCGATCGCGCGTGTTTTCGGCCTCGGTATCACCTAGCAGCACGGTATTGGGTACCAGCGGTCCAATCCCGTAGGCATCGACCAGTTTTTCCATGCCGCTAAACGGATCGGGGGCCGTGACCAGCCGCACAAAAGCCTTAATGCCCTGCCGGTCGAGATAGTCTTTGATCGTGGAAGTCAGGGCCTCTTGCTGGCTGGCGCTGCGGGCTCCAGAGGGCAGCACGCTAGACAGGGTAATCAAACCCCGGTTGTGGGTCAGATCAACGGCCAGGTGGGTCAGGTGAGGGCGCTTGGTGGGGGCACCAGAAAACACCAGCAGATGGGGCCGCCAGTTCTTGGCGTCGGGGGTGGTCTGCATTTGAAACAGGCTGGTTCGCACCAGGGTCATCCACAGCCCGTTGCGCACATCGCCCCAGGCCCCCTGCATCTCGCGTCGCTGCAGCCACACAAAAATGCCCAGCACAATCACGGCGGCCATCACCGTCGCCACCGCATTGATCAGAAACATCACCACCAGACAGCCCACGGCCCCCAGCAGCGAAAGGCTCCAGTGCACCTTAAAGGTGGGCCGAAAGGAAGGGCTCTGCAAAAACGTCTCCAGCCCCGCCGAAACATTCAGCACCAGGTAGGTGGTCAAAAAAAACATGGTCAGCACCGGCGCGATCAGGTTCAAATCGCCAATCGTGACCGCCGCCAGGGCAATCCCCAGCGTGAACAACGTACCCAACCGGGGTTCATCCAGGGGGCCGTTGCCCCGCCCCAGCCACCGCAGCCAGGCGGGCAAAATGCCGTCGCGGGCCAGCGCTTGCAGCACCCTGGGCGCACCCAAAATGCTGCCGATCGCGCTTGACAGAGTAGCCCCCCAGACGCCCAGCAAGATGACGTCGCCCCAGCGGGCCATGCGGCGCATAACCAGGGGCTCGGCCACCAGCGTAAACGGGTCGGCCCACTGGCTGAGCAGAATTGGAATGCCCATGTAAATGATGTAGCCAACGCCAATGGCAGCCAGGGTCCCGGCGGGAATCGATCGCTGCGGATCCTTCAAGTCGCCCGACATGTTGACCCCGGCCATAATGCCCGTCACCGCCGGAAAAAATACCGCCAGCACCGCCCAAAACCCCACTGTTCCGGGTGATTCACTAGCGGGTAGCGACGTAGGCTCAACGCTGTGACCCAGCAGCAGCGACCCCAGCGACAGCACAATGGCCGCCATGATGAAATACTGAGCTTTGATGGCAATATCCGCCGATTTCAGGGCTAGAACAGCGACCAGAATCGTGGTGATTAGCGCCACCAGAGTTTGGGACAGCATCGGAAAAACCTGCACCAGGCTTTCGGCAAAGCCAATGGTGTACAGCGCCACCGAAAACGCCTGGGCCAGATACAGCGGAATGCCCACCGCCCCGCCGGTCTCAATGCCGAGAGAGCGGCTGATCATGTAGTAGGCCCCGCCCGCCCGCACCACCTGATCGGTAGCAATGGCCGAAATCGACAGCCCGGTCAGCAGCGTAATGGAGGTCGAAATCGTCACAATCAGCAGGCTTTGCCACAGCCCCACGTGGCCCACCACCCAGCCGAAGCGCAGGTACATGATCACCCCCAGGATAGTCAGTATCGAGGGGGTAAACACGCCGCCAAAGGTACCTAACCCCTGAGAGGCCTGGCCTTTGGACAGAATGACGCTGCTGTCCTGTGATTTAGACATTGGCTATTCCTAAGCAGTGCTGTTCTACTAACCTGTCACCAGGTCAGCGCTGGATGTCCCGGTAAAGTCTGATCCTTACAATTCCGTTGGATCAAGATTATTCCGCTTGCAGCGGTGGGGTCACCTCGTACAGGCCATATCCTAGCCTTAATGGCGGTAGGGTCGGTCGTCGCTAACGGCTTATGGCTCTGGTGGACCCTCTCACGGCTGGTCCAAGGGGTTGAGCAACTGCCGATAGTGCTGCACATGGAGGGCGGCTGACCGGGGCCAGGCGTACTGAGCCAGGACAGGGCGGCTTTGTTTGACCAGCGTTTGGGCGATCGCTGGCTTGACGCTTTTTACCATTGCCTGGGCGATCGCGCTAGCCGAATCAGGATTCACCAGCAGCGCCTGGTCAGGGGCGAGAAATTCGGTGAAAGGCGGCTGATCAGCGGTGAGCACGGGCAGACCTGAGGCGATCGCCTCCAGCACTACCAGCCCCCAGCCCTCTTTGGTAGACGGAAAACAAAACGCGTCGGCGGTGCGGTAGAGAGTGGGCAAATCCTCGTCGGGGATCACCCCCGGTAGGATGACCGATTTACCGATGAGCGGCCCATGATCCTGCTCTAGAGCGGTCGCCAGCGCAAAAAACGACCGTCGGTAGGGTTCGTAGTCAAACAGCGTAGCCCCACCCGCAATCACCAGCTGCGCCTGGGGGTAGTGGGCCAGCACCTGGGCAAATGCCTCCAGCAGGCGGATAGAATTTTTGCGCGGCTCGATGCCCCCCACGGTGAGGTAGATGGGCGACCCGGTCAGGCCGTAGCGAGCTTTAATCGCGTTCTCTCGGCCTGAGGAATTTTGGGAGAACTGACGCAGGTTTACGCCGTTGAGAACTCTAGGGGCCTTGATGCCATAGTCGTCGCGGAGGGCCTGCTGCCAGCGATCGCTTACGCACAGACACAAATCCGGATCCCGAATTGACTTATCCTGACACTGCTGCAGGTAAATGCTGGCGTAGTCTTCAACGTGGTGGACGGTGCGCACTACGTTAGATATCCGGCCTTGTTGCCGCAGCTGCACCAGCGCATTGGCCCCGATGCAATCCTGGGCGTGATAGATGTCGTAGGCTTCTGGACGGGCCAGAAAGTAATCGACAAATTCTTGAATGCGCTGGCGAATTAGAGCGTCGATCGCCTGCTCAGGAGCCAGCCCAACCACAGGAGGCTGAGCGGGAACGAGCTGAACGTTTGCCGGAATTTTGCGATCGAACCCCTGACCGTCTTTGTCGAGGGCGTAGACACAGGCATCGTGACCTAACTCGGTTAGAGCAGTGGCCAACTCCAGCGTATGCACGACGCTGCCCCGCAATTTAGTGGAGTAGGTCAGCAGCGCAATCCTGAAAGGAGAGACCATCAGAGGATTAACCAGCCGAAGAGCTGAGATACCGTGAGCGATAGCTCAATACCTTCAATCACAGGCAGGAGCGCATCGCCTTCGAGAAATTGCACTCGTTGATCGGGCCAGATGATCAGCACTATTTCTTCATCTGGATCGACAAGCCAGCCCAGCTCGGTACCATGCTGAGCACAGTAAAGCAGATTGCTCAGTACCCGCGACTGGCTTTGTTCGGGCGATAGAATTTCAATCGACCAATCGGGATGGATAGAGAAGCGATTTAAGACGCGACCAGACGGTTGGCGAGGAATCCTGTGCCAGCGGACAACGGCTATGTCTGGAATGATCGAGGCTCCTCCAAATGAGCAGCGTAACGCTGGGAATGCATAAGCTGTTTGAGACGGTTCAGCCACGGCGTTAATGGCGGTGCTGAGTTTACCTTGCGATCGGCTGTGCTCGCCTTGGGGCATAGGCTTTTGAATGATTTTGCCGTTGATGAATTCTGAGCCGGGCTTGGTCTCAGGGAGTTCTAAAAACTCATCGAGGGTTAGGAGTTTGGCGGCAATGGTCATGGACAAAGCCTTGCAATCGAAGGAACCAGCGATACTCTCTTTCTAGCTTATGCAGATTGCGCGTCATTGGTTTGCCTTGACTGGTCGCCGCCCCCAAACCCGGTTAGGGTTTCGGTGGCGAAGTCCCAAAAACGATGGGAGGCATGGCCCATTTTAAGGGTGAGGGTTTGACCAGCAGTAATGGTGCCGATGGGCTGACATACCAGTCCTTGACTGTGAAACTGGGGTTGAATTTGGGCCACGGCCTCGGGCCGCACGCTGAGCAGGTAGCCGTAGCTGGGGAAGCTGAGCAGCCAGGGGGTCAGATCGATGCCAGGCGGGGGTGCGATCGCCCCCAAGTCCAGCACCGCCCCACAGCCCGAGGTCTCTAGCAGCATCAGCGTGGTGCCGACAATGCCGCCCATGCTGATGTCTTTGCCTGTGTCACAGAGGCCTGATTCGGCTAGGGCGGGCAGCAGGTCAAGGTTTTGGCGCAGGCGATCGCGATTGGCCTCGGTCGCGGCATTCCAGAACGGGTACTGGGGGTGCATTTTGCCCTGCATGTCGGTGACGTGCAGCAGCACATCTCCTGGCTGGGTGCTGAAACTGGTGATCAACTTGTTGGCACGACCTAGAATGGCGACCGACAGGGCTGCGTAGGGGCTGTGGCAGCTGGTGTGCCCACCGACAATGGGCACGTTAAACGCCTGGGATGCGGCTACCATGCCCTGCCAGAGAGGGGCTATTTGCTGGGGTGACTGGCTCCACACGGTATCGACCACGGCGATGGGGCGGCCTCCCATGGCGTAGATATCGCTGACGTTGACCATGACGGCGCACCACCCGGCAAACCAGGGGTCGGTTTCGACTAGGGTGGGCCACATGCCTTCGGCGGCTAGCAGCAGGTAGCCATCGCCATCGGGGATGGCGGCGCAGTCGTCGCCGAGCAGAATGGGGGCTTGGTTGAGGGCGTGGGCGTGGGTACCGAGGCGATCGGCGGCGGTTTGGATGTCGCGTTTGTGGAGGATGCCGAGCGATCGCCGCAGTTCAGCAGTCAGTTTCTCCAGCGTTAGCTCGTCTGACATAGATGATTGAGGGAGTGAGTAGAGAGGTTTGAGTACTTTAGGGTGCATTCGCGACGCAATGCACCGCAGGAAAGCAATGCCAAGAACAAATAAGCCCTAAATGCAGTAACAGATCACTGGCCGATGAAGCTTGAAATTGATGGCTGACGGAGGTGACTGTGGTAAAAGCCAAATCTGCTGCTGGGGCCATTTCGCTGGCCCCAGACCCCCTTCGACCAGGGCCGTTCCGCCGCCCTGGACCCAACGGAAAGGACTGGCTGATCATCGGTTTAAACTTATGTCCTGCAAATTGGCTGGTGGGCGGCTTCTAACCCCAAAGCCCCAACTGTTCTACAACCCACCTACCCATCCACCCATCCACCCATCCACCCGCCTACCCATCACGACACCTGCCGCACTGCCCAGGGCAACTCAGGCCGCACTTCATCGCCGGGGGGATAGTGATCCAAATCAGCTTCCATAAGGTGATGGGGGCGATCGCAGAGCACCATCTCCTCCAGCGAGTTCCAGTGCAGTCGTTGGAAGAAGCGCACGTTTTGCTGCTGCACGGTGGCAAGGAAGCGATCGCAGCCCCAGGTGTTGGCGGTGGTCACCGCCTTGTGAATCAGCCCTTTGCCGATGCGGCCCACGCGGCGGTAGTTGGGGTGAACGCCGAGGCGACCGCCGTACCAGAGGCGGGGTGACTTTTCGTAGATGCGTACCACGCCAACAATGCGATCTTGGGGTTGAGCGTCGTGGTCGATGGCGACGATGGGGTAGGCGACGCTGTCTAGATTGTCGGCATCGTCGTGGTCAAAGAGGCCTTGTTCTTCGCAAAAAATAGCCTGCCGAAGCGAAAAATAGCCTTTGAGGTCGTCAGGAGTTTTAGCCAGTTCAAAGCTGTAGCGATGGAGAGCCATGATAGTGGTTAGTTAAGCGAATGTTTGCATCTCACAAGTCCAGCTAATCCCCGACTGGGCAGGGGTGGATTAGCTCTCAAAGGTCGATAGCGCCGAGCAGGCTCCGCACTTGGCGCAGCCTGCCTTCATATCTGCCGAGGCCAGGCCCGACTGCTTGAGCAGGGCACCGACGTGCTGATAGAGGGTGAACATAAACTCGCTGCTGGGAGTGGGGTGGTGAGCTAGCGGCGTTTCGCCGATGGGCACAAAGGGTACGACAAAGGGGTAGACGCCCAGGTTAATCAGGCGATCGCTGGCCTCGACTAAGGTCTCCAAACTGTCGCCCAGGCCTGCCAGCAGGTAGGTGCTCACCTGGCCCCAGCCAAATACATTTACTGCGGCCTCAAAGGCCTGGTAGTAAACCGTGAGGGGAACTTCGGCTTTGCCGGGCATAATTTTGGCCCGCACGTCAGGGTCTACGGCTTCCAGGTGCATGCCCAGGCTATCGATGCCTGCCGCTTTCATGCGGCTAAACCAGGCAAAGTCGTCGGGGGGTTCGCACTGGGCCTGAATGGGTAGATTCACCCGCTGGCGAATGGCGGCGGCGCATTCAGTGAGGTAGGCGGCTCCGCGATCGCTGGTATTGGGCGTGCCCGTCGTCATAATCATGTGGGTAACGCCGTCGAGCCGCACGGCGGCTTCGGCGACCTCGGCGAGCTGCTGGGGAGTTTTGCGGGCAATGGTGCGGCCAGCATCGAGAGATTTTTCAATGGCGCAGAACTGGCAGGCAGTAGCTGGGTCACGGTAGCGCATGCAGGTCTGCTGTACCGTGGTTGCCAACACATCGCGACCGTGGAGCAGGGCAATTTTCCAGTAGGGGGTGCCATCAGCGGTGGTGAGGCCGTAGAACTTAGGCGCGTTGGGCACGTCGATGGGAGTAACGGCTTCTCCTGAGGCTTCTAGATGCAGCGGGCTGGCCGCCGTCGCTCGGATGGTGTAGGGAGAGCGGGCCGCGCTGTCGGTGTAGACCGGCACCATCACGGTTGTGCCGTCAATGGTAATGGCACGATGGTCAGAGGGGCCTGCCCCACCCCGTCGCCCCGCCGCACCCGGCGTAGACTCTTCTACCCGCAGCCCGTAGGACTGTAGCTCTGTAATCAGCCGTTGCTTATTCATGGCCTGCCGTTCAATACCCGATAACGCCTGCGTCAATCCGTGCCGCCCCAGGGCGACTTCCACGTCGTATCCAATTGTGAGCATGCCTGCCGACCTACACCGCAGGCAGCCCCAGGCCCGTAGGAGGGAGCCTGGAGTCGTCAGCCTGATCTGCCAACGCCCTATGTCCTGAGGGCGGCTCTTCTGAAGCTCGCTCCATCGGCTGCACCGACTGAGGGGCAGGCTCAACCACCGACCAGGGTTCGGCATTCACCCGCAGGCGCAGCAGGTCGGGACGGGCATAGTGGCCCACCGAGTCCATCATGCGCTTGCGCTTGGTGATGAGAGAAAAGTCGAGATCGGCGATCGCGAGCCCCTCCCCCTCGGTAATGGGCTCGGTCAGGGGCACCCCCTCGGGGCTGATAATGGCGGTGTAGCATCCGCCCGATAGCACCCGATGCATGGCCTCGTCGCGGGTGATCTGCTGCTTTTGCTCTGGGGTTAGCCAGCCGGTGGCATTGACCACAAAGCAGCCCGACTCCAGAGCGTGGTGACGCATGGTGACTTCCATCTGGTCGCCAAAAATTTGCCCCACCATCGACCCCGGAAACTGCCCACAGTGAATTTGCTCCTGCTGGGTCATCAGAGCATAGCGGGCCAGGGG
>PYER01000029.1 GCA_003017855.1 filamentous cyanobacterium CCT1
GGGTGAGGACATCTGGCCGATGGGGAGATCCTCAAAGCGGGCCATGAACCTGCGATCGATGTGGTCTTTCCAGCGGTGGGCCAGGGGCGACTGGATTGAAAAGGGACCGCGATCGGCGATCGCGTTGCCGTTGCCGGTTTCGATCAGGCTGAGAAACTGACGCTGGGGGCGGAAGGGTTTGAGCGACTGCCCTTGGATATAGCGGCGCAGGTTATTGGTCAGGGGTGGCCCCTGGCGCACGGCAAACACCCCGGCTTTGGGGCGGGGGTGGTGCACCATCGTCGCCACATCACCTACGGCAAAAACGTTAGGGTGGGAGAGGGTCTGCAGGGTATCCCCGACCTGAATGAAGCCCTCGTCGGTTAGGGAGAGGCCCGAGGACTGTAGCCAGGCAGGGGCGGCGGCGCTGGTGACCCAGAAGAGGCGATCGCAGGCCACCGTCAACCCAGACGCCCCCTGCACCAGGCGCTGCCCGGTGGTTTCATCCAGCGTTACCTCGACCACCGCTTCATTGAGATGGAGGTGAATGCCCCGCGACCTGAGCACTCGCTCCAGGCGGCGGCGCGTCCAGCGGTTGCGCTCAGTGGCCAGCTCTTGGCCTCGATGAAACAAGTGCAGGGTGAGGTTAGCGGGTGATTCTCCCAGATCGCTCAGCAGTCCCACTAGCCGCTCGTGCAGGGCAATGGTGAGCTCTACACCGCCCACGCCGCCGCCCACCACAGCCAGGATGAGAGGCTGTCGAGGATTTGCTTTGACGCTCTCCACCAGTTCCTGCCACTGGCGCAGCAGCTCGGGCACGGGCTTGGCGGCAATGGCATATTCAGCGGCTCCGGGTACCGTCAGCGTCGCTGGGGTGCTGCCCGTGTCGATCGACAGCACATCATAAGCGAGGGGAGGGTGATCGGCGCACAGCACCCGCTGCTGGGCCAGATCGAGCCCGACGGCGCGATCGACAATTAGACGACACTGAGCAAAGCGTGTGAGGGGCCGCAGGTCAATATGGGCCTCGTTGAAGCTGTAGCGCCCGGCCATGTAGCTGGGCAGCATGCCCGAGTAGGGCGTATCGACCAGATCGCTGAGCAACGTTAGCCGCACCCCCGGCAGGGGAGCCATGCCCCACCGTCGCAGCACCAGGGCATGGGTGTGACCGCCGCCCACCAGCACCACATCTGTTGTAATTGGTTCAGTCTGCATCACGGCCTGTAGCTATCTATTCACTGCGCTCCATTGCACTAATGTATGCCTACTGGGCCAGACTTGCCTGCCGCTTGAGCGATGGAGGAGAGAAACTGGCTCGATAAGTTAGTTATTCGAGATTAATTTAGGGAGGCTGATATGCCTTTACATCGACTTGAAGATTACTATCCTGACTATCGCGAGACCCTAGCTGATGGACAAATGGATAGAATTGGCTCCTATTCGGTCTACGCACAGGGCGAAAATAAGGTGGGTTCAGCCAAAGACTTACTGGTCGATGACTCCGGTCGTTTTCGCTACTTAGTCGTAGATACCGGACCCTGGATTTTTGGTAAGAACGTTTTGCTGCCCATTGGTCTAGCCCGCTTTGACTATGAGCAAAACCGTGTTTATGTAGATGATTTGACCAAATCTCAGGTTGAGCATTTGCCTACCTATAGTGACGATATGGTAGTAGATGAGCACCACGAAGAGCAGGTGAGAAAGGTGTACCAACCGATCGCTCAAGGCCGCTCCAACCGTCAATTTTTAGGCCAGAACTACGGCTCTACCGATCGGCCTGACGAAACGGCGGGCGACCTGCGACGGATGCCGCCTCTCGGTAATACTGGGTCAACGAGCGCTGATGAAGGCGACCTGCGACGGATGGGGCCTCTGGCAGGGAGCGATCGCCCCACCGTAAGTTCCACCATGGAAGATCGCCAAACCGCCATTCACCACCACGACTTGCCCCGGCACAGCCCCAGCATCTACGACCAGGAAATGGGCTACTACGGCCTTAGCGAAGAGGAAAACCACGGCCTTTTGCGCTCCTACGAGGAGCGTTTGGTCGCGCGTCGCTATCAGCAAGATTAGCTCGGTCTGGAATAGCTTGAGCGATGCCGCTGGCTATACGGCTAAAAGTCTACGCCCCGCTTGAGGTCAATGCCTTTTTCGGCGTAGTGCTTGTGGTTAAATACCTCCGAGTGGGTGCTGGCCAGCTCAAAGTAGGCGGGGCGATTTTTGCAGCGCCCGGTAATAATCACCTCAGTGCCGCGAGGTTTGCGCAGCAGCGCCTGCACGATGGGTTCTTCAGGCAATAGCTCCAGGTCAACGGTGGGGTTGAGCTCGTCTAGAATGATGGTTTTGTAGAGGCCGGAGGCGATCGCTGTTCTGGCAATTTCCCAGCCCCGCTCGGCCTCGACGTAGTCGATTTCCTGCTGCTGACCCCGCCAGACGATTGCGTCGCGACCGCAGCGCTGGTGGTCGACCAGGTTGGGGTAGATCTTGCGCAGGGCTGCGATCGCCGCATCTTCGGTATAGCCGTTGCCCCCCTTCAGCCATTGGATAATCAGCACCCGGTGGGATAGATCTTGGCTAATGCCGCGACCGATCGCCTGCAGCGCTTTGCCCAGGGCGCTGGTCGATTTGCCCTTGCCCGAGCCAGTGTAGATCTCGATGCCCTCAATGCCCTCAATACCCTCGGGTTTAGGCTGGGGCTTCATTTCGGAGTGCAGGTTGGCGACATCGAGCAGGGGCTGGGGGGCACCGCGTCCGGTGGCGATGATCTCCAGGTGGTCGGGCTTGTTGCGCAGTGTTTTAGCCACCTCATCCACGTTGAGCAGGCCTAGGTCGAGCACTGGGTTGATCTCGTCGAGCACCACTACCGAGTAGAGACCCGAGGCGATCGCGCCCTTGGCCACATCCCAGCCCCGCTGCGCCTCCTGCTTGTCGAACTTAGTGATGTCGTCAGGGCCAAAAAACTCGGCCCGCCCGGTGCGCACCTGATCGATCAGGTGGGGAAAGCCCCGCTGCAGGGCCTCAATGGCGGCATCTTCGTCGTAGGTGCGGCCCGGCCCCTTGAGAAATCGCAGCAAAAGCACCCGACTCTCTAAAAAATTTTGAATACCCAAACCAATCGATCGCAGCACCACTCCCAGGGCCACCTGCGACTTGCCCTTGCCCTCGCCGTCGTAGACGTGAATTTGCCCCGTCAGCCGCTCGTTGCCCTGCTGAGCGGTGCGAATGCCAATGCCGGTTCTAACCATGGGTGTTGCGTATTGCGTAGTTATTGATAGGGGCGCTACAAAATCTTAGCGAAAGCTGGGTCGAGGTTATACCCTTGATAGTGCACTAAGAAACCCCGGTTAGACCCGGCGTTTGCCGCCCGCCCTATGCCCCTCAACGATTTACTGTCAGAACTCGGCATGATGCCGCTGCGGGCGATCGCCTTTCAGAGTTTGCTGCTGATGGTGGCGATTGTGCTCGAAGCCATGGTGCTGCGCCAGCAGCTGCGCCTGGGCTACCGCACCAGTATGCAGTACGCCGCCACCATTAACCTGCTGGCGACCAGCCTGGGCTGGGTGGCATTTTTAGCGATCGAGGCGGTGCTGCCGCTGTCGTTGCGCAGCCAGGTGATCAGCTACGTGCTGTTTAATCGCTTCTACACCAACGACTGGATTGATACGCTGCCGGTGATAGTGGTGGTGGTGGCGATCGCCGCTTTTTTCATCACCTACTGGATCAAGCTCCAGGGATTGCTCTGGCTGCTGCAGCTGCTGGGTCAAAAGCCCATCGATACCACCCCTGAGGCGTTTGAAGACAGCCGCCGCCAGCGCTACGAGCGGGCCCGCCGCGCCCAGGCTGAACAGCAGCGGAGCAACTCGCCTCGGGCTCTGGCGGTGCTGCAGGCCAATGCCCTCAGCTTTACCGCCGTTTTAGTACTGTTGCTGCTGGTCAATCAGACCGGGGTGGTGGGATGGTAGGAGGGCTGTTTAGTTTTCTGCGCCAATCGCTGATCGAGCTGGGCAACCTGCTGAGCAACCTGGTGCCGCCGCGCTACTTTTCCTGGCTGACCGTCATCTACCTGAGTCTGTTTTCGTGGCTGTTGTCAATGCTGGCCCGTCTGCTCGACACCACGGCTTTCACCATCGGGCTACTGGCGACCATGAGCTGGATCTTTCTGGCGATCGGGGTCGGCTGGGCGCTCGAGGCCAACAAAGCCCGGATTTTTGGCGTCCCCATCGCCCCCTGGGTGTCGGGGGCCATTCTGTGCCTGTTTTTGTTTGGCTCCTGGGGCGGGCGCTGGCTGCAGCCGGCCCTGGTGACCTGGCCCCTGGTATCTTTTGCGGTCATCGCGGTGCCGGCCCTGGTCAGCTGGGACTTTTCGTTTAAAAACCCGTCCCCTACCGAGCGGCAACGGCTGGCGCTGCTGTTTTGCCTCAGCCTGCTGTTTAGCAGCTGGTTTCAGTTTTACTTTCGCATTCAAACCTGGGTGCGCGACTACCCCAGCCTAGTGGCCGACAGCGTTGAGAATAGCGCCTTTGTCTACCGCATACCGGGGCAGACCATTGCCCTACCCGCCGGGGTCACCCACCTGACTGTGGCCGAAGAGCTGCTGCGCGAGCAGGTTGACAATAAGCCCTGGCCCTCAGTCGAGCGCTGGTTGCTCAACCTCGACGGCCAGCGCCGGGTGATGCGGCAGCGGGTGCGCAGCCAGACGGGGCGCACCGCCTCCCTCGAAGATTCGCTCTGGCAGCTCGATTTGCAGCCGTTGTCTAACGGCGATGGCTACACCCTCAAGCTGTGGGCGATCTGGTCGGGGCCAGCGGCCAGCCCCAGCGGCTATTACCTCGAAAAAACCTGTCTGCTGATGCCCGTCAATCGCGGCGGTCTGGTGCCAGAGAACACGCCGCCCGGCTACAGCACAACCCAATGGGCCAGTCTCACCTGCGATTTGGAAACACCGCGTCTGGCTGGGCACCCTAGAGGGATAGGCGCAAGAGACCAGGTTTAAAGCCAGTTGTGAGGTCCCAGTTGTGAGGTCAGTAGGAGCGTTGAGACCAATGGTGCTATCTCGAGTGGGGGTGATTGCCCGCACGGTATTTTTAGAGGTGATTCGCGATCGCATTCTGTATCTGGTCGCCCTATTTGCCCTGGTCATGGTGATCGCGCGGGTGCTGCTGCCCGACATTTCTGCCGGGGCCGAAAACAAAATTTTGCTCGACCTGGGGCTGGCCGCCATTCACCTGCTGAGCGTGATTGTGGCCGTGTTTGTCGGCACGGGGCTAATCAATAAGGAAATCGAAAAGCGCACGGTGCTGGTGCTGATTGCCAAGCCCGTCAGCCGGGCCGAGTTTATCATCGGCAAGCACCTGGGTCTGACGGCGGTCCTGGCCGTGCTGATTGCCGCCCTGGGGCTCATTTTCGTAGTGCTGCTAGGGGCCAGCGGCGTGCCCTTCTCGCTGGGCAGCATCGGGCTAGCCCTGCTGTTTATGGCCCTGGAGGCGGCGCTGCTGGTGGCAGTGGCTATTGTATTCGGGGTGTTTACCAGCTCGCTGCTGGCCACCCTGCTGACCTTTGCCGTCTACCTGATGGGCCACCTCAGCCAGGATATGGTGGCCTTTGGCGAACTGAGCGAAAACCCGGCGGTGCAGCGCCTGACCAACACCCTCTACCTGGTGCTGCCCGACCTGGAGCGTCTCAACCTGCGCAATGCCGCCGCCTACGGCATGGAGCTACTGCCCACGGCTGCCGCCCTGGGAGGACACGCCCTCTACGGCCTTCTCTACACCGCGCTGCTGCTGGCGGTAGCTATTCTAGTTTTTTCGCGCCGCCAGTTTTAGAACGTCGCTACAGAAACCCGATTTCTGGGCCAGCGGGTGGGTGATGCTGTTAGAGCCGCAACGAAGAAACCGGGTTTCTGGCCTGACTTTACCGATGCTCTAGGGCGTATAGCGGATTTAGACATCGGTCACTGAGGCGTCGGTCATCGGGTTGTCGTTGCCGATTTTGCGGGCGGCCAGGGCGGCGGCCAAAAGGCTAATGCCGGTCAGTAGCAGGCTGATGCCCACGTAGAGACCGATCAGCCAGAGGGCGCTGACGGGCCAGCGGTTGAGCACCATGATACCGAGAATCAGGGTGACAACCCCGTTGAGCACCACCAGCCACGACATGCTGCGGCCCACTTTTTGGGTAAACCCCATGATGATGGTATAAATACCTTCGACAATAAATAAAATGCCAAAGGCCAGGGTGAGGGCCAGCAGCGCCGCACCGAGGTTCAACAGAATATAGAGGCCAGAAATGGCGTAGAGAAGGCCGACTATCAGGTTGAGCCAGAAACCGCGCACTGGGTGCGATCGAAAGGACTGAATTACCATCAAAATGCCGCTGATCAGGGCAATCCATCCCATCATGGCGGTGAAGAAAGCCGAGGCCACCATCGGCGAAATAATCGCCACAATGCCGAGCACAATCAGCGCAATACTCAGAAAAATGACCCAGTTTGTCGCCTTTTTAATCTCTTCGCTGGAGAGAAGATTGGTTGTCATAATCGTTTCCTCGCGTTCTGTTACTAAAGGATTGTTTAGAGAGGCCGAAAGTTAGCAGCGTGACATGAAACGACTGTGAAAATTGTAGGCGGTGGCCGAAGTCTGTGAAATTAATAGATGTAAACCGTGCCCGCTCCATCTACATTGAGGGAAGCATCGCCAGGGGCAACGCTAGTAATAGATTGCACCTCAGCGCTAATGGTATTGTCTTCGATCGCAACGCGATTGCGAAGGCTGGTTTCCTGGGCGAGGGGATAGATGAATAGGTTAACGGGGGCGGCGGCAAAAGTGAGTTTAGCCTCGTCCCCTGGGGCGATTTCAAGGTTGGCTCCGCCCGCAAAACCCACTCCGAGGGGCACCGTTGTGCTGTTGGTCACCACAATTTCAATTGGCTCGGCGGGGTCTACTTCGCCCACGGTGCGCACGGACGAAGACGCAGGCACAACCGGCCTCGACAAGATTCTTGGCTGGGCCATAGCCAGGCTGGGCCACAGCACGGCCCCACTGGTCAGCAGGCCGAGAACGATCGCGCGATAAATTCCAAAACCCATAGCGGTATCCTCAAGAACAACTCATCCCAAAGGGCACCCCGACCCGTCTAGACAGGCTCTGCCCCCTGACTGTAGAGAATCTGCATCACCCGTGAGCCGGGTTCGCAGACGGCGTCGCGGGCCACCACGGCAACTTCGCCCGTGACGCCAGCCCGGTACTCGGCTACCACATCGCCAAAGGCGTTGCGCTGCAGGGCGACGGGCTGATCGGGGGTGACGCGATCGCGCAGATCCACCAGCAGCTCCAGAAACCCGCCCGTGGTGGCGCGAATGGTCTCCAGGGCGTCGCCGTAAACCGTACCCACGACGGCGGCGGTGCGCCCCAGCGGCCCGTCGATCAGGCCGTAGTGCTTTAGTACGTTAAGGCTGCCCTCCACGGCCCCGGCGATTTTGACCGCGTCAAACCGTCGTGGACCGCCGATTTCCACCGTCAGCGCCGGAATGCCCGCCTCCACCAGGGCCGTTTCGAGGGTGCCTGCCAGGCCGGGGTCGTTTTGAATTTGCTCGACCGGAAACAGCTCCGCCATCTGCCGCACCGTGGGCTGCCGCAGATCGGCAAACATAAACAGGGTAAAGTCGTTGCCGGTGGTGACGGTGTGGTAGTCAATCACCATGTCCACGTTGTTGATCAGCAGGCGGTTCCACAGCAGCCCGGCGTGGCGGGTGGCGGCGTTGGCCCCGGTTTCATCCCCCGGCCACACCCGGTTCATGTCGACCTGGGAGCCGCCGCCTTGGGCGGTCAACCAGTGCGATCGCGTGTACTCCACCGCCGGGCGCGACACCCCCAGTACCGCCACCACGCTGCCCGCCATCGCCTCTGGGTCGAGCTGGGCCATCACCCGCTGGGCCGCATCAATGCCGCTCACTTCATCGCCGTGAATGCCCGCCACCATGCCCACGCAGGGGCCGGGGCGATGACCCACCGCCACCACTATCGGTACGTACCAGTGCTGACCCGTCCCCATCTCCACGCCCTGAAAAAAGAAGCGATGGTTCTGCCCTGGGGCCAGATCACCCACCCCCAGGTGGCTGATCACCGGCACCCCCTGGAGAATGTCGCCAGTGTAGACTGTCTTGGCAATGTCGGGAATGGCACCTGGGTTGATCAGCGTCGTCATGGTGGTTACCGGGTGGGTAGACATAGCGCCAGATTACACCAGTTAAAATAGGACGCAAAGGTGCGCCACGAGCGGTTCAGCTAGCCTAAAGCGCCTCAGCAGTGGGGCCAGGGGCGGTGGGCAGCTTATCAATTTTGAAGCCGGTGATGCCGTAGGCCAGCGACAAAATCGGGCTGGCGATGTTAAACACGGCAAAGGGAAGGTACAGAAATGTCGAAACCCCGAGCGTTACCGCCATGAACGCGCCGCAGGAGTTCCACGGCACCAGCGCCGAGGTCACGGTACCTGCGTCAGCCGCCAGACGCGACAGGTTTTGGGGCTGCAGCCCCCGCTTTTGAAACTCAACTCGAAACATGCGGGCGGGCAGCACCAGGGCAATGTACTGATCGCCCGCAAAAATATTCAGGCCGATCGCGGTGGCTACCGCCGTAGCAAATAGCTTGCCCTGGGTGCGCGCCCGCAGCAGCACCGGGTTGATCAGCTTGCTCAGCATGCCGAACTCCTCCATCACGGTGCCAAAGGTCACCGCCCCAATGATCAGCCACAGGGTGTAGAGCATGCTGTCCATACCGCCGCGCGAGAGCAGGCGATCGACATCGGCGATGCCCGAGGTTTCGCTAAAGCCGTTGGCCATTGCCAGCCAAATGCCCTTGAGAAATACTAGCGGCGCTGCCGTCCCTGGCTCATTCACAAACCGCATCACGGCCTCGGGCTGCAGCACCACCGCTGTCAGCCCTCCCACCAGCGCCGCCACCATAATCGCCAGGGAAGCGGGCACCTTGCGGTAGGAGAGGAACCCCAGCAGAAGCAGCGGAAATAGGGCCAGGGGCGTAATCCAAAACAGCTGGCTGAGCTGGTCGAGATCGGTGACGGTTTCTACCCCGGTAGTGATTTCGGTTTGACTGCCAATAATGGCAAACACAATCAAAGAAAGGATGAAGGCTGGCCCCGAGGTCCACAGCTGGGCGCGAATGTGGGTGTAGATATCGGTGCCGACCAGCTGGGCGCTGAGTACCGTAGTTTCTGAAAGCGGGGAGGTCTTGTCGCCAAAGTAAGCGCCCGAAATCACGGCCCCCGCCGTCACCGCCGGAGAGACGCCCAGCACGGTGGCAATGCCCACCAGCCCCACCCCAATCGTGCCAGCGGTCGTCCAGGAACTGCCGATCGCTACCGAGACAATGGCGCAGATCATCGCGGTCGCCAGGTAAAACCAGCCCGGCTGCAGAATCTGAATGCCGTAGTAGACCAGGGTGGGAATGGTGCCGGCCATATTCCAGGTGCCGATTAGAGCCCCCACCGCCAGCAAAATAAAAATAGCGCTGGTCACGGAAGCGATCGCCCGGCCTCCAGCGGCACTGATCTCAGACCAGGGGTGGCCATTTTTGAGGGCAAAAATAGCGGCGACCATGGCGCTGAAAATGAGTGCCACCTGCACCGGGCCATCGACGGCCTGCAGCCCAAAGAGGGTAACGGCTCCACCAATTAACGCAATCAACACCACGAGGGGAACGATAGCATCTAGGAAAGAGGGCGCGCGTGGGGCGCGGGGTCCGTCAGTGGGCTGGGCCATAGAGCATCTCCTGGTTTACACGATGGGAGTATGGGTCTTGAGGTTAAAGCGGTAGCCCTGAGGCAAAATGTGCAGCTTTACCCCGCACAGGGCAATGGGTTCATCCTTGAGCAGCCCTTCTAGGTTGTTGTGGGTGGCGGTGGTCTCATCGACCACGGTGATGGCCCCGGCCCCCACCACCTCAAACTCATCGCCCGTGACGATGATGGCCGTGTTTTCGTCGATGCCCAGGCCAATCACGGCAGGCTGCAGCACCAGCGCCGCCAGCAGTCGCCCCAGCCGTCCTCGCTGAGCAAAGTGCTGGTCAACCACAATACCGGGCAAAAAGCCCATGCCCGGCCCCATCTCCACCGCATCGACGCTGGGGTTCGATACCGACGACCCGCCCACAATCATTTCGTCGGGCATCATAGCGGCCCCGGCGCTGGTGCCGCCGATTACGGCTCCTTCCTGGTGGCGTCTGTGAATGGCATCGTCGAGGGGAGTACCCTTGATGCAGTCGACAATCCGCGACTGGTCGCCGCCAGTAAAGAAAATGCCGGTCGCCCCTTCAATTTTCTCCAAGTTGTCGCCGCGTTCAGAATCTTCGCGGCGCTCGGTGTGCACCACATCCACGCGCTTGGCCCCCAGCCGCTCAAACACGCGAATGTACTCGTCGCCCACTTCGCCAGGCAGGCTGGTGGCCGCCGTCATCACGGCGATCTGTGCTTCCACGCCGCCAGCGGCACGAATAAATTCCCGCAGGACTAGGCAGTCGCCTTCTTTATCTTCCGCGCCCCCGATGATCACAAGCGAGCCGGGCTGTTGTTGTTCGGTACCCATGGTGGTGACTCCTTAAGGTGTCTGTAAAGTGTCTGTTGTTACAGAATCCCAGCATCCCAGATCTATGAGCTGGTCGTGCTATATCCACCGACTGAGTCCTGAGGGCAAATGCTGACATGGACAACCTTTGACACCAACTCAGAATGGGTAGGCAAAGAAAACCGACATCTATTCAGCCGCATCGCCAGTCCCCAGGAGTTGGGCTTTAGCGATTTGAAACTCGTCGTCGGTCAGGGCACCTGCCTCTTTGAGCTGCGCTAGCTGCGCTAGTTGCGCGACCAAGTCCGTCGGAGGCGCGGCGGGCCGTGGCTCTACAGCGGCGGGTGGGGGCACCATCTCGATCTGCTGAGGCTGGGGGTCGGTGGCTGCTCGAGCCGCCCGGTTGTGCATGGCGTTGCTGGTGGCCTGACTGGAGGCAGTCATGGCGCTGCTGACGACCGAAGCTCGGGCGGCGGTGCGCAGCAGGCTGGGTTGGTTGCGACGGTTTCTACGCATGGGTTTTGGGAGTTGAGTTGTGGGTTGAGTTCAAAATTCAAAGTTCAAGACTCGGCCTGGGCGGCGAGGGCTTCGTCTACGACTCGGCTGGGGATGCGATCGCTTAGCACCAGCTGCCCTCCGGCTTTGACGACAGCATGGCTAAAGGCGGTGGCCCAGGTGTTTTCAAACAGCAGGATGGCGGCGAAGGAGTCGCTGTCTAGGCCCTCAGCGATGTCGGTCACATCTTGCTCGGAAATCAGCCCCGCAATGTCGGCCACCAGGGGGTCTAAGAAGCTGTGGTCGATATTGTCCATTTCGTCGATTTCGACCAGGGTGACGTCGCCGCTGCCGTGTTTTTGGACAAACACAATATCGACGATGCGAATCATGCGGCTGTCGATCAGCGCTTTGAGGGCGGTGGCAATATCCTCGGAAATCGCCGCTGTAGGGAATTTGATGCAGAGAATTTCGATCGGGCCGAGGGGCATGGGGTCTCCTTGTAAGAGCGCAGGGTTAATAGCGCAGGGTGAGGGCGATGCCGTGGTGGTCGGACAGGGAGCCGTCCTCCATTAGCATCACGTCGCCGCCCTTGGCCAGGACGGCTTCGATGATTTCGTCGATGGCGTCGTCCATCACCTCGGTGCCGCCTTTGGCTTCGACAATCTGGAGGCCGCCCCGCTCGTCTACCACGCCGGGGACGTGGTAGTTGCTCTCCACCAGCAGTAGTTTGCCGCGCCCCTCGTTGGCTAGCTGCCAGATTTCTTGCAGGGCGGTGGAGACTTTTTTCTCGCCCATGGCGGTGTCAAGGGCGGCCAAGGCGTCGGCGCGCTGCTGCGATCGCACCTCCTGAATGAAAGGCCACACCTCGGGCACCAGTTCCGACACCGTGGCTTTGTCAAAGTTGCTGGAGAGGGTGCCAACAATCTGCGATTTGTACTGCGATACCTCCTGGAAAAACGAGATCTGGCGAACCACACCGCCAACGACGATCGGCAGGGTGTCGTCTTCGGCATAGGCGGTAAAGGCGCGATCGACCGACTGAAAGAAGCGGCGGTGGCGATCGTCCACATAGGCAGAGTCGGCGCTGTAGGGTAGGGCGGTGGTAGCCCCAGGCCCCTCCATCTGGAGGGGAAAGTCAGTGTTATTGACCTCTTCGAGGGTGTCGCCGGTACCGGCCAGCAGGCGACTGGCATTTTGGCTGAGCAAAAACACCCAGTAGCGTTGGGCGCGGTGCAGCCCGTAGACCAGGTCGCGGGTGGCAAAGCTCTGGTCAATAATCACCCGCTGGGGCACAGTGAAGGGCAGGTAGAATTTTTTGGCAACGTCGTGGGCGACAAACAGCGCCAGGCCGTCAAGGGCGTAGGTGTAGTCAATGTCTGCCACCAGTTCGTCCAGGTTTTTCAGCAGCGGCTCCAGGTCGCGGGCAGAAAATTCCTTCGACAGACGTTCCTTGGCCTCGGCCACCAGGTTTTTCACCAGAATCGGGTCTTGCTTATTGTCAGGAGAGGTGCGGTGGGTAGGCAGCGAAATCGACAGGGCAGGGACCTTGGTGAGGGCTTGCAGTTCCTTGAGGTCGTGGCGGGTAATCATGCGATCGGTCCTGGTGATGTGTAGAGCGCTTAGCAGGGTGGGCACTGCCCACCGTTGGATTGATGGATTTGGCCAAAGGTTTTGGTGAACGCTGCCTTGCTCAGGGGCAGGACAAGTTGGGCCGTTGGTAAGCAGGGGTTGATGGTGGGCATTGCCCACCCTACGGGAGGCGACGCTTTAAAAATCCACGGCGTCGCGGATGATGGGGCAGGTCATGCAGTGGCCGCCGCCGCGCCCGCGCCCCAGCTCGGCTCCCACGATGGTGACGACTTCGACGCCCTCTCTTCTTAAAGCCGTGTTAGTGACGGTGTTGCGGTCGTACATCACCACTACGCCGGGCTCCAGACAGACGGCGTTGTTGCCGCTGTCCCACTGCTGGCGCTGCTCCTGGTAGGCGTTGCCGCCAGTCTCCACCACCCGCAGCTTGGGCAGGCCCAGGGCCGCTGCCACCACGTCCACAAAGGATTTCTCTTCTTTAACGATGTCGTAGCCCCGAGGTTTATCGCTGGGGTAGATGGAGAAGGGCACCACCTGATCCATGATCGGCGGAAAGAGGGTGACGAGATCGCGATCGCAGAACGTAAACACCGTATCCAAATGCATAGCCGATCGCAGCTTGGGCATGCCGGCCACAATTACCCGCTCGGCCCCGCCCTTGGCAAACAGGTTGGCCGCCACCTGGGTAATCGCCTGGTAGGAGGTGCGCTCGCTCATGCCCACCAGCACAATGCCCTTGCCAATCGGCATCACGTCGCCGCCCTCGAAGGTGGCTGTGCCGTGATGTTCGGTGGGGTCACCCCACCAGATCGGGAAGTTGGCTTCGGCAAAGCTGGGGTGAAATTTATAGATCGAGGTGGTGAGAACAGTTTCCTCGTGGCGAGCGGGCCAGTAGAGCGGGTTGAGGGTGACGCCACCGTAGATCCAGCAGGTGGTGTCGCGGGTGTAGAGGGTGTTGGGCAGGGGCGGCAGCAGGTAGCCCGCGTAGCCGTCGTTCTCCTGGGCCAGCTTCAGCAACTCGCTGCCAAAGTCGAGCGGCATGTCGTAGACGGCGAGGCCGCCGATCAGGTATTCGGCCAGCTTTTGCGGCGGCAGCTCGTCGAGGAAGGCGCGCACGTCCTCCACCAGGCCTAGGCCCACCTCGTTGGGCACAATCTGCTGGTCAAGAATCCATTTTTTGGCCTCGGGGATGGCGACGGTCTCCGCTAGCATCTCGTGCATTTCGATCACGTCAATGCCGCGCGATCGCATCTTCAGCACAAAGTCGGCGTGGTCGCGCTTGGCCATCTCGACCCACAGCACGTCGTCAAACAGCAGGTCGTCGTTGTTGCTGGGGGTGAGGCGCGAGTGGGCCAAACCGGGGGAGCAGACCAGTACTTTGCGTAGCTTGCCCACTTCAGAGTGAACGCCGTAGGTCGGGGTTTCGGTAGTCATAGGGAGTTCCGTAGAGGGGTATTGAGTGAGTCAGGGAAGAGCGTGAGAACGTGCAAACTTGCCAACCTGCAAACTTAAAAAGATGGAGTAAGACTGGAGACGCCTAAATCGCAATCAATCCCGTCATGAGACCGTATAGCGCCGTCAGTGCCGCGATCACCGTCACGGTAAACACCACCAGTTCCCAAAAGCCAAATACCCTCAGCCCCTGCTCTCGCCGAGCCAGGAAAAAGAGGGCCGTGCCAGGAGCCAAAATCAGCGCCGCCAGCAGCAGCTTGTCGAGGCCGCCCGCCACCAGCATGAGAATGGCGTAGGCAGTCGCGATCAGACTGATAATCATCTCTGTAGTACGGCTGCGACTATTGATCTCGTAGGTCTCTCGGGTGAGGGTCAGCTTGAGCGCAAAGGCCGCCACCAGCAGGTAGGGAATCAGGGACATGGCGCTGGTGAGTTCCAGGGCTAAGTCAAAGGCGTTTTGGGCAAACAAGGTGACGATTAAAAAGCCCTGCACCACAATGTTGGTCATCCAAAGCGACCTGGACGGCACCTTTTGTGCGTTTTCGTGGTTGAGAAAGTTGGGCATCAGGTTGCTTTTAGCGGCCATAAAGGGCACCTCCGCCGCAAACAGCGTCCAGGCCAAAAATGCTCCCAGCACCGAAATCAGCAGACCAACGCTGACAAAAATACTGCCCCAGCGGCCCACCACGGCTTCGAGTGCTCCGGCCATCGACGGATTGCGCAGCTCGGCCAGTTCCGCTCGGGGCATGAGACCGAACGGCAGCATGGTCACCAAAACCAGCAGGCACAGCACGCCCACAAACCCCAGCACCGTGGCCAAACCGACGTCTGAGCGTTTCTCGGCATAGCGAGAGTAGATGCTGGCCCCCTCAATGCCGATAAACACAAACACCGTCACCAGCATGGTGCTGCGCACCTGACTCCAGATCGACTCGTTATAGCCCTGGCCACCCAATAAATTGGCCATAAACACATCGGGATTAAAGGCAAACAACAGCACAAAAATGAACACTAAAATCGGCACAATTTTGGCAATGGTGACAATGGTATTCAGCCCCGCTGCCGTCTGCACACCGCGCATAATCATGGTGTGAAACAGCCAGATAATCACCGAGGAAACGATGATCGCCTGCACGGTATTGCCGTCGCCAAAGATCGGGAAAAAGGCTCCCAGGGTGGACGAAATTAGGACAAAGTAAGACACATTGCCGACGCAGGTGCCCGACCAAAAGGCCAGCGCCGCCAAAAAGCCGAGGTAGTTGCCAAAGCCCGCCTTGGCGTAGATGAACACGCCCGAATCAAGCTCAGGTTTGCGCTGGGCCAGGTTTTGAAACACAAAGGCCAGCATCAGCATGCCGACCCCTGCGATCGCCCAGGCAATCAGCCCACCCACTACTCCAGTCGCCCGCCCAAAGGCAGAGGGCAGGGTAAAGATTCCGGCCCCCACCATTGAGCCGACCACCAGAGCAGTTAATGCCCAGACCGACAGCGTTTGCTTCTCAGTTTCTCCACCATAGCTAGGGTCGATGGCAGTTCCAAAGTCCTGTTCTGAGGTCATACTCGTTTCCTCTGATTACTAGATTGAGTGCTGCTAGCGTTCAGGTGGTTGGTTCAAAGTGCTAGGGGAATGGTGGGCAATGCCCACCCTATGGTTGAAATTAAAGAAGTTTTGAATGTTGAGTTTTGAGTTCTGTGGATAACTCAAAACTGCTCCAGCCCCAAAAAATCGGTCTCGCTGTTGTCGGCGATCGTGCTGCAGCTGCTAGAGAGCACTCGCGAGTTAAACACCTCAATGCGGCAGGTACCCGTGGTGTTGGTAATAATCCGCAGGTTGGCCGACGAGTCAAAGCTGCGCACTCGGGTAAACAAGCTAAAGCTGTTAGCCACCCCAGGCTCATCGGTTCTGCGCGTAATCGCCCCGCGATACTGAACCCGCGCTGGAGTTTGACCTCGCACATTGGCCGCCTGAATTTCCGTCAGTTCTAAGCCAAAGTTTTCACCGTCAACGGTCAATGCCACGTTGGCGTTGCGACCCCGACTAAAGGCGGCCCCCTGCGCCACCCCTCGACCTTGGGAAAAGCTCGCTGGCGGACGACCAGGAATAGTTTGGGCCGTAACGCGGGGAACCAGGGCGCATCCCAGGGCAACTACAGCTCCCGCCAATCCAATCTGCAGACAGTTTTTCTTGACCATTGATCCTAGCTAAATTGTCGAAATGAGTGGTTGAAACGAGTAAAATGCAGGGATAGAGAAACTATTCAAAATGGCTGGATTGTCAAACAAGCTCAGCTGAGTTTGATCTACAAAACCTCGAATCAGCGTTAATACCCGGTAGGGGATATTGCCGTGCAACACCCCTATCAATCGGTGGTATAAATCAGCTCGGCGAAGCGATGCTCAGTCTACAGCTCAGCGCCAAAATCTTCGCGCAGTTTGGCCTCTTGTTCAGCACTCAGGTTTGACTGAATCAGTTCGCCTACTTCCTCGGGGGCAAAGGCTTCGCTCACCTTGTCAACCGTCACCTGGCCGGTGAGCAAAAACAGCGCCGAAGTGCCCTCTGTGACCTTGTCGCGCAGATTTTTAATAAAGTCATCGTTAATGCCGTAGTCAGTAAATTTGCCCGACACTGCCCCCGCCGCCGCACCAACCAGTAGACCAAACAGCGGCACCAAAAAGATCAGGCCAAACAACATTCCCCAAAAAGCACCACCCAAGGCACCAATACCGACGGTACTGACGGCCTGATAGGTTTTAGGCTTGCTGCGCCCTTGGGGCCAAGATACGATCGCAGCATCAAGCACTTTAACGATCTCCTGCTTTTGCAGATCGCTTAGCTTAGCTAGAGCATTTTCAGCCCCATCCACGGTATTAAACTTCCAAACGGTTAGTGTAGACATCTTGTTCTCCTGTAGATAACTTGGTCAATTTATTCAACAGTTCGCGGTTGCCCAGACAGACAGAAAACCCCTTAGCCAGGCCCCTATTCAACGGCACAGCATGCCGTCTCAGCCCAAACCGAAATCGTTTTGAGAAAACCGTCAGCTTTCTGCCTCACTTAATCTGGCCAGGTGTACAACCTGGGAAGACAGCGTTGACGGATTAAAGGGTTTACTAATCGCTCCTGAGAAGCCCATCCTGCGAAACTCTTTTTGAGTAAACCAATCAGCCCTTGAGCTAATTAGCAAAATAGGTACGGCCTGACGAAAGGAATACTGCTTTAGCTGCTCAATTAAGATCAAGGCGTCGTCTTCTGGAGCAGATGCGTCCATCAAAATAACGTCTGGTCGGCTAGTTTCGCAGAGTTTAATTGCCTCCCGAATAGAGCTAGACAGTACGACGTTCCAGCCACCCAACTCGCTTAGGCAAGCACCTAAAACAGCTCGAAGACTGGTCTCAGATTCAATTAAAAGGATAGAACTGTTGGGCATCGCGGCGCCCCTTGAAAATCCTCACGAAAACGTCCTATTTTGAAGCGAGTTAAACTTCAAAAAATAGGGCTGTTGTGACGACCATGGCAGCTACAGTAAAGCAACACTATAGGAAAGTCATAGGAAGTTAAGTGTCCTTATAGCTAGGCTGGCTGAGCGAAGCCATTCGTGAAACGTATCCCGAAGAGAGAAAGCTAAAACTTACTCGATATATTCCCTATATTCCCTAGCCTCCCTTGGGGCGTGAACCTACAACTCCGTGTCGGGGAAGGTTACTGTAGAAATACTGTTGTTCTTAGTTTTTGCCGATGCAGAAATGGCTAAAATCTTGATATGCTCTTAGCTGAACAGGGCTAGATTGAGTAATAGTTCACGTGCTCAAGATTGATCCGAACTATTTGCCAGGAAGGACTGACTGTGGCCGATAAGCGACTCATCATCGAAATGGGCATGGGGGTCGATCAGCACGGCCAGGATCCGACGGTGGCGGCAGCGCGGGCAGTGCGCAATGCGATCGCCCACAATGCCCTGCCCGGCGTGTGGGAGGTCGCGGGCCTCAGCCACCCCAACGAGATGCTGGTCGAAGTGCAGGTGGCTGTACCCTTCCCTGACCAAGTGCGGCAGGAGGAGGTGCTGGCGGTCTTGCCCTTTGGCCAAAAGACTCTGGTGCTCAAGGACGGCGGCATGGTGGTGGCCGGGCGCGCCATCCCTGAGCTCGACGACAAAAACGACGACATGTATGTGGCGATCGCCGCTGTCACCGTCTCGATTCCCGGCGATTAGGGGAGTGGGAAGTGGGCGAGTGAGCGAGTTGGGGAGTAATGGTGTCGATGAACCGATAACTAACCAACCAGACAAATCTCAACCAACCACCCAACCATCCACCCGCCTACCTATCCACCTTCCTCACCTCAGCCTCGCCCCCCGGTACCGCATCTCCTTCTTCAGCGCGTTCTGCCGGGTAAAGCTGGGCATATCCCCCTGGTGGCCCATCAAGATGACCGAGTCGCCCAAAGCCAGATAGGTCGTCCGACTGGGGTGAATCACCACCTCGCCATCGGCCCGCCGCAGGGCCACGGTAATAAATGTGCCCTGGCCCTTGAGCTCAATGTCGCCAATGGTGCCGCCAATCAGCGGGGAATTGGCTTCGATCACCAGCTCATTGAGCTGAATATCCAGCTCCGCCAAAAATTCGTTCAGCCCCTGGTGACCGTTGGTCTGCGCCAAAAAATCCACCGCTGAGGGATGGCTAATCAAGTGGGCCATACGCATGGCGCTGATGCTGGCGGGCAGCACCACGTGATTAGCTCCAGCCAGGCGCAGCTTTTTCTCGGTGGAAGGCATTTCGCCCCGTGCCAGGATCATTAAATTGGGGTTCATCTCCCGCGCCGTCAGGGTAATAAAGACGTTGGCGGCATCGTTGGGCAGCACCGTCGCCAGCGACTTGGCCCGGTAAATGCCCACGGCTTCCAGTGCGGTTTCATCGGTGGCGTTGCCCTGGTACGCTAAATACCCTTGCTCCAGGGCTAGCGCGGCCCGCTCAGGGTCGCTATCGAGAATAATGAAGCACTCGCGATCGCGCTTGAGCTTGCGGGCTACCAGCTGACCAATGCGGCCAAAGCCGCAGATAATGACGTGACTTTCTAGGCGTTCAATTTCCTGAGTCATACGTTTAAGGTTGAGGGCACGACGAATTTCCCCTTCGGTAATCATCTGCACAAAGCCCGACACGGTGTAAGCCACCGACAGCGCTCCGGCAATAATCACAAAAATGGTAAATACCTTCAGGGGTGGCGAGCTCAGGGGCTGTACTTCGCCATAACCCACCCCAAAGATCGTGATCACCACCATATAGATGGCATCGAGAAAATTCCAGCCCGCCACCATGTAGCCAATCACTGCGGCCATCACCGTCAGTGAGAAAAAGACAATTCCTGTAACAATCCGCCGAAACGAGCTATTCAGCATCCACACCTCAGACAGTGCCTAGGCCTCGACAGAAAACCGGATCAGTTCTCAAATAAAGGCTATGGTAATTGACAGCCCGCCGTTTAAAGGGTGCGGTACATAGCAAATTAAATATGGATGCGATACACTAAATCTAAACTCATAACGACTTCATTTAATTTTCTTGCTTAAACCCCAAAGCTCAGCAGTCAGGGCCATCGGCAACATAGCGCCCTGGCCTGGATGCTGCTTCACTTTTGTCCCTCCACCACGATTGCTTTGACTATGACAGCTACTACTCTGCAAAATCCCCTACTCATTGGTGCCGGCCTGCCCCCCTTTGACAGCATTGAGACCGCCCATATCGTGCCGGGCATTGCGGCGCTCATCGACGATCTCACCGCAGCTCTCGAGGCCCTGGAAACCGATGTTGTGCCCACCTGGGATGGGCTGGTCGAGCCCCTCACCCGCATCGAAGAGCGCCTGGGCTGGAGCTGGGGTATCGTCGGCCATTTGATGGGGGTAAAAAACAGCCCTGAGTTGCGAGCCGCCTACGAAGAAGTGCAGCCGGCCCTGGTGCAGTTTGCCACTCGCCTGGGCCAGAGCAAGCCCATCTACGAAGCCTTTAAGCAGCTGCGCGCTGGCAACCAGTGGGCCAGCTTTGACCCCGCCCAGCAGCGCATTGTCGAGTCCTCCATTCGCGAGGCTGAGCTGTCTGGTGTCGGTCTGGAGGGGGCCGAAAAAGAGCGCTTCAACGAGATTCAGCAGGCCCTGGCCGAGCTCACTACCAAGTTTGCCAACAACGTGCTCGACGCTACCAAAGCCTTTAGCCTCACCCTCACCACGCCCGATGATATCGACGGCCTGCCGCCCAGTCTGCTGGCCCTGGCCGCCCAGCTGGCCCGCGATGCTGGCGAAGAGGGTGCGACCCCAGGCGCTGGCCCCTGGCGCATTACCCTCGACTACCCCAGCTTTGGGCCGTTTATGCAGCACAGCCGCCGCCGCGACCTGCGCGAGCAGCTCTACCGCGCCTTTGTCACCCGCGCCTCTGAGGGCGACCTTGACAACAGCCCCAACATCGAGAAAATTTTGGAGCTGCGCCACGAGATGGCCAACCTGCTGGGCTATGGCACCTACGCCGATCTCAGCCTGGCCCGCAAGATGGCTCCTTCTGTGGAAGCGATCGAGAAGTTGATGGGTGAGCTGCGGGTCGCCAGCTACGATACCGCCGTCAAAGAGCTGGACGAGCTCAAAGCCTTTGCCCGAACCAAGGGCGCCGCCGAGGCCGACAGCCTCACCCACTGGGATACTGCCTTCTGGGCCGAGCGCATCCGCGAGGAGAAATATGGCCTCAACGACGAAGAACTGCGGCCATATTTTCCGCTGCCCCAGGTGCTAGACGGCCTGTTTGCCCTGGCCCACCGCATCTTCGATGTCACCATCGCCCCCGCCGATGGCGAAGCGCCAATCTGGCACCCCGACGTGCGCTACTTTCAGGTGCTCAACGGCAGCGGTGACCCCATCGCCCACTTCTACCTCGACCCCTACAGCCGCCCGGCCGAAAAGCGCGGCGGGGCCTGGATGGATGACTGCATCAACCGGGGCAAAGTCAACGGGCAGGTGCGGCTGCCGGTAGCCGGCAAGCCCAGCCTGATGACTTTCCGCGATGTCGAGACCCTGTTCCACGAGTTTGGCCACGGCCTGCAGCACATGCTGACCAAGGTGGACTACACGGGCGCTGCGGGCATCAGCAATGTGGAATGGGATGCGGTTGAACTGCCCAGCCAGTTTATGGAGAACTGGTGCTACCACCGCGATACGCTGCTCACCCTGGCTCGCCACGTTGATACCGGCGAACTTTTGCCCGAAGACCTGTATCAAAAGATTGTTGCTGCTCGCACTTTTATGACCGGCAGCGCCATTCTGCGGCAGGTCCGCTTTGGCTGGACCGACATTGAGCTCCACCACCGCTACCGTCCAGGCAGCGATGACACGGTGCGGGAGGTGAGCCAGCGCATTGCCAAACAGTCGTCCATTCTCAAGCCCCTGCCGGAGGATGCTTTCCTGTGCGCCTTCACCCACATCTTTGCTGGAGGGTACGCGGCGGGCTATTACAGCTACTTCTGGGCTGAGGTTTTAAGTGCCGATGCCTTTGCGGCCTTTGAGGAAGCGGGGCTGAATGACGAGGCGGCGATCGCAGAGACCGGTCACCGCTTCCGCGATACCGTGCTAGCCCTGGGCGGTAGCCGTCACCCAATGGAGGTGTTCAAAGCCTTCCGGGGTCGCGAACCCAGCACCCAGGCGCTGCTGCGTCACCGGGGGCTAGCAGCAGCGTAGCCATCCCAAAGTACGTCACTAAGGCGTTAAGAACATGCTTGGGCGGTTGACCTCAACCGCCCGTTTTTTTTGCTGAGGTGCTGTCAATGAGCCAAAGATAGTGCCTGACGGGCGACAGGCCCCATAACCGCGATCTATCGCAGTTTGTCTCGCATTTTTGGCTGATTGCAAACGGTCGAGCCCTTCAATACAGAAATAGAAAGTAAAAGAAAGCATGTAAAAGCATATCGGCGATCGCGCAGAAATATCGGATTTGCCATATCTCTGTGCAGTATTTTTGTCGGTAAAAAAGATAGGCTCAATGGTAAAGATAGGCTCACCACAATGTTTACAATTCTTTATTTCTTTAGCTGATATCGAAATTCCCAAAAGCTATGCCTATCGAGGTTATCACTGCCCTTCTATTGGACGATGAGGCGTTGAAGTCATCTTCTTATGCTTTATAAAGACGAATTAAAGGAGGCTCTGTATGCCTTTACATCGACTCAAAGATTACTATCCTAACTATCGCGAAACCCTAGCCGATGGTCAGATGGGTGATCTCGATTCTTACTCCATCTATACCCAGGGAGAAGATCGGGTAGGCACCGCCAAAGATTTGCTAGTAGACGATTCGGGCCGTTTCCGCTACGTCGTGGTTGACACAGGTCCGTGGATCTTCGGGAAAAACGTTTTGCTGCCCATTGGCCTGGCCAATTTCGACTACGGCAAGAACCGCATTTATGTAAATGGGCTATCTAAGTCTCAGGTAGAAAATCTGCCTGAGTACAACGAAAATACTGTTGTGGATAATCGTTACGAAGATAACGTGCGTAAGCAGTATCAACCGCTCGCCCAGGGCCGTTCTAGCCGTCAATTTTTAGGCAGCAACTACGCTACGCCTAACGACGCTGACCGGATGAATGCTTTAGATAGCGATCGACAGCGCCCTCTAGAAAGCAACGTCCGCGGTACAGGTACTCAGGCCAGTGCCAACATCTATGACTACGATCGCGAACCCCACTACTACGGTCTGAGCGACCAAGATAACCAGGGGCCGCTGCGTCTGTACGAAGAGCGCTTAATTGCTCATCGTAGCCACAATAAAGTAGGCGAAGTGCGGGTTGGCAAACAGGTCAAAACTGAAGCCGCCGAAGTGACCGAACCGATCACTAAAGAGCGTGTTGTAATCGAACGCCACGACGTTACCGGTCAGCCCGCTGCCGCTACCGACCACGCCTTCGAGAACCAAGAGGTCGCACGGATGGACGTCTATGAAGACGAAGTCACCGCTGAAAAGCAGGCCTTCGTCCGAGAAGAAGTCAACGTCCGCAAAGAGACCGAGCAGGAAACTGTGCGACTGCGGGATCAGGTGCGCCGTGAAGAGCTAGACATTGACACTGATGGTAACCCCAGGGTCAAGCGATAGCACTAAAGTGCTGACACCTAAGAGAGATTTGGGCCGATTTTCTAGCCTAGTCTTTCTATCTAGACTCAATGGGGCGTTGCTGCAGCGACGCCCCATCCTTAAGTTATTTAGTTCTCTCTGTAGCTGCTATGCCTGAACATCAATTGGTCAACGGTTCTGTACTGGATCGCTCTGGATCTTTAATTGGAACAGTAACCAGAGTAAATCCCCTGGCGGGAGGTGATTTTTCCCTGGTCGTGCAGTCAGTCGGTGATGGGCAGGCTGGAGCTGAGGTAACTATCGACAATACCCAAATCAAGGGTATTGATGCCGAGCGAAAAACGGTAACCCTCGACGTTGATCGTCAGCAGCTGATGTCTAATGCTGGTAAAACCATTCAGCTGGTTGAAGAACGGCTGGTTGTCAACCGCAGGCGAGTCAAGGTCGGTGAGGTCAGCGTGCGCCGGGTGGTAGAGACAGAAGTCATAGAGGTGCCAATTCGACGAGAAAAGCTAGTCGTCGAAAAAATTGGTGAGGGCGAGCCCATAGTTGAAGTTAAGCTGGGCGAACCCCGCCTGCTAGGCAATGCGCTTAGCTTTGATTCTGGCGCTGGCGCTGGCTTCAGCTCTGGCATAGAATCTAGTACTCACGATTTAACCGCTATCGGCAATTTAAGCACTATTCGAGATGCCGTTAACTTTTTGGAAGCGGCCAAAACCTTAGATGACCACTGCGAAAAAATAAGAGTTTATATTTTTCTCAAGCAAAAGACCGGGCTAAAAGCGACAGTTCACCAGTTTGAATCGTCTGAAACAGCCGTTCAGGTGCTCTTAGGCCTGGAAATGACGTTGCTAAAGCGATGCAGCAACGTTCGCCTGGAGCTATTTTTGAAGGATGCTGCAATGTTGCAAACCTATCAGAACTGGTTTGCTCAGTACGGTTCGCCTACGACCCCCTAATTACTCTGCAACGCAGGCTTGTCAATCGTTACTGACATGGAGCTGCTGAAAACAGGTATGAACTGAGAATTCAAGACTTCTCACAGGGGCAAACGGCTGTTTGCCCCTACACCATTTCATACCTCAACTCAGAACGCTCCTGGCCTCTGGTACTCAACGTGGCTATCCTCAGCAAGACTCGCCATACCTACCTCTACCGACTGCAACACTAGCTGCCGCTCAAATCAACTGGATTGTAGAGGCTCATCGCTTTTTCGACCCCATCAAGGATGGCCTTTTCCAGCGATCGCAGGGCCGTATCGACAACGGCATCCATCGTGGCGCGCTCAGCCTTTGAAAAATTGCCCAGCACGTGGGAGACGACCGCCCCATCGCTGGTGCGATCGCTGGCCCCAATCCCGATCCGCAGACGAGGAAAGTCTTGGGTGCCCAAATGCGCGATCGCTGACTTCATGCCGTTGTGCCCACCCGCCGACCCCGACAGCCGCAGCCGTAGCCGCCCTACCGGCAAATCCATGTCGTCATAGACCACCAACACCTGGGCTGGAGATAGCTTCAGCCAGTCCAGCGCGGCCCGCATCGACTGGCCCGAGCGATTCATGTAGGTGAGGGGCTTGAGCAGATACACCTTTTCACGGTCGGGACCAAAGCCTGCTCCGTACTCGGCCTGGAACCGCCGCTCTTGCTTGAGAGAGATGGCCCAGGTTTTAGACAGGCGATCGACCACCTCAAAGCCGATGTTGTGGCGGGTGCCCGCGTACTTATCCCCCGGATTTCCAAGCCCAACAATCAGGCGAGGGGTAGGGGGAGATACTGCTTCAGCCATAGCTCAATGGTCCTCAAGCAGCCCTACGCAGGCGAGTCGGTTTCAGTCGGCTCAGCCACCGGGCTGCTACCGTTGATATCGCTAACCTCCACCGGGGGCTCAGCCATGGCGGCCTCAGGCTCAGCCTCAGCGGCCGGTTCTGGAGGCGTTAGCACCTTTTGGGAGTCGGGCTCCAGCGTTGCCTTCATAGGCGTAGTGACCGCTTTCTCAATTTGCTGCGCTTCCTTCTTAAACTCCTCCTCAAACTCCTTTGAGGCGTCCTGAAAGCCCTTGATCGCCTTACCCAAGCTGCGACCAATCTCAGGCAGTTTTTTGGGGCCAAACACCAGCAGGGCCAGCACCAAAATTAGTGCCATCTCTGGCAAACCCACACCAAAAACGTTCATAGACCAACCCCCAGGGGCGACGTGCGTGAACTACGGCTGTCGTGCATATCTGTGCATAAAACGGCAAAAGAGGCCGGGTAGTCAAGGGTCTACGCCAGCCTCAGACAGATAAATTCTGGATATAAACCAAAGCCAAGTCCAGAAATGGAGCTTTGCCTGTGGAAAAACTTCAGATCCCGAGCTGGACCTGGTATAAATCCAAACTTAATCGCAAAGGTCAGGGCCAAACCGTTGAGGCTCAGCCTTTGAAATCCCTAGAGACCTACGCTGCGCCAGTCAACATCAAAGCTTTCTAGCACGATGGAAGAATTGTAAAGCTGCAAAATAATCAACAAGAACACGAAGAACAGACCGATGAAAACCGCCATTAGAGGGGTGGTGCCCCAACCGGGAGCAACCTTGCCGTACTCAGAATTGAGGGGCTTCAACACGTCTCCTAACCAAGTCCGTTGTGCCATGGATCCTTCCACAATCAACACTTTATAGTTCGTAATATTATAGGATGGAGTGGTTTCTTATTCTCATAAACTCTATGGAACCTGCAACAGTTCTTATCATTTCCGTCGCGACCGTGCTCGTTGCCGTCACTGGTTACTCAGTGTACATGTCCTTTGGGCCGCCCTCCAAACAGCTGGCCGACCCCTTCGATGACCACGAAGACTAAGGCACAAGGACTAGAGAAAGGTCATAGAATCCCAAAATTCAAAGTCCAAGAATTTGGATCCGAAATATGGGATACCGTATGAGGTGCAGCGCCACCCTCAGGCAGCTGCGCCAGGCTTCTAGGCTGTTTGGGTCAAGTCATTGCTGCCAGGGGTTTCTAATGTTAGGATTAGAAACCTGTGGATTCAGTTTGGCTGTCTCGTCATCATCCACTTGAGAACTCTTTCACCCTTACGATTGTTGCTCTAAACCCTATGATTAAGCTTCGACTCAAGCGTTTCGGCAAAAAGCGGGAAGTCAGCTACCGCATCGTGGTCATCAACAGCGATGCCCGTCGCGATGGTCGCCCTCTGGAAGAAGTTGGCTTCTACAACCCCCGCACTGACGAAACTCGGCTGGACGTTCCCGCGATTACGCGCCGTCTGGAGCAGGGTGCAGAGCCCACCAAAACCGTGCGGCACATCCTCGAAAAAGCCAACCTGCTTGAGCGGCATAAGGTTGAAGCCAAGGTCGAAGCTAAGGCTGAAGCCTAGATCAATCACTGTCTTTAGCCCCCACCCCCGACATGGATAGCCCGGATTTCCCAGGTCTGGTTCGGTTTTTGGTAGAGCCTTTTTTAGACTCACCCGATTCGTTGCGCATTGACTGCGAAGAAAATGCGGCCCAGGCCAAGGTGTGGATCAGAATTGCCTTCAAGGGCGATGAGCGAGGCAAGGTGTTTGGTCGGGGCGGGCGCAATATTCAGGCGATTCGCACAATTGTGCGGGCGACAGCCGCGCTGTCGGGGTGGTCGGCCTACGTGGATGTCTACGGTGCCTCTGAGTCAGAAGGTGGCTCTGACCGTAGACCACCCAGAACATCGCAGCGATCGCCCGGTAAGCCAAAGCCCCAGCTGCGTCCTAAACCCTAGAATGGTTGTATGCAAGCCTGAGTTCAGGCCCCTGGTCTAGATGTCTTCTCCCCTGCAGATCGAATTGCCCAGCCTGGAGGGTGCCCTGGCTCTGGCTGGCTACCGCGACGAAAATCTCAAACTCCTGGCCAACCAGACTGGAGCCTCTCTGGTCCTGCGCGGTCAGGAGTTGTTTGTTGCAGGCACAGACAATGGCGTTGCCCTAGCTCAGCGGTTGGTGCAGGCCCTAGAGCCCTTGTGGAGCCAGGGCCAGCCAGTTACCAGCGCCGACATTATGACCGCCCGCCAGGCGCTCGATACCGATCGCATTGACGAACTACAGGCCATTCACCAGGATGTGGTGGCCCGCACCCGCCGGGGCGAGGTCATTCGGGCCAAAACCTTTCGCCAAAAGCGCTATGTCAAGGCGCTGCGCAACACCGACATGGTGTTTTGCGTCGGCCCAGCCGGTACCGGCAAGACCTTTCTGGCCACCCTGGTGGGGGTACAGGCCCTGCTCAACAATGAGTTTGAGCGGCTCATTCTCACCCGTCCGGCGGTGGAAGCGGGCGAGCGACTGGGCTTTTTGCCCGGCGACCTGCAGCAAAAGGTCAACCCCTACCTGCGCCCCCTCTACGACGCCCTCCACGAGCTGGTTGACCCCGAAAAGATCGCCAACCTGATGGAGCGCGGCATCATTGAGGTGGCTCCGCTGGCCTACATGCGGGGCCGCACCCTCAACAACGCCTTTGTGATTATGGATGAGGCCCAAAATACGACCCCGGGCCAGATGAAGATGGTGCTGACCCGGCTAGGGTTCAAATCGCGCATGGTGGTCACGGGCGATGTCACCCAAACTGACCTGCCCAGCGACCAAACCTCGGGCCTGGCGATCGCCCAAAAAATTCTGCAGGGGGTCGACGGCATTGCCTTTTGCCAGCTCAACCAGGCCGATGTGGTGCGCCACCCGCTAGTGCAGCGCATTGTTGCCGCCTACGAAACCTACGAGGGCGGCAGCGCCCCCCGCCGGAGCGGCAAACCCTAGCGGGCGGCTCCGCCTGGGAGGGAATGGGCTCAGGCGCCTGCAATCCCTGAAGCTATCCTGAAGCTATACAGTGGCTAGTTCGGGGGTGGCGGTGTTGACCACTTGCTCTCCAGGGACGGGCGCGTAAACTTCAGCAGAGTTGTTGGGGCTTTCGATCAGCTTCACCTTGTGCAGGCTGGCGCCGAGGGCAGCGATCGGGCTCTGGAGCAAATCACGAATGTGGACGGCGATATTTTCGGCGGTGGGCACTACTTCGGCGAAGTAGGGAATGTCTTTGTTGAGGAAGGTGTGATCAAAGGGCTCGACAACGTACTCGTCGATCGCGGCCTGCAGCGCGGCCAGATCCACCAGCATGCCGGTGCGGGGGTCGATTTGGCCCTTGACGGTGACCTCCAGGTGATAGTTGTGGCCGTGGCCGTGGGGGCGAGCGCACTTGCCGTAGATTTCGCAGTTTTCTTCGTAGCTGAGGCGCGGCGAGGCCAGGCGGTGGGCGGCGCTAAAGTGGGTGCTGACGGTGAGAAAAGCTTCCATGGCATTACCTGAATAGTCGGACCAGAGTTCGGGATGTTCAAAAAGCTGAATGTTGACGAGGGGCAGGTGGGGGGCGAGGCGATCCCAAATGACCTTGGCCAGGTACTCGGTGGTGGGCAGTGTGCGCTCAAATTCGGGCCAAACCTCGTTGAGGTAGGCAAAGTCGAGCTGGGCGGTGACTTCGCGTTTAATCACATGCTTAACATCTGACAGGTTCAGCACCATGCCGTACTCGTCGAGGTCGCCCTCCATCGATACGTAGAGCACGTAATTGTGGCCGTGGCCAGGGGCGTTGACGCAGGGACCAAATTTCTGGCTATTTTCAGCGGCGCTAAGCTCGGGCAGCCAGTAGCGGTGGCTGGCAGAAAACTGCGCCCGACGATTAATGATGCATTTCATAGGAGGGGAAACCCCGTGAGGTGTGCCAACAGTTGTTAAGCAACCGTTACATATTCAGCATAGTGTAAATTGCGGTTCTTTGAGGGTTGGGCAACGGGCGGTCACGGCCGAAGCGGCTACGTAAAGAATTGCAGCTGGGCGATCGCCCCTGCCTCCGCCCCAAACCCTTGCCCAGCAAGCTCTTTCTAGGGATAGATATTGGCCAAAAACTAAATGCTATGGCTTGTTGACATCGAAAGTATTTAGTAAAATTGAATACAGAAAATGCGTTAGATACATTGACGTTCATCTTGTTGGCAAGGGTGGGGTAGTTGCTCCACCAGCCCTAGACGGAAGTAAGGAGACTGACTCCTGAAGGAACGCACCCTGCTTACGCAGTTTGTTAAATCCTTGGTCCAACAGGAGACATGATATGAAACTTTGCTATCGCGGCGTGGAATACGACTACAATCCGCCGTCCCTAGAAGTGCGTGAGAGTGAGCTGACCGGGCAATATCGGGGCCGTCCCGTGACGTTTTCTTACGTCCGCCATCTGCCGGTGACTCAGCCGATCGGCAACTACACCTACCGTGGGGTTGACTACAGCACCAACTGCTATGGGCAAGTAGAGCCTCCAGTAGCGGCCTCCCAGCGTCAGCCGGTGTTTCAGGCCGGGCGTCCGGTGGCCGGTCGGGGGCTGCAGGCCCGGCGTCACCTGCTGCGGGAAGCGGCTGATGCCCATCGCGTCAACATTCAGCGATCGATTCAGCATCGCATTGAGGTGGCGCGGGCTCAGGGCAATGATCAGCTTTTGCGGCAGCTGGAGGACGAGCTGCACCAGCTAGCTTAACTCACTCGATATTTGCGCCGTTAACTCAGCTTTGTGCTGTAGCTGGAGCAGTAAGGGGCACCTCACGGGGTGCCCTTTTTTTGGCTAATCGTAGGGTATGTCGAACGGTTTGGGCTGGCATCACTGAGTGTTGTGATCTGACCTCGGCCAGTTGCGATCGCCCCTCACATTTTTGCAATGGCACAATCACGCCGGGGCTACAACGCCCGTCACTTCGCCATAGAGGGTTTCCACCGATGATGCCAGTGTCATCGTTCTGGCCCCTACCATGCTGCATTCAACTCAGTCTGGCTGCACCGTTGCCCAATCGATCCTGCGTTTCAATCAGATCAAAGCGGGCCGCCGCCTGGTGGGACTCAGCCTGGGTCTAGCGTTGCTGATGCTGGGCGGGGGCGCCCTGGCCAAGGCCGGCACCCAAAGTTCTGATTCTGGACCTGATTTTGGTCTAGTTCAGGGCTGGGTGAAAAGGTGAGCTGAGGTTGCCAAAGCTAATGAGCATCGCTGGCGGTGCGGTGCCTGGTCAAAGGGCCTACGGTACCCTGGGTTGCCGCTAAGTAATCCTGCGGGGTCAGCCACAGCATTAGCCCCCGCTTACCCGCCGATACGGCCACCATCTCAAAGGTGAGGATCGATTCATCCACATAGACCGGATAGGCTTTTTTGGCGCCCAGGGCGGTGACGCCGCCGCGAATGTAGCCGGTGAGGGGCTGTACGTCTTTGAGCGGTACGGTGTCGGTCTTGCGATCGCCCGCCAGCACCGCCAGTGCCTTGAGATCGAGCTGGGCGCTGCCGGGAATAACGGCCAGGCAAACACCCGTGCGATCGCCTTTGGCCACCAGAGTCTTAAACACCTGCTCGGGCGGCAGACCCAGCTTTTCAGCCGTGCTCTCGGCGGCAAGATCGTCGGGGTCGACATCGTACTCCAAAATTTCGTAGGGCAGCTTGAGGCGATCGAGAATGCGGGCGGCGTTGGTTTTAACAGGTTTGCTCACGGGACAACGGTAACTATTGGAAATGTCATCGAACGTTTAGTCCTCACTATCCCCCGACTCGACAAATATACCTGTAGGGGCAAATGGTATTTGCCCTGCCAACCTTGGGTGATCTAGTCAGAACTCTGTTTACGACAATATAAAACCCTCCATCATTCCCCAGGGAGAGAAACGACGGAGGGCTTTGGATCAACTGGATGATTGCCCCCTTGAGAAAACCTGAAATGCTTGAACACAGGAGTGAACCAGCCATTCCATAGTCCTCGCGGGGGTAAACGACCATTTGCCCCTACTTGATGAACAGCATCTCCTGGTAGGTGGGCAGGGGCCAGAGATCGTCGGCCACTTCGCCCTCTAGGGCATCGGCGTACTCTCGCACCTGGTCCATCAGGGGACGAATGGTTTGGGCGCAGAACTGCATGTGCTCTTCCACCGACATAAAGTGCTTGGTCATCATGTCGCTCAGCTCGCCCACCGAGGCCATCATCGATTTGGTCAGCTCGGCTACCTTGATCACGCTGTCTTTGCCAAACTCAACGCCGATCTCATCGAGGCTGTCGATGGTTTTGGCCAGTTCGCCCATGTGCCGCATGGCGGCGGGGTAAATGATGGTTTTGGCCATGCTGATCACCAGCTTAGCCTCGACCTCAATGTGCTGGATGTACTGCTCAGAGTAGGCCTCAAAGCGGCTGCCCAGCTCGACTGGGGTGAGCACTTTTTCTTTGGTAAACAGGTCTTCGATGTACTGTTCGCGCAGCACGGGCAGGGCGTCGGCGGTGGTGCGCAGGTTGAGCAGCCCGCGCTCGTTGACGGCCATTTCGTGCCACTCAGTAGAGTAGCCGTTGCCGTTAAACACCACGACTCCGTGGTCGCGGATTACGTCGCGCAGAATGTCATGGATGGCGACGTTGAGTTCAACGCCAGCCCCCAGCTTGGCCTCCAGCTGGTCGGCCATCCAGTCGAGCGAGTCGGCCAGAATGGTATTCATCGCCACCAGCGGCCCGGCTACCGACTGGCCCGAGCCCACGGCGCGAAACTCAAAGCGGTTGCCGGTAAAGGCAAAGGGAGAGGTGCGGTTGCGATCGCCCGCATCCTTAGGAAATTTCGGCAGGGTGTCTACCCCCAGATCCATCTCACCCTTGGCCTGGCAGCCCGTGACCTCGCCTGAGGCGATCTGGTCAAACACATCCTGGAGCTGGCTGCCCAGATAGATCGAGATAATTGCCGGAGGAGCCTCGTTGGCACCCAGGCGGTGGTCATTGCTGGCGCTGGCAATCACCGCCCGCATTAAAGGGCCGTACTTATGCACGCCCCGAATCACCGCGCCGCAGAACACCAGAAACTGGGCGTTAGCGTGGGGCGTGTCGCCGGGGTCGAGCAGGTTGCCCTGGGTAGCGTTGCCCACCGACCAGTTGACGTGCTTGCCCGAGCCGTTAATGCCTGCAAAGGGCTTTTCGTGCAGCAGGCAGACAAAGCCGTGTTTTTTGGCGGTGGTGCGCAGCACGGTCATGATCAGCTGCTGGTGGTCGCTGGCCACGTTGGCCGCCTCAAAGAAGGGGGCGATTTCAAACTGACCGGGGGCCACCTCGTTGTGGCGGGTCTTGGCCGGAATGCCCAGCCGGTAGAGCTTTTCTTCGACGTCCTGCATGAACACCTGCACCCGCTCGGGGATGACGCCAAAGTAGTGGTCGTCAAACTGCTGGCCCTTGGCCGGAGCCTTGCCAAATAGGGTGCGGCCCGCCAGCAGCAGGTCGGGGCGCACACTGGCAAAACTGGCATCGACCAGAAAATATTCTTGCTCTGCGCCGCAGCTGGAATTAACCGGAGCCACTTCGCTGTGGCCCAGCAGCTTGAGGACGCGAGTGGCGGCCTTGCTCATAGCCGCGTTGGAGCGCAGCAGCGGCGTCTTTTTGTCGAGCGCTTCTCCGGTCCACGAGACAAACACCGTGGGGATAAACAGAGTGACGCCGTTTTCAGTCTCCATCACAAAGGCGGGGCTGGTGACGTCCCAGGCGGTATAACCCCTGGCCTCAAAGGTAGAGCGAATGCCGCCGTTGGGGAAGGATGACCCATCCGGCTCGCCCTGCACGAGCACCTTGCCCGAAAATTCTGAAATTACCGAGCCATCGCTCTGCACCGAGATAAAGCCGTCGTGCTTCTCAGCGGTAGCGTTGGTGAGTGGGTAGAACATGTGGGAGTAGTAGAGCGCCCCCTTGGCGATCGCCCAGTCTTTCATCGCCACGGCCACGACATCGGCCACTGATACATCCAGCGGTGCCCCGGTAGTGATGGTCTTTTGTAGCGACTTGAAGACTGACTTGGGCAGGCACTCCTGCATTTTGCTGAGGCTAAACACGTCCTTGGCCCACAGGTCTTCGAGCCGTCCGGGGGTGCTGACGGGCACTTTGGGGCGGCAGGCAATGCTGGCAATGGCCTGGGCGCGCAGCTCGTTTCCACTCATAGCAGTCTCCTAAAATAGAATGTTGAACAGGATGTGTAGATGAAACTCAAACGCTTTGGCCAAGGCTGAGCAGACAAATATCCTTTGATCAGGTTATCGGAAAGGGCGACAATAGCTTTACCAGCGGTGGGGATAGCGCTTCTACGAAGTTAACCTTGCTGGTCAAGCCCCTGGTTTTGACAGCATCACAGCGATCGCCTGCACTAGAAAAGTCTGAGGAACTTACGGTTTAGACAGCTTTAGAGAAACCACGCCACAGCAACAGAAATCGGCAACCCCGATGCGGGAAACTTCTGGCCGCAGTGCTTATCATCTCAGCGAGCTAAGGTAACTCCTCAGACAAACCTATATCCTCGAAACGTTCAGCAATGGACATCTAAAGTTAACCCCAATTTGCCAACGTAAAAACCGACTCAGTGACGTTTTCCCTAGTTACCTGCCTAAGATCAAAGTTGAGGAACAAAAACCTTAAGCCCTAGACAAATGTCGCTGAGGAATAAGCACCGCTGGTAAACCTGTTGTCCATTGTTTTCGCATTTTGTTTGCATCGAGAAGTTAGCTCAGGTTCCACATTTTGAATAACGACAGCTTGAATAACGACCAGCCCAAGAACAGCCAAAACCTGAGGAAATTTGCACTCTGGATAGTAAAGGCAAAGTAAAGGGGCTTTTGTAGCTATAAATACCTTTACTGGTTAATTCAAATTCCTTAAAGATTGATTACACCAGGGTCTGAGGCCAGAGGCCGCCGCCTCTGGAGCACTTTTGTCAGCAGCAAGCGGCCCTTTCAGAGCCGCTGTGGGTCAGAATAGGAACAATTCACCTTGACCTCTACAGACCATCCACGACTATGCCGCGCATTCGAGACATTCTGCACGCTGGCGAACCGGGCCAGACCGCTACCGTTCAGGGCTGGGTGCGCACCAAGCGCGAGGCCAAGGGCATCACCTTTGTAGAGGTGAACGATGGCTCGTCGATGGCCGGCTTGCAGGTGGTGCTCAGCGCCGACATGGCCGACTACGACACTGTGGTCAAAGACCTCACCACTGGCTCCTCGGTCGAAATGGAGGGTCAGCTTGTGGAGTCGCCCGGCAAGGGCCAGCGAGTCGAGCTACAGGCCAGCTCCATTACCGTCTACGGTACCGCCGACGGGGAGACTTACCCACTGCAGAAAAAGCGCCACTCGTTTGAGTACCTGCGCACCCTGGGGCACCTCAGGTCGCGCACCAATACCTTGGGAGCCGTGTTTCGCGTGCGCAACGCCTGCGCTCAGGCGATTCACCAGTTTTTTCGCGATCGCAGCTTTCTCTGGATTCACACGCCAATCATCACCGCCAGCGACTGCGAGGGCGCGGGCGAAATGTTTGCCGTCACCGGGCTAAATCTGGCCAACCCGCCCAAGGGGAAAGACGGCGCAGTGGACTACAGCCAGGATTTCTTCGGCAAGCGCGCCTATCTCACTGTCAGCGGCCAGCTCGAAGCCGAGATCATGGCGATGGCCTTTACCGACGTCTACACCTTTGGCCCCACCTTCAGGGCCGAAAACTCTAACACCTCCCGCCACCTGGCCGAGTTTTGGATGGTGGAGCCCGAAAAGGCCTTCTGCGACCTGGTCGGCAATATGGATTTGGCCGAAGAGTTTCTCAAGTACATCTTCCACTCGGTGCTGGAGCAGTGCCCCGAGGATATGGAATTTTTCAACCAGCGCATCGATAACACAGTGCTGGCCACCGCCGACAACATTATCAACAACACCTTCGAGCGCATTACCTACACCGAGGCAGTCAAGCTGCTAGAGAAAGCCGACAAAACCTTTGAGTTTCCCGTCGAGTGGGGCATTGACCTGCAGTCGGAGCACGAGCGCTATTTAGCGGAAGAGCTGTTCAAAAAGCCCACCATCGTCACCGACTACCCCACCGGCATCAAGGCCTTCTACATGCGCCTTAACGACGGCGGCGAAACCGTGGCGGCGATGGACGTGCTGGCCCCCAAAGTGGGCGAAATCATCGGCGGCTCCCAGCGGGAGGAGCGCCTGGACGTGCTGGAGCGCCGCATTATCGAGGCGGGGCTACCGATCGACGACTACTGGTGGTATCTCGACCTGCGCCGCTTTGGCACCGTGCCCCACGCGGGCTTCGGCCTCGGCTTTGAGCGCCTGGTGCAGTTTATGACCGGCATGGGCAACATCCGCGATGTCATTCCCTTCCCCCGCACCCCCGACAGCATCGAGTTTTAGGAGCGTACTCTAGGAGCGTAACTTAGCCATGGGCCTTGTTCTAAAACAGGAGAAACCGCCGCTCCACGCTGATGAAACCGGGGCAGTGCGCGTTGGCCAAACCAGAGTGCTGTTAGAAACTGTAGTTCGAGCGTTTCAGGATGGGGCACCGCCGGAAGCTATTGTTCAGAGCTACGCAACACTGTCGCTGTCTGATGTCTACAACGCCATTGGCTACTACCTCAGACATCGAGATGCGGTAGAAACTTACCTAACGCAGAGAGAGCAGCTTGCTGAAGCGGTTGAGCAACGGCTTGACAGTGTTCAGTCAAATTTGAGCTCAATTCGCAGTCGCTTGCTAGCTCAGCAAAATCAGTAGCTATGCTCAGTTTGCTCAGCGACGAAAACTTCAATGGAGATATCATTCGAGGGCTGTTTTTGCGAGATCCCGACCTTGATCTGATTCGAGTTCAAGACATCGGCCTGCGAACGGTGGACGATGCAGAAATCTTGGCCTGGGCGGCAGTGAATGAGCGCATTCTTCTGACCCACGATCGCGCAACCATGCCAGATTTTGCTTACGCTCGCTTGACCAAAGCAGAGCCCATGGCCAGCATGGTTGTCGTGAACGATCGCATGCCAATGCGTCAAGCTATTAATGAGCTGCTGCTGCTGATCAACTACAGCGATCAAGCCGAGTGGATAAGTACTGTGCTTTACTTGCCGCTGTAATGGAAGGTATAGCTGTAGCCAATCGGGTTAGGACTTTTAGCAAACGAACGTTTGAACGTTTTCAGGCTTGATCGATGTCCTAACTCAGGTAATTCTGGCTATTTACCAACGGAATCTCCTTAAAACACCAGAATTAGCTCTACTTGCCATTCGTCGCCCGCACGGACGATCTGAATGTCGCGGATGAATTCGCGGAAGAAGAAGCGGCGCTCGGCCTCTGACAGGTCGAGCCAAAACTGGGGAATCGACACCGACTGCGACAGCTCTTGCAGGTTGACCGGGGGGAGCTGGGCCAGCTGCTGGTGCAGAGTCGCCACTTCGCCCCGCAGCTTGTAACGGCGCAGAGCAGCCGTTTCGGCATCGAGAACGCCAGAGTCTTCCAAAGCTGGGAGCTGGGCTAAAACGGTTTCTTTGGCCTCGATCTGGCTCTGCAATCGGTTGCCTGGCGCAGGGGAGCCCGGCGGAATCTTGGCTGTGAACTGGGCGACCGCCTGGGGCAACACCTGGCAGATTTCTGCCACGATGCGATTCAGCGCCTTGTCGTAGGGAATGGCTTTGCATCGGGGACGGTTGGGGCAGTCGCTGGGCCGCAGGTAGAGGTAGCTTTTGGCCTGACCGCGTGGGGATGTTTTAGAGATAGTTAGGGGCTGGCCGCAGGTTTGGCAGGTAACGAGGCCAGCTAGCGATCGCGCAGCACCC
>PYER01000002.1 GCA_003017855.1 filamentous cyanobacterium CCT1
GTTGGGCTAGCTCCATGCAGAACAGGTTATCTCAGTCTTTCCCCTAACCCTAATTTTTAGTCTTGACGCTGCACTAGGTTGGATCTGCTGAGGTAATGGGCATTCCGATCTAGACTGGAACCACAAGAGGAGGGGACATACCCAATGACCGACATTCCTCAACCGGGCCACCCACCCATGGAGTGGGCTAACGCTGTGTCTACCTGTCCTTCCCTGGAAGGGGCTGTTAAGGAGGTAGTCGAGCAGCTCCAGGGGCGCTTGACGGCGGCCCCTGACCTGGGGCTGGTGTTTATTTCGTCCTCGTTTACCAGTGAATTTGCCCGGCTGTTGCCCCTGCTGCAAAGCCTGCTGCCGATACCCGCCCTGGTCGGATGCAGCGGCGGCGGTATTGTCGGTACCAGCGCCCAGGGCCGGCCCCAGGAACTTGAAAATACCCCTGCCCTCAGCCTGACTGTGGCCAAACTGCCGGGGGTATCGGTGCGGAGTTTTCATGTGTCGAGCGATGACCTGCCCGATCTTGACAGCCCACCCGGGGCCTGGTCAGAGCTGATTGGGGTCGATCCAGCGCAAAACCCGCAGTTTATTCTGATGGCCGATCCCTTTTCATCGGGCGTCAATGACCTGCTGCAGGGGCTAGATTTTGCCTACCTCAGCGGGGTAAAGATTGGCGGACTGGCCGGCATAGATGGATTTAGTCGCCACAGCGGGCTATTTTGCGATCGCACCCTATATAGCGAAGGCGTGGTTGGAGTTGCCCTCTCGGGGCCTTTGGTACTTGATACCATTGTGGCGCAGGGGTGCCGGCCCATTGGCCCTGTCTACCGGGTAGACAAAGCTGAGCGCAACATTTTGCTGACCCTGAATACCGCCGATGGCGACGACCCCCGTCCGCCCCTAGACCTCCTGCAAGACCTGTTTGACACCCTATCGGAAAGCGATCGCAAGCTGGCCCAGAGTTCTCTCTTTATTGGCATTGCCCAGGACAGCTTTAAGCTCACCCTCGACCAGGGCGATTTTTTGATTCGCACTCTGCTGGGGGTTGACCCCAAAATGGGCGCGATCGCAGTGGGCGATCGGCTGCGCCCCGGCCAGCGAGTGCAGTTTCACCTGCGCGACGCCCATACCTCCGCGATCGATCTCGAAAACCTGCTGCAGCGCTACCAGCGCCAGGTCTCGGCCTCGACCACAGCCGCCGGAGCGCTCATGTTTGCCTGCGCTGGGCGAGGCGAAGGGCTCTACGACCAGGCCAACTTTGACTCCAGCCTATTCGCTCAATACCTGCCGGGGCTGCCCCTGGGCGGCTTTTTCTGCGGCGGCGAAATTGGCCCCGTAGGGCAGACCACGTTTCTGCACGGCTTTACGTCGGTCTTTGGCATTTGCCGCCAGCCGTCGTCGGAAGCGGAGGGGTAGTGAGGTGAGGAAGATAAGGGAGATGAGGGAATATAGGCACGGAGCGGCCTCCCGTAGAGTTAGCGAGGAGTGCAAAATTCAAAATTGAGAATTCAAAATTTTGCACTTTGAATTTTGCACTTTGCACTCCCCCTTCCTCATTTCCTCACCTTCCTCATCACCTCATCCTCCTCATTTCCTCACCGCCTCCCAGCTCCGGCGCTGGCGTCACCCCCCGTACCGTCAGCGTGTAGGTCACAGCGCTGGTGCCAATGCCCTGCCAGCCGGTTATAAACCCGCCTTCGTCTAGCACGGGCCGATGCTGGGGAGTGGTTACGGCGGCGTAGTAAACTCCTGCAGTAGGTAGAGGTATGTTGTCTAGCTGGGGTTGCAGCACTGAGGTGGTGCGGGCTTCACCCAGCAGTTTGCCCTGGGTGTCAAATAAGAAGAGGAGGGCACTGTCGTCGGTGTAAAGTATCCCTGGCCGCTGCTGAATGACGTCCAGGTCCAGGCTGGCGGTATCACCCTCAGCGCCCAGAAAAGCGTACACGTCTACGTAACGGCTCACAGCGCCTGTGGATACACCACTGCCGCTGCGGGTGTTGATGCGTCGAGCCTCGGCCAGCGGGTCCAGCGGGGTGTCGGCGCTGACGCCCAGCCCGGCCTGCCAGAAAGCTTCTAGCTGTCGAATCGTTTGGTCAGGGATGAGGGTAGAGCTACTGAGGCCTACGCGGGACGCGGCAGCCCGCTCGAACTGCAGGGGTCGCCCGCTGTAGCCAGGCAAGCCAAACCCCTCCAGCACCGGCTGGCAGGCGTCAATATTGGTCACAACCGCCTGATTTTGGCGCAAAACCTGCATTTGGCGACGCAGAATTACCAGTTCGGCCTGGGTCTTAATCGGCAGGTCGGGCACCTTTTCCAGGTCGCCAGCCCGGGCGATCGCGCTATCCCAGTCGCTCAGGCACACCGCCAGTTGCAGCGACGATCGCAGAATAGCCGTGGATTGAGCCTGAACGGGAACCGCTGCCACTAGGGCCAGCCCCAGCACAATGGGCAACGCATCCCAAAACCGACCGATTGCCGACAGGCGTATCCATGACCCAACTTTCATTACCGTTGCCTCCTCAAAGCCTACCCGGTGGTATCACTGTACCCACAAGTCTACCGAGGCTCGCCCATAGTGAGCGAAAAAGTCTTCGCAGCCGGTTTCTTGCCGCCGCTGCCAGGCCCAGAGCTGATCCCCCAGCGAAAAATGCCACCACTCGTTGGGGTGGCGGCGAAACCCGGCTGCTTCCATCACCTGATTGAGCAGCGTGCGGTGGGCATGAAACTGCTGCTCCGTCGAGATAGGGCTGGCGGCGAAATGGTCGGGGTGCGATCGCGGCGAAACCTCATCAATGGGCGATCCCATATTCACCGCTGCTCCGTCTGTGTCCAAGAGGGTCACATCCAGCGCCGCCCCGGTGCTGTGGGGTGGGGGTGTTACCGGGTCATCGCTGGGCACGGCCCAAAACTGAATTACTTCGGTCATCACCGCCTCTCGCTGGTCGGCAGTGATGGTCTCGGCCACCCAGCCTCGGGCCTGCACCCGTTCTAAAAAGGTGCGCTCCACCATAAACCGCTGCACCGCCAGGGGGCGAAAGGCGTCAAAGACCTGAATGCGCCAGCCCGGATACTGCTGGTGAAGACAGTCTTGAGCCTGCAGTAGGGCGGCTAACACACCCGCTCGCAGGTAGTAGGGCGACTGGTGGCCGTAGGGTGCCCCCAATACCTGATAGGGGTGGGGCTGGACTAGAGATATGCGATCGCTCTCAATGGGTACCAGCGGTTCGCCACAGTCGCAGATAGGAATGGCCTGGTAGGGTTTCATAGTGCTCTTTGGCTCAACACCGCAAAGGATTATGGCAGATTTGACCGGTGCAGATGGCGATCGCGGCGCTCAAAGCGATCGAAGCTGTCCTCAAGACGTGCGCAGCGAGTCATCTCGGCCATAACTTGGCCGCCGCAGTCGCAACAGGTCATATTTTTGCGCTAAAACCGTTCCGAACATAGTCCAGAAATACCGCTGCTCCTGGAGACAGGCATTTCCCTTTCAGGTAGACCAGGTGCCACTGTTTCCTCAGCGAAAATTCTGCAATGGGCAAAATAGCCAGGTCAGTTTCAAGGTCTGTGCGAGACAGCTCTGACGCAGGCAGCACCGCAATTCCTAGCCCAGCTCGAATGCTGGCCTTGATGGCTTCACTACTGCTCATCTCCAATCGTCTACGAACCTCGATTGCCTGAGCCGTAAAAAAATCTTCCAGCATTTGGCGACTGGCTGAGCCTGGCTCGTTCAAAATCCATGACTCCTGGGTTAGCTGCTGCGGCGTAACCACCGCCTGCCCTGCGAGGGGATGCTGCTGATGCGCCACAATATGCAGCGGTACGTCTATACAGGGCAATACCTCAATCCCGTTCAAAGCTGGCGGCAGGCTAAAAAAGTAAATGTCGTCTTCATTGTTTTGCAGTCGCTCCAGCAGCTGATGATGATCCCCAATGTGCATCGACAGCTCTAAGCCTGGGTAGCGGTCCATAAACGGTTTGAGCTGCTGAACCAGGGCCGTTTTGCCGGTTTCAACCGTAGCGACTTTGACAATGCCTTGCTCTAACCCCTGAAACGCCACCAGCGCTTCATCTAGGGTCGAGAGCTGGCCCAAAACCTGGCGGCAGGTGGTCAGCAGGGCTTCGCCTGCCCTCGTCAGATAAAGCTTTTTGCTAACGGTCTCAAACAGGGGTAGGCCAATCGTTTTAGCCAGCTGCTTGACCTGAATCGAAACCGTGGGCTGAGTCAAATACAGCTCTTCGGCTGCCTTTGTATAGCTGCCGTGGCGAGCAACCGCCTCAAAAACCTCCATTTGATGGAGGGTAATTCCCCTGGTGTTGGGCAGTTGCTGATTCATAGCAGACAATGCGCAGTAGAAATACCTACCGAGTTTAGCAACATCAATGTTGTTAAAGCAAGAAAATGTGTTGCTTGATATAGGATTTCGCGCTCGAATCTCGCTACGTTGGCTTCAGCATTGTTGTGTTTTCCATGAACCAGCCGCCCAATCTAGACCCTGTAGCTGTAGAACCACCCTCAGAAGCGCTATCGGCCCGACTGAAGGAGCTAGCGCTGCTCTTCCTAAAGCTGGGGGCAATCGGCTTTGGTGGTCCGCAGGCTCACATCGCCATGATCCACGATGAGGCCGTGGCGCGGCGCGGCTGGTTTGAAGAAGACCAGTTTATTGAAGGAGTGGCGATCTGCGAAATGCTGCCCGGCCCCGCTTCAACTCAAATGGGCCTCTACACGGGCTATCTGCGAGCGGGTCAGCTGGGGGCGCTGGTGGCGGGGCTGTGCTTTATTGCTCCAGCCTTTGTCATCCTGGTAGTACTGTCCTGGGCCTACTTTCGATTCCAGGGGGTGCCCCAAATTGAAGATTTGTTCCTCGGCATTTCGCCAGTGGTGATTGCCATTATTTTGGGCTTTTGCTGGAAGCTGAGCAAAAAGGTGATCAAAGACTGGCAGGGGGTGGCGATCGCCCTTGCCGTCCTGCTGCTCTCCCTCGTATTTCGCGTCAATGTGCTGCTGCTGTTTGTGCTGGCGGGTGTAGCGGGGCTCGTGGTCTATCGACCCGCCTCCTCCAGCGGGCGATCCAGCGCCTGGCTGGCCCCACTGCTGCCAATCACCCAAAGCGGGCTCACTCTTTTGACTACCGTACCAGGGGAAACCTTGGCCGTCTCTAGCTTTTGGGGCCTAGACCGAATTCAGGACTACGCCCTGCCCCTGTTTACCTTTTTCCTCAGAACCGGAGCGTTTATCTTTGGCGGCGGCCTGGTGATCATTCCGCTTCTAGAGTCTGCGGTAGTTGACGACTTTCAGTGGATGACCCGCAGCGAATTTCTCGACGGTGTGGCCCTGGGGTCGCTGACACCCGGCCCAGTGGTAATCACGGCCGCCTTTGTGGGATTCAAGGTGGCTGGGGCGCTGGGCGCGTTGGTCGCCACCGTGGCAATTTTCACCCCGTCGTTTTTGTTCATTATGTTTGCCTCGCCCTTCTTGCTGCGGCTGCGGCAAAACCTCTGGGTCAAGAGCGCTCTCAAGGGCGTCATGCCAGCGGCCCTGGGGGCGATCGCCGCCGCCGCCATTCCCCTGGCCGCCGCGGCGCTGATTCAGCCCACCCTGCCCCGGACGGTCGTTGCTTTTACGGTGGGTCTTGCTGCTCTGGTGGCCCTGGTGCGCTTTCGTCGGCCGACCTGGCAACTGGTGCCCGCTGGGGCGATCGCGGGGCTGCTGGCCGGAGCGGTGGTGTAGGCTGCACCGTTCAGGAGGTAACGAGTCTGTGAATATTCTAGATTCGATTGCTTGGAGGTAACGGATGGTGGTTAAGCGCTGAAGATACCTTGGTAGAGATCGTTGAGCGCTAGCTCAACGGGTAATGACGAGATCTGCACGCGGGTGTCTAGACCGCTGTATTCGGTAAACAACCACTGATGCTCCGATTGCTTTACATACTGTTCTACGTGAGGTCTGTATTGATCGATCAGCAAGTATTCTTGCAGCGTTGCCAACGTGCGATAGGCCTCAAACTTGTCGCCTCGGTCATATTTTTCGGTAGAGTCTGACAAAACCTCTGCCAGCAACAACGGATTGGTGACCGTATCTTTTCTGCCGGGCTTGAGTTCTACCGGATCGGCGGTCACCATACCGTCGGGATAGGTATAGATGTTCATAGCCGGAATCCATAGACGTTGATCGGTAATAAACAAACTGTAGGGTTTTCCTCGCAGAGCAAACCAGAGCAAGGCATTGAGCGCACTGGCAATTTTGTTGTGCTCAGGGGTTCCCCCAGTCATTGGTATGATTGCTCCGTGGCGGTATTCATGGCGAATATCAGACTCTACCTCTAGAGTCAGATACTCGTCTGCGGTGTAGGTTTTGAGTGAACTAGACGCCAGGGTCATGGTAGGTTGAGGCCGGTCGAGGTTTAGAGGCTATTCCCCAGTTTATACCGCTGCTTTCAGCCTGCATTATTCGGGAGGCGACTAAACGGCTCGCCATTCCCGCGTAAGCAGGAACCCATTCGAAAGCCAGTTGTCAAAGCTGGATTCCCGTACTTAGGGGAATGACAGCCAATGATTGACGAGTTGACGAGTTAACGAGCTGCTATGGCGACTCAACAAATTACTATTGAGCTACCAGAGCCGGTGATGCGTCAACTAATGCGTATTGCAGCGAATCCATCGAGGCGCTGGTGGACCAGAGCGTGCTGAGCAATCTACCACCCTCTACAGACAATGCTCCTACAGAGTTTCAAGCCGATCTACTGGCTATGCAAACGCTGAGCGTTGAAGAACTGTATGCGATCGCCCAAGCCCAAACCGAACAAGCACAGCACAAACGCCACACCAAACTGCTGCAAAAAAAGAAGTCGAGCTACTCACCCTCGAAGAACGCCAAGAACTCTCTGCTATCAGACAATCTGCCGATCATCTGATGCTCCGTAAAGCCTACGCCTGGTCGCTGCTTCGCTGGCGAGGCCAAAAAAAATCCTACCCTGGCAGATTTGCCCATTCTAGTATGAGCACTGCTGGAAGTCTGCGACGGTTGATGGTCACAGCTCTCCCGCCAAAATTCAAAATCTAAAATCCAAAATTCCCTAGGTTGTCACCATTCCATGCTCCAGCGCAAACCGCACCAGCTCCGTGCGGCTGTTGGTGCCGGTCTTGCTAAACAGGCGGCTGACGTACTTCTCGACGTTGCGAACGCTGGTGTCGAGGCGGCTGGCGATTTCTTTGTTCATCAGCCCCTCGGCGACCAGGTCGAGCACGCTCTGCTCGCGGGGGGTAAGGTCGATGCGAATATCGGAGGCCACCTTAGCGATGCCGCCCTTCTGGCTCAGCATCGCTTTGATTTCTTCAATCTGGCGGGCCATGACGGCGATGTCGGGGATGTCGCCCGAGTCTGGAGTTTGAGCGGCGCGGCGACCGATCAGGTTGCTGACCACCGCCACCAGTTCTTCGGGGTCAAAGGGCTTGGAGAGGTAGGCGTCGCAGCCCGAGTTGTAGCCCTGGATGCGATCGCTGGTCATGCCCCGCGCCGTCAAAAACAGCACCGGCAGCCCCTTAAAGCGCACATCGTCGCGCACCTGGGCCAAAAAGGCGTAGCCATCTACCTGGGGCATCATGATGTCGGAGATCAGCACGTCGGGGGTTTCCTGCTGGAGCAAATCCCAGCCTTCTTTGGCGTTGCTGGCGGCCCGCACGGTAAAGCCGCTGTCTTCTAGGTAGGCCTGCACCGCCTCCCGTAGACCGGGCTCGTCGTCTACCAGTAGAATATTTCCGGCTTGATCAGACATAACACTGTCCCAGATGACCTATTAATGCTCACTTTAACCCGTAATTGAGAGGCCGGAAGCGGTTCAGCCCCAGAAGGTAGCCAGAAGGCACACAGAATGCAAAACCTGCTGTTTTATTTGGGCTTTGCCACCCTCATGGCCCACGAACTCGACGCCATGACCCAGGCCGAGTGGCGACTGCTGTTTGTGCTGCGCCGTTTGCCCGACGCTACCGCTGAAGTGGCCTTTGTACTGGTGCACATTCCTCTGGTGGCGGGGCTGCTGTGGTTAACTAACAGCGACACTCCAGAAATCAAGCGCTGGTCAAGGCTGGCGATCGCTGCTTTCCTCGCCATTCATGCCGCTCTGCATAAGCGGCTCGACCATCATCCCCTTTACAGCTTCGATTCGGCTCTTTCTATGGGCTTAATTTACGGCGGTGGCTTGCTGGGCTTGCTCTATCTGGGGATTGTTTTCGCGAGCAGGCTGAGACAGTCCACGTCAGCTCAAAGCGAGATGTAGCCACCCTGCTCTGACCGGGTCACATTCGAGTCCTTAGTTCCAAACCGGTCCTCTTTACAAACTTAAATTATCGATCGACTACCATTGAAGACAGACCCCTCCAGGCCAAGGGCGGCTTGGGTTAGCGATCGCAGGAGTGTTGATATGGACGGGTCATTTCCCCAGGGCCTGCTAAAGAGCGAGTTGCTCAACCAGCTGGCCATTAACCTAGACACCGCCGAAACGGTTGGCCCCATTACCGAAGTTTGGGTCAACAGCCGCACCCATCAGGTACAGGGCATTGGCTGTAGTGCCGGTGGGCTATTACTCCATCGCCAGAGTCGGCGGTTTCTCTGGTCTCAAATCGGCGCGATGGGGCGCGACGGGGTGGTGGTTAAAGCAGGGGCGCAGATCGAGTCGATCGACGAGCAGCTGCAAGACTGCCTACCCCTGGGCACGGTTGAACTGTGGTCTGACCACGGCGATCGCATGGGCCAGCTCACCGACTATCGCTTCGACCCGGCTACGGGCAACATTGTGCAATACCTGTTCATTCCGGAGGAAACCAGCGGCCTGGCTCCTGGGCACTACGCCCTGGACCCCATCGGCGTGATCAGCACGGGCCGCCGCCGCATGATGGCCGAAGATACGGCTCTGCGCCACGCTCCGCTAGTTCAGGCTGGTCTGCCCCAGCCGCCAGAGCCACCGCCACCGCGATCGCCCTTTGACCGCATTCCCCTCGATCGCCTGTCGATGGATCGAGTCCCCGACCCCCGTCAAGGCTGGGAGGCCGCCGTTAAGACAACGCGCCAGGCCCAGCAGCAGGTCAGCGATCGCTTCCAGGACCAGCGCCAAAAGCTAGGGGCCGAAGCTCAAGATCGCCGCCAAAAGCTCCAGGCCGAGGCCCAAGATAAGCTGGGCGGCCTGCTGGGCAACGTCAAAAAGCGGACTCGTCACCTGCGCAACCAGCTGCGCGAAGCCGTTACCGATGCCACGGCCGGGTTGCCCTCCGGGCCCAACCTGCGCGACGACAATGTGCCTACCATTGACGTCAACGCCATGGAACTCTGGCCCGAGGACGATTTCCCCTCAGAACGCCCGGGCGATCGCCCTCCCGATCATCACCCCGACCGACGGCCTCCTCGCCGCTAGAACGGGCTACAGGTCGCGCTGGTAGTCGGCGATCGCCTCCAGCAGATCGGCCTTGCTCGCGGCTGGAACCAGATCGGCCAGGGTCACCGTTTTTTGGCCGCCGCCAATCGCTACGGGAGTACCGGCCAGAATATCGGTCACGGCCGCGTCGGTCACCTTATCCCCTACCACCAGCGGGTAGAGCTTTTCGGCCAGCGGTGTGTGCAGTTTGGCGTCGCGCAGATACAGGTGCCACTTAGCGACATCGAGGTATACGTTATCGCCAATGGCTGCGGCGAGGGCTTCAATGGCCCGGGCGGTAGACGCATCAGACATAATTACTCTCCATTGGGGTCAGGGTTAGCCGAGGGAGACAGCGGCACGGGGGAATAGTCTGCGATCGCAAAGATATAGACGGCCTGGCCTACCAGCAGGGGCAGCCAGGTCAGGGTTACTTTAGCGACCCAGGGAACCCAGTTGGGGTCTAGGGTATGAAAAAACCACAGCCCAGAATTCACAGCAGTAAACGCCGCTACGTGCACCGCAAAGTTAATGCGGTCTTCTAACTTGCGGTAGGCAGGATCTTCTCGGGTGGGTTTACGGGGCCAACGGGGCGGCATAGGCCAACTTTTGCATTCAAAGCTACACCTTCATTCTAAGGGTGCAGGGGCTAAAGAAGTTGGGGCTAAAGGCGACCCGACCATACCCCACTGGCCAATGTAGGCGTATATGGCCAGAGCGGCCGCCGTTTGCACATTCAGCGACTGCACCACCCCGTACTGAGGAATCATCACCACCTGATCACAAGCCGCCGCTACGGCAGCAGGAATGCCCGTCAGTTCTCGCCCCAATACCAGCACCGCCCGCTCCGGAAAACGCAGATCAGTTAAGGGCACGGCCTGGGGCTGAAGATCGAGCGCGATCGGGGTGTAGCCCCGCTGTCGCTGCTGGTTTAACCACTGGGGCAGGTTCGCAGCCGCGCATTCAGCTAGGGGCTGCCACTGATGGGTCGCCACCGCTCCCTGGCGAAACTTGCGGTCCTGGGCCAGCTTCAGGTCGCTCAGCACCAGCGCCTCCAGCCGAAAGGCTTCGGCAGTGCGGCAGAGCATACCCAGATTGATCGGATTTTCCACCAGGGTGGCGCACACCATCAGCGCGTGGCGGGGCAAATTGAGGTAATGGGTACGAACTGGCGCCATACAAAAGACGATGCGCAGATACCGGCACAGAAGATACCGAAACAGCCGCCCCCAAAAAGTAAATAACCCGCCCCGCCTAGACAGGCAGCGCGGGCCAGGGAGCGTTACAGGTCCAGCAGCTGGGCGCTTAGGCCTCTAGCAAAGCAATGTTAGAGAATACAAACTCCTGCGAGTCTTCCTGCATTTCGGTGCCGTTCTCAATCGTGGTCTCAATGGCGCGGCGAGAGAGAATGTAGTAGCCGCCCACCTCGGTATACTCGTCTTCAAAGTCGCTGAGGCCGCCCTTTTGCTCGCCCGTTTTGGGGTCGTGGTAGACCGAGTCGTAGCGGTGAGACAGGTAGCCCGCCCCAGTATCGTGGCTGCTGTAGGTGTGAATGGTGACAACCACGCCGTGAATGTGGCGGTGCACCATTGAGACCTCGTTGTTTTTGATCTGGTAGCGATCGCCCTCGGCTTTGCCACCCATGAGAATCTCTACCGAGCCATCGGGCAGGGTTTCGCCGTAGCTAAAGGTGTTGTTGCCGTGGGTGTCTTCAAACCCGCGCCGAACTCGGTGAATGGAGACCTCAAACAGCTGGCCATGGACCGCTTTTTGAGCCGCCTCATCGGCGATGCCCGTCACTTCGAGCTTGAGGTCAGCGCTGACCTTGACCTGGCCCGTGTGGCTTTGGCCATTGTGGGTAAAGCTGACATCAGCCATATAGCCAGGAAAGGCCGCATCCCAGGTGTAGCGGTTTTCGTAGGCCGCCCGAAAAAAGTCCCGTGCGGCGAGTTGAGTTCCAACCATCAAAAAATCTCCCGGTGAATGTCGGTCGGCAACAGCAGGGAGCTATTGCACGAGGGCTTCTCTAGCATACCGATTCTAGCCTTCCACCGCCTGCCCCTGAACCTAATCAGGGCAACGTCCCATGACGCTGGCGCGTCACTCCAAACGATGAAAAGGCTCACAGCCTTTCCCTGAGCGGAGTCGTAGGCTTTGCCGCCCCAAAGGGGCTAGGGAACGGGCTTTCTCCCTTCGGGAGTTTCACGAACGACTCCGCTCAGCCCTCGGTTATTTTCAGGGCAATTGGGCCTACACCTCAGAGTCCGCCAAACAATGTAGCCTGGTTTACAGCTTGATTAAAAGTGCTTTCCTTAAGATAGAAATCCCGAACTTCCATTTAGGTCCGATGCGGCCGAGGATTTTGCTGGCAGACAAGCCTTACAGGCCCCTTTTGGCTGTCTTTTTCCACAGGCGCTTGTGTAGCAACGTTTTTGTGGTAGGCGCTTAAACCCTTGCTCAGCCTGATCTTTTGACGGCATACCCAGTCTTAACATGCTAGATCAGCACGTTATCCACAGATTTTTTTGCGTCTGTGGATAACGTGTGATGTCCAGGCAGTAGATAAGGTGCGATCGCTTTCAACTAACATCTAAACGCAACTTATTCAAACGCGAAGCTTAGACAAGTCTGTCGTCAGTATTGGCTTAATCATGGCGCTTCCACAATGGGTAGAGTCTCAGCACTGAGCTTTACGTATTCATCTACGGCCAAAAATAGATCGCTGAGCTGGGTCACCGTAGTGAACGGGTTTAGCAGTACCGCTTTCAGCCACCGCTGTCCCCGAAACACTGGCAGCGACAAAAACGTATGGTGCTGGTTTAGCAAATACCGTTGCAGGTCAGCATTCCAGCTGTCCCACTGGTCGGGCGGTAGGGCCGCTGGACAGCCCCGAAAGCAGATCAGGTTCATGTCTGGATCGCTCGCCAGCTCTAGCCAGGGCCGCTGCCGCACCTGGGCTACAAAGTGATCCGTAAGGGCATAGCTGGCATCGACCAGTTCGGCGCAGCCCACTTTGCCCAGGTGGGCCAGAGTTAACCACAGTTTCAGTATGTCGGTGTGGCGGGTGCCCTGCACCGAAAGTTCGCCCAGGTTGGCCCAGTCGGCTTCGGTATTCATGTAGGGGGCCGAGACTCGAAAGTGGCTGTGCAGCAGGCTCAGATCGCGAAACAGCACCGAGGCGCAGGTTTTGGTGACGTACAGCCATTTTTGCGGATTGAATGTGACCGAATTGGCCTGCTCAATGCCCGTCAGTCGGTAGCGGTGGGTGGGTGAGAATGCGATCGCGCCGCCGTAGGCCGCATCCACATGCAACCACAGGCCGTAGGCCTGGGCGATGCGGGCAATTTCTGGTAAGGGGTCGATGTTGCCCGTCACCGTTGTCCCTGCCGTCGCCACCACCGCAAAGGGCTTGTGCCCCTGGGCGATCGCGCCCTGAATCTTGGCCTCCAAAATGCCAATATCCATCTGGCCTTTGGTGTTGGCCGGTATCGGCACCACCCCATTCAGCCCCAGGCCCAGCAGCATGCCCGCCTTCTGAATCGAGGTGTGGGCCAGCTCTGAGGCAAAGATCACGGGCGGCGGCCCACCGGCTAGCCCCTCGTATAAACTGCCGAGCTGGACATTGCGAGCCACCGTCAGAGCTTGCAGATTGGCCAGCGTACCGCCGCTCGTCAGCAGCCCGCCCGCCCTTTCGCCCAAACCAAACAGCTGGGCGATCTCTGCCAGCAGCAAAGGCTCCAGCCGCGACAGAGCCGGAGACATTTCAACGCTCAGCATGTTGTTGTTGAGCGCCGCCGCCACCCAGTCACCAACGATAGAAGCCGTACTGGGCAGCGGGTCCATATGGCCCATATAGCCGGGGTGAGACGGGTTCATCGACTGGGCCATCAGATTGCCCAGCGCGTCGAGCAGGGGCGCGATCGCCATCGGCTGTTCAGGAATCCCTTGAAAAGGAATGCCTTGAACCGATGGCAGCGGCACGTGGTCACTGGCCCCAGCCAGATAGTCGAGAATTTGCGCCGCCACCTGCTGAAACACGGCCTCAATGGCTGCTCGATTGTGGCCCTGGGGGTCAACAAAGGCATCGGCGGACAGAGCAAGAAAAGCCAACGTGCACCTCTAGCGGGGGAACATGGCTTAATTATCTCGCTAATGCGACCTGACCGAGGCGATCGCACGACGCAAAGTAACCCTGCAAAGCACCCCTCGGTCTTTCCGATCGTTTGGCTCTCGGCGCTCTAAAGGGGCTGAATCAAGATCGGCGACGACAGATGTTCCTGAGGCGCCTCGGCCCTCTCTTGGGTAATGGCGATCGCCCGCACCAGGCTCGGATCGCGACGGTACACCGGGGGCAGATCAATAGGTTGGGTTACATTGCCCTGCTCATCGACGGTAAACACCGTCGTCAGAATGGCGTTCTTTTGGTCTACGGTGGCCGGGGCATTGGGGTCTAGCACCGTCCACAGCACATACACGCTGCCCGGCTCCAGCGGCGGCAAGTTTTCTACCGTTAGCGAACCCGCCAGGGTATTAGGATTGAGCACCACCTGGGCCTGCCCTGAGGTGGCGTCATCGGGCGAGCTCAGGGCAACCGTGAGGGTTTCGTCGCGACCGGCTCGCTCAAGCTGCAGCGTGCGCCACAGCAACAGATTGCTGAGACTCAACCCCGCTATCAGAGCCATGGCGGCGGCCCAGGCTAGCTGCCACCGCCGCGATCGCCGAACTGGTTCAGACGCCAATTCACCCGCGATTGCGGCCGCCGACGGTTGAGCTGCAGCCACCTTGCCACTAGCTGCCCCTAGCACGGCCTGCCTCAGGTGAGCCGGAGGAGAAACCGGATCGCCATCATAGGCTACCTCCAGGGCCTGCTGCATCTGGTCGATGTCCCGTTGCAGGCTAGGGTCAGCCGCCAGCAGGCGGGCCAGGGTCGCCGACTCCTCCGGGCTGAGGTCGTAGAGAACGTAGCCAGCCAGCAGGTTCTGTAGTTGTTCGGGTGAAATAGACCCGGTCATAGTACTAGTTACCCCAGCGATCTTGGAGAATTTGCCGGAGCTTAAGCAGCCCTCGGCGAGAGTGAGTCTTGACGGTACCTAAGGGAGTGTCGAGCTGCTCAGCAATGGTGGCTTGGGATAGACCTTCATAGTAGGCCAGCCGCAGAATTTGCTGCTGGTTAGCCGAGAGCTGAGCCAGCGCCGCCCTCACCTCTTCGGAGCGTTCGGCTTGGGCCAGGGCATCGGCCGGGGTAGGGGTAGGGGGCTGATCACTGGCCTGGAGCCGAGCCATAGAATCGCGGGCCGACTGACGCGATCGCAGTCGGTCTATGGCCCGCGATCGCGTCAAAATGGCCAGATAGGTACGAAACGAGCCGCGCTGCGGGTCGTAGGCCGTCGATTGGGCCAGCTTGACGAAGATGTCCTGGGTCAGGTCCTCTGCCTCCTGGGCCTGGCCTAATACCTTGAGCGCTATTCCATAAACCAGCCCGCTGTGGCGATCGTACAGCGTTCCCAGGGCGCTGGTCTGCCCGGCCTTCAGGGCCAACCACAGGTCTGCATCGCTCAGCGTTCCGGCATTTGTCGAGGTCTGTTGTTCGAAGTCCATATTCGCCGAAGGCTCAGACACTAGCCTCGCCGTCTCGGTTGCCCTGAGGCGAAGATGTACCACAGTCATTTTCTATACAATGCCATGATTTGTGTCTATTGCCATCCCATCGAGCAGCTGCCACAGCCGCCACCCGATAGGACAGCCGGCAATGGAGCCTAGGCGGGCATCAGAATGCCGCGCAGCTCGCCGCCTCGATTGCGGGTAGTGTGCAGATCGATATACAGCATGCCGTTTTGCAGAGCCTGAAGCTGTTCAGGGGTAAGGGTGTAGTCGCCCATAGCGCTGCCGCCCCGCCCGGTGTCGTCCATGGTCACGTCCAGGGCATACTGAAACGGCCCATTTTCGCTGGGGCTACCTCGATGGACATGGAAGGCTGAGGTGATGTTGGGGTTGGGGGGATCTACCGGATCGCTGCCGTAGTCGCGCATAGCGCTCGTCAGTTCTCGAAAGCTGCCTCGCACCACCAGGCGATCGCCCGCCAGCGCCGCCCCAACTACCCCACGGGCGTCGGTCATCGGCGAATTGGGCACCACATTCTGAGGGCTGAGCATCGCCACGTAGGTAACGATGGAGCTACTAGAAGTCCCCTGGGCCAGCAGCGGTGCCGTTGCCGCCACCAGGTTGGCGTCAATTTGTGCGCCTAGGGCCAAGCTGCCCGAGGTTGGTGCGGTCACCGCCATCCTCGAGGCCGTCAGGGGCGATTGAGCCAACACCCGGCCCACCATCGGAGAATATAGGAGAACCACGAAAAGGCAAGTCACCAGGACGATGAAGCTATTCCGCAGGTTTTTTCGTTCAGTAAACATAGTGCTTTCATCCAACAGATTATTTGATGTCCCTGCAGGTAGAGACTCACATCTAGTACGTCAACCGTTCTCATCTGGATGCGAATACCTCAATACAGATCACAATGCACAGGCGGCAAGAGCCAGGTGCAGTACCGATGGGGGATCGCCTCAGCGCCCCTAAACCCTTTCAGAAGCAGGCCAAAGGCGCTATATGTGAAATACTCCCTAGCCCTGGCTGCGCCGCATGAAGCTTTTCTGTCAACCCTTCACCGTCCACAAGCGCGTACCGCTTACCATCAGTCGCGGCACCACGGCTCAGTCCACCAACCTCTGGCTTAGGCTCAGCGCCGAGGGAATCGAAGGCTGGGGAGAAGCGGCCCCGTTTTCGATTGGCACTCACCAGCAGACCCTAGAGATGTTGCAAGCCGATGTGGTCCGCCTGCAGCAGGCGTTAGAGCCGTTCCATCCCTTTGATCGCCAGGCAATAGAAGCCGTTGTAGTCGAGCTATCCATTCACTCCGCCAGTCGCGCCGCCCTGGATGTGTCCCTGTGGGACTGGTGCGGTAAGGCTACCAGGCAGCCAGTCTGGCGGCTGCTGGGGCTAGACCTGAGCCAAATTCAGCCCACCTCGGTAACCGTCGGTATTTCATCGCCTGAGGCCGCCCAGCAGCGATCGCAGGATTGGCTACAGCAAACCTCAGCCCGCGCCCTTAAGCTAAAGCTGGGTAGCCCCAGCGGCATCGAGGCCGATCGCGCCATGTTTCAGGCCGTCTACGACCACGTCCCCGCCAGCGTCAGCCTCAGCGTCGATGCCAACGGCGGCTGGACGCTGGAGGAGGCAAAGGCCATGGCGGCATGGCTGGGCGATCGCCGCGTTACCCACCTCGAACAACCCCTGCCGGTAAGCCAGAATGCCGATTTAGCAGAGCTCAGGCAGCACTCGCCCATTCCGGTCTTTGTGGACGAAAGCTGCTTTAGCAGCTCAGATATTCCCTACCTAGCGAATTTAGTGGATGGCATTAACATTAAGCTTATGAAAGCAGGCGGACTCAGCGAAGTACTCAGGATGATCCACACCGCCCGGGCCTGCGGGCTGCAGATCATGTTTGGCTGCTACTCCGACAGCAGCCTGGCCAATGGCGCAATGGCACAGCTTTCGCCCCTGGCCCACTACCTCGATCTCGACAGCCACCTCAACCTGCGCGACGATCCCTTCACCGGCCTCACGCTGGTCGAGGGTCGCCTGCTGCCCTCCCATCAACCTGGACTTGGACTCAGCCATGTACCTCAAGCCCGATAGCCGTATCGCCCTGCTCATGCACCAGGGCACCCAGAGCACGATGGGCAAAACGGGGCTGGCTCTGCTGCGCTTCAGCCAGTCGCCGATTGTAGCCGTGATCGATTACCAGGCGGCGGGGCGATCGCTGGTTGAGCTAACCGGCATCAATAAACCAATTCCCGTAGTTGAGTCGCTGACAGAAGCGCTTACCTTCACCCCAGACGTGCTCACTATCGGCATTGCCCCGTCCGGCGGTAAGCTGCCCGAGGCCTGGTTCCAGGAGATCGAGCAGGCCGTCAAAGCGGGTTTAAGCATCGTCAACGGGCTGCACACACCCATGGCCGACCATCCAGCCCTTCAGCCCTGGCTCAGACCGAACCAGTGGATCTGGGATGTGCGGAAAGAGCCCGAGGGCCTCACCGTAGGCAGTGGCCAGGCCAGTCAGCTAGCCTGCAAGCGCATCTTGACCGTAGGCACCGACATGTCTGTTGGCAAAATGTCTGCCACTCTTGAACTGCATCGCGCCTGTTTGCGGCGCGGGCTGCGCTCTAAGCTCATTGCCACCGGACAAACCAACCTCATGCTGGGGGATGACGGCGTGCCCCTAGACGCCATTCGAGTTGACTTTGCATCGGGTGCAGTTGAGCAGCAGGTCATGCGCTACGGCCCCGAGTACGACTTTATTTTTGTAGAGGGGCAGGGGTCGTTGCTCAACCCGGCTTCAACCGCAACGCTGCCGCTGCTGAGGGGCACACAGCCAACCCATTTGGTGCTGGTCCATCGGGCGGGGCAGAGCCATATTCACAACTTTCCCACCGTTAAAATTCCCGATCTCCCCAATGTGGTAGCGCTGTATGAGCAGGTGACCACAGCAGCGGGGGCGTTTTACCCGGCTAAGGTGGTCGCGATCGCTCTTAACACCGGCCACCTCACCGCTGCCGAGGCCGAAGCCGCGGTGCAGGACGTTGAAGCCCAAACAAAACTGCCCTGTGCAGACATCTTCCGTACAGGGGCCGAAAAACTATTGGCGCCAATTCTAATTTAGGCTAGGCTACTTTTTGCGAAGGCGGTAGGTAATGCGCCCCTTGGTCAAGTCGTAGGGGGTAAGCTCTACCTTGACGCGATCGCCGGGCAAAATCTTGATGTAGTTACGACGAATTTTCCCTGAAATGTGGGCCAACACGTTGAACCCATTATCCAAATCAACCCGAAACATGGCGTTCGGCAACGATTCGGTAATGGTACCCTCCATTTCAATTAGGTCTTGCTTAGACAAACTGACTTCTCCCTAAATGCAAATTACCGACTGAACTCTAGCATAACCCCAGCAACTACTCGATTACCAGGCGCTTAAGGTCGGCGTGTACGGCCTCCATGGTCTGATTTCCGTCCACCGACACCAGCTGCTGACGGCTGCGATAAAACTCAATCAGCGGCTCCGTTTGCTGACGGTAAACCTCAAGTCGGTTCAAAATCACCGACTCCTCGTCATCCTTGCGGCCTCGCTGCAGCAGCCGAGCCACAATCACATCATCCTCAACATCTAGATTAATAACGAAGTCGGCCGGCTGTTCAATCTGCTCCAGCAGCTTCTGCAAAAATTCGGCCTGGGGCACATTGCGGGGAAAGCCGTCCAGCAGCCACCCTTTCTGGGCATCGTCTTGAGCCAGTCGCTCCTCAATCAAATCGAGGATCAGCTCATCGGGCACGAGTTCCCCAGCGCTCATGTAGTGATCGGCCTTCTGACCTAGCTCACTTCCTGCGGCCACCGCCGATCGCAAAATGTCCCCGGTAGAAATGTGAGGAACCTCACAATCTTTGGCTAGCAGTGCAGCCTGAGTGCCCTTGCCTGCCCCCGGTGGTCCTAGAAAAATAAGTCGCGTCACTACTGTTTCACCATTCCTTCGTAGCGCTGGGAAATCACGTAGGTCTGGATCTGCTTGGCAGTGTCAATGGCAACCCCGACCAAGATCAGGAGTGAGGTAGCACCAAAACCGCGAAAGGTTTGTACCCGGGTCAGGCTCTCAACAGCGCTAGGCACAACCGCCACCATTCCCAAGAAAATAGCACCCAGGAAGGTTAAGCGATTCAGGATACGGCTGATGTACTCAGTGGTAGCCTTGCCGGGGCGAATGCCAGGAATGCTGGCTCCCATTTTCTTCAGGTTACGGGAAACATCGTCGGGGTTCATCACCAGCGACGAGTAGAAGTAGCTGAAGAAGAGGATTAGCACCAGGTACAGCGAAACGTAGAACCAGGAGGTCGGGTTCAGGTAGTTGTTCACAAACTGACCGAACGCTGGATTAGACACGTACTGGGTTAGCGAAATGGGCAGCACCAGTACCGCAGAGGCAAAGATAATCGGCATTACACCGCCCTGGTTGAGCCGCAGGGGCAAATAGTTGCTCTGCTCTAGATACAGCTTGCGACCCACCTGGCGGCGAGCAGAGATAATTGGAATCCGGCGAGTGCCCTCTTGGACAAAGACAATGCCGACAATCATGGCCAAGAAGGCCAGCATGAGAATAATGACGCCGCCAACTAGGCCGCGATCGCCACTTTGAGCCAGCTCAATGGTCTGGCCCAAAGAGCGAGGCAGGGTCGACACAATGTTGAGGAAAATCAGCAGCGAAGCACCATTACCAATGCCGCGCTCGGTGATGAGTTCACCCACCCACATTACAAACATTGAGCCTGCGGTCAGAGCAATTACCGTTTGAGCAACAAAGGCCGGGCCTGGAACTTCCGCAAACTGGTACAGCAAAAAGGACGACAGCAGCGTGCTCTGTAGAATGGCCCAGCCTAGAGCCACGTAGCGAGTGATCTGAGAAATCTTGCGCCGTCCAGCCTCGCCCTCATTCTTCTGGAGGTCTTCCAACTGAGGCAGTGCGGCTGTTAGCAGCTGCATGATGATTGAGGCATTGATGAAGGGCAAAATCCCCAGGGCAAAGATACCCAGGGCAGACAGACCGCCGCCCACAAAGATATCTAAGAAACCCACAAAACCTGCCAGACTTCCCGACTGAATTGATGCGGCAAAAGCCTGCCGATCAATGCCCGGAACCGGAATAAAAATTCCCAGCCTGACCAATACCAGCAGACCCAGGGTTACCAGCAGACGACTGCGCAGGCCAGCGGCCTGCGCCATCTGCATAAACGTTTCCTGCGCGCTGGGATTTTTACCCCGACTTACGACCATGCAACAATACCTCAGCCCTACGTTTAGCAATACATTTATGGCAGCTGGCACCTATAGACGCTATAGATACCCTCCCTCAGTCTAAGGGATAGGAGAACCATCGCGCTATGCGGCCACTTCGCAGGTGCCGCCAGCTTGCTCAATCTTCTCTTTGGCCGATTTGGTAAATGCGGCAGCCTTAACGTTTAGCGCTACGCTCAAGTCACCGTCACCCAGCACCTTTAGAGGACCATCGTTAGTGGTCAGAATGCCGGCTTCTAACAGCGACTCAAGGGATACATCTGTACCCGCTGTCAGATCGGCCAAACCTTTTATGTTGATGATGGTGTATTCCTTCTGGTTGACCAGGGGAAAGTGCTTAAGTTTGGGAATACGGCGGTAGAGAGGCATTTGACCACCTTCAAAGCCGGGTCGAGTACCGCTACCCGATCGCGATTTTTGGCCCCGCATACCGAAGCCGCAGCTAGCTCCCTGCCCGGCCGAAATACCGCGACCAACGCGGCGACGGCGGTGCTTAGAACCTGCTTGGGGTTGTGCGTCGTTGATTCTCATGGCTGAGGAAAATAAAAACAGCGATACCGAAAGGACTTAAACGTACAGATTTTCGACCGGAATATCCCGCTCTTCAGCTACATCAGCGAAGGTTCGCAGAGAGGCCAGGGCATCTGCAGCGGCCCGGGCGTTGTTGAGGGGGTTGTTAGACCCCAGCTGCTTGGCCAATACATTGCGAACCCCGGCCAGCTCCAGTACAGTGCGTACGGCACCACCGGCAATTACTCCAGTACCGGGGGCAGCCGGACGCATGAATACCTTTGCGCCACCGCCAATCCCATTAGAGGGATGGGGAATGGAGTAGGAGCGGGTTAGGGGCACATCGACTAGGTGCTTTTTGCCATCGGCTACGCCTTTCTTCACGGCGCCGATCACATCCCCGGCTTTGCCAACGCCAACGCCAACCTGGCCCTTCTCATTACCAACCACAACAATGGCCCGGAAGCTGAGCTTTTTACCCCCCTTCACAACCTTAGTGACGCGACGAATTTGAACGACGCGCTCTTGCCAGTCGGTTTTTTTCTCTTTAGTACGCGCTTCTTTACGACGGTTTGCCATGCCTTTCCCCAGCCTTGTTTACATCAAGCAGAATTAGGTGTTTTCGGATCTTAACTAGCGTTTTAAGTCTTAGAGGCTCAAGCCAGCTTCCCGAGCCGCATCGGCCAGAGCTGCCACTCGACCGTGGTAAAGCTTGCCGCCCCGGTCAAAAACAACCTGAGTGATGCCAGCCTTCAGTGCTCGCTCAGCCACCAGTTTACCAACGACGGCAGCAGAGTCCTGAGTCGCGCCCGTTTCATCCTTCAAAACATCTGGCTCAACAGTCGATGCGGCCACCAGCGTGTGGTGAATCGTATCGTCGATGATTTGAGCATAGATATGCTGGTTCGAGCGAAATACGGCCAGACGGGGCCGTTCAGGGGTGCCAAACACGCGGCGACGGATGCGGGCGTGACGGCGACGAGTTAATTCTTTACGACTTGCTTTCATGGCTTACTTCTTCCCTGACTTACCGGCCTTACGTCTGACCTGCTCACCGGCGTAGCGCACGCCCTTACCTTTATAGGGTTCAGGAGGACGGCTCGCCCGAATGCTGGCCGCAATGTTGCCGACCAACTCTTTATCAATACCGCTGACAACCACGTTGGTGTTGTTCTCCACCGCGAACTCAATACCCGCTGGGGGTTCAAATACCACAGGATGGCTATACCCCAAGCTGAGGTTTAAGTTGCGGCCCTGTACCTGGGCCCGGTAGCCAATGCCCTGAATTTCCAGACGCTTCTGGTAACCGTTGGAAACCCCTTCAACCATGTTAGCCACCAGGGTGCGGCAAAGCCCATGACGCTCACGGGCCAGCCGCGAGTCATCTTTGCGGTTTACCAGCACGGTGTCACCGTCTTGAACTACTACGACACCGCTGGGCAAGGTGCGAGATAGCTCGCCCTTAGGCCCTTTAACCTGAACATCCTGCCCGTCAATCGTGATTGACACCTTAGCCGGGACTGGAATTGGCCGTTTGCCAATACGTGACATGATGCAAAACTCCTAAATCCTTAGCACTCGATAACGCCCTAAATAGCTAACGGTAGGAGATGGCAACGGTTCGCCGCAGCCCCTACCTGACCAGCCTGACTACCAGACATAGCAAAGCACTTCACCACCAATCCCCTGACGGCGAGCATCGCGGTCCGTCATGATGCCGCTGGAGGTAGAAACAATGGCAATGCCGATACCGCCCAGCACCCGAGGCAGCTCTTTCCGGTTGGAATACACGCGCAGACCGGGCTTGCTAACGCGGGTGAGATTACGAATGATGGGCTGACGAGTTTTGCCCTTGTACTTGAGGGCAACCACTAGCTGAGGCCGTTCTTCAACGGTGGTCTCAGAGTAATCAGTGATGAAGCCTTCCTCCTTCAGTACCTTGGCAATACTCCGGGTCATCCGGGTAGAAGGAATGCCCACGGTTTGGTGCCGCGCTAGATTCGCATTCCTAATGCGAGTCAACATATCCGCAATTGTGTCGTTAGCAGCCATAGTTCTAGTACGCGTATAAACCTGTGTTAGTTGTCACGGAACGGCATACCCAATTCCTTGAGTAGCGCTCGGCCTTCTTCGTCGGTGCTGGCGGTGGTCACAATGGTGATGTCCATACCGCGAATCTGATCAATGCTGTCGTAGTTAATTTCAGGAAAGATTAGCTGCTCCCGCAGACCCAGGGTGTAATTGCCGCGCCCGTCGAAGCTTTTAGGGCTGATACCGCGAAAGTCGCGAATCCGGGGCAGGGTCAGGTTGATAAGACGATTTAGAAAGGCATACATGCGATCGGAGCGTAGGGTTACCATGATCCCCACAGGCATGCCCTGGCGAATTTTGAACCCCGCGATCGCCTTCTTCGCACGGGTCACCACAGGGCGTTGACCCGTGATCAGGGCTAGCTCACTCAGGGAGGATTCCAGTGCCTTAGCATTTTGAGAGGCTTCACCAAGTCCTCGGTTAACCGTCACCTTGACAACTTTAGGCACCTGGTGGATGTTTTCGTACTTAAACTGCTCCATCAGTTTAGGTACGACTGTGTCTTTGTATAGGGTCTTGAGCTGGTCGGTCATGGGTCGTTTCTTCTACTTTCCTGGGCTTGGTCAGGACTAGATTTTTAGAGTCAGCTAGGGGCCTAGTCGATAATTTCTCCGGTCTTTTTCAGCATCCGCACCTTACGCCCGTCTTCGGTAAAGGTGTAGGCAATTCGACTGGCTACTTTCTCTTTTTCGGAGTACAGCATGACGTTAGAGCTGTGGATAGGAGCCTCTTGGGTCACAATTTGTCCCGATTCTCCTTCCTGCTGAGGCTTGACGTGCTTGGTGCGAATGTTGACGCCCTGCACAATCACCTGACTGGTTTTGGGGATAACACTGAGGATTTCACCGACCTTGCCGCGATCGCGCCCGGCAATCACCTGAACCGTATCTCCCTTGCGTACGTGAACTTTATGGCGTACGGGTGTCTTAGATGTTGTTGCCATTAGAGAACCTCCGGTGCCAGCGACACAATCTTGGTAAAGTTCTTGTCGCGCAGTTCACGGGCAACCGGGCCAAACACACGGGTACCCTTAGGATTGCCGTCCTGGTTGATGATCACAGCCGCATTGTCATCAAAACGAATGCTCATACCACTGCTGCGGCGCAAGCCCTTCTTGGTGCGCACGACGACGGCCCGCACTACATCCGATTTTTTGACACCCATGTTGGGTAGGGCATCCTTGACCACGGCGATGATTACATCCCCGACACCGGCATAGCGACGATTGCCGCCCAGCACGCGGATGCACATGAGCTTCCGAGCGCCGCTGTTATCTGCCACGTTTAAGTACGATTCTTGCTGAATCACAATCTCCCCCTATGCGTCTGCCGCGCGATTAACAATGTCAGCCACCACCCAGCGCTTGGTTCGGCTCAGGGGACGAGTCTCAAGAATCCGCACCTGATCGCCTTCCTGGCACGTATTTTCCTCGTCGTGGGCCTTGTAGCGCTTAGTTCGCACCACAATCTTGCCGTACTTAGGATGGGACGTCCGACTCTCCACAGCAACCACGACGGTTTTATCCATCTTGTTGCTGACTACCATCCCCACTCGTTCTTTAACCGCCATCTGCTTCACCTATTCCCTACACTGATACCGATTCTGTTGTGGCCGCTGCCGCTGCGTTGGCCTGGGCCACCACCTCTTCTTCTAGGGCGGCTAGCTGACGCTCCCGCTGAACCGTCATCAGCTGAGCCAGGCGATGACGAGCGTGCTTAAACTGGTGGTTTTGCTTATCTAGCTGCCGGGTAGCCTTTTGAAAGCGCAGTTGAAACAGCTCACGCTTGGTATCGGCGATCGCGCTCAGCAGCTCCTCATCACTAAGACCGCGGGCGTCTTTAATCTTTGAGAGTGCCATTGCCTATGCCTCCTTACTGTCACGCGCGATGAACTTGGTCTTGAAGGGCAGCTTGAAGGCGGCAAGTCGCATAGCCTCGCGGGCAGTCGCTTCGGGCACACCGGCAATCTCAAAGACGACGCGACCTGGCTTCACCACAGCAACCCAATACTCCGGGTTACCCTTACCTGAACCCATCCGGGTCTCTGCCGGACGCATGGTCACAGGCTTATCGGGGAAAACGCGAATCCAGATTTTGCCGCCCCGTCGGACGTAGCGGGTCATCGCTCGACGAGCGGCCTCAATCTGGCGAGAGGTCAACCAGCAGGGCTCAGTAGCCTGGAGAGCAAAATCGCCAAAGTTGATATCGCTGCCCCGCTGAGCCATTCCGCGCATACGCCCGCGGTGCTGCTTGCGAAATTTAGTTCGTTTTGGACTAAGCATGGATCGGCACTCGTGAAGTCACAGGTCAAAAGCAATCAAAAATTGGGGCAATCGAAGAAACGCGGAATGGCTCTAGTCTTCGTTAGAGCGGTCTTCAAACTGCTGACGTCGCCGGGGCTGACGTCGCCGAGGCTGAGCATTGGGGGCCGCCGGAGCCTCTTCCTGTCCAGGAATGATCTCGCCCTTAAAAATCCACACCTTGACACCCAAAATGCCGTAGGTCGTTTGGGCCGTGGTGTAGGCGTAGTCAACGTCAGCCCGCAGGGTGTGAAGAGGCACTCGACCCTCGCGAGTCCATTCAGTACGAGCGATTTCAGCGCCATTTAAGCGACCGCTCACCTGAATCTTGATACCCTCAACCCCAGCTCGCTGAGCCCGCTGAATCGCCTGGCGAACCACTCGACGGAACGAAACCCGGCGCTCTAGCTGCTGGATGATGTACTCCGCTACCAGAGCGGCATCGGCATCAACCCGATTCACCTCGACCACGTTGACGCGAATTTGACGGCTGGGATCTTTGAGCAGCTTTTGCACGCCCACGCGCAGGGCTTCAATACCTGCACCGCCGCGACCTACGACCACCCCAGGGCGGGCCGTTCGCACTTCAAGATCAATCTGGTCAGCCTTGCGCTCAATACGAATATCGGCAATGCCAGCATTGCTCAAGGTCTTCTGAACGTACTCACGAATGCGGTAGTCCTCCTGGAGCAGATCGGGATAGCGAGTTCCCTCTGCAAACCAGCGAGAGCGGTGATCTTGAACTACACCAAGGCGAAACCCGGTTGGATGAATCTTGTGTCCCACGAACTAACCCTCTGGAAATAGGTGCTTAAACAACTGGTGTTTGAACGGCGGTATCAATCTGGCGAAGACTCGCTATTCGACAGCCGGAGCTACGGCAATGGTGATGTGACAGGTTGGCTTACGAATCTGGTAGGCTCGCCCCTGCGCTCGAGGACGAAACCGCTTCAGGGCTGGACCAGCATCGGCAAACGCTTCGCTGACGATTAGACCAGCGGGGTCCAGTCCGTTGTTGTGCTCAGCATTGGCAACCGCCGAACGCAGCACTTTAATGATCGGCTCACAGGCTTTGTAGGGCATAAACTCTAGGATGATGAGCGCATCCCGATAGCTCTTGCCGCGAATCTGATCGAGCACTCTTCGCACCTTTCGGGGCGACATGCGCACGTAGCGAGCCACCGCTTTAACCTGCTCTGAGGTATCTACAGCCATTTCTCCAGTTCCTCTACCTAATACCTAACGACGAGCTTTCTTATCGGTCTTAGCGTGGCCGCGAAAGGTTCGCGTGGGGGCAAATTCGCCCAGTTTGTGGCCCACCATCTGCTCAGTGACATAGACAGGCACATGCTGACGGCCGTTGTGCACCGCAATGGTGTGACCAATCATCTGGGGCAAAATTGTCGATGCCCGTGACCAGGTTTTGATCACCTGCTTATCACCCTTGGTGTTGAGGGCTTCAATTTTAGAAAGCAGGTGATCGGCCACAAAAGGACCTTTTTTCAATGAGCGAGACATGATGCTTCAGCGCCAATAACAATTCAAGAAACAGCCAACCGAGACAGAATATTTGCAGGCAATGCCTAGGCGTTACGACCGCCACGACCCCGCTTAGAGACGCGACGGCGACGACGCACCACGTACTTGTCGCTGTCTTTGTTCTTCTTGCGGGTCTTGTAGCCCAGGGCAGGCTTACCCCAGGGTGTAACAGGGCCAGAACGACCAATGGGAGCCCGGCCTTCACCGCCACCGTGGGGGTGATCCACTGGGTTCATAACGCTGCCGCGCACCTCGGGACGGCGACCCAGCCAGCGTTTGCGACCCGCCTTGCCCAGGCTGACGTTGCGCACATCGGCGTTGCCCACCTGACCAATAGTGGCGTAGCACTCCCGGCGCACCATGCGCACCTCGGTGGAGGGCAGCTTGAGGGTCACATAGTCGCCTTCTTTGGCCACTACCTGAGCCCCGGCTCCGGCGGAGCGCACCATTTGGCCGCCCTTCCCGGCCTGCATCTCGACGTTGTGAACCGTCGTACCCAGAGGAATCTTGTAGAGAGGCAGGGCGTTGCCCACCTCTAGGGGCGCATCCGGCCCAGAGATTACCGTGCTGCCAACGGCTAGCCCACCGGGGGCCAGGATATAGCGCTTCTCGCCGTCTTCGTAGTGAAGCAGAGAGATGCGGGCATTGCGGTTGGGGTCGTACTCAATGGAGGCGACCTTGGCGGGAACGCCCAGCTTGTCGCGACGGAAGTCAACGACGCGGTACAGACGCTTGTGGCCACCGCCACGGTGACGACAGGTGATTACCCCACGATTGTTGCGTCCCTTGGGACGATGCTTCGACTTGGTCAACGACTTTTCAGGTTCGCTGCGGGTGATCTCGGCAAACTCGGAAACGGTTCGCTCACGAGTACCAGGGGTATAGGGTCGGTAGGAACGGATGCCCATGGGATTACTTGCTGGCTACACGGCTAAAGGTCGGACTAGTGAAAACCTCAGTTCTGTCAACCCGTTAGAGGTCGGGGAAGAGGGGGATAGAATCGCCAGCGGCCAGGGTGACCACAGAGCGCTTGTAGTGGGGGCGGTGCCCAACAAAACGACCCATCCGGCGCTTTTTCTTGGGAGGGTTGTAGGTATTGACCGCAACCACTTTGACATCAAACAGCTCTTCGATCGCCGCCTTGATCTGCAGCTTGTTGGCGCGGGGGTCAACTTCGAAGACGTATTGGTTGTTCTCCAGCAGGAGCGTAGCTTTTTCGGTTACCAGGGGCCGACGGATTAGATCAGCCAAAGATGGGGTGTTTGCGGCATTAATCACTGTAAACCTCCTGGATGGCCTCAAGGGCTGGGGATGTAATTACGAGATGGTCGGCGTTGAGCAAATCATGAACATTGAGGTTGGCAGCGGTAATTAGCTTCACGTTCTCAATGTTGCGAGCCGACAGATAAACTAGCTCCTGCCGTTCGGCAATTACCAGCAAAATTTTGGCGTTCGGGTCAATGCCCCAGCGATCGATCGCATTGAGTAGTTCGCGAGTTTTGGGCCGTGAAAACTTTTCCTCAAACCCTTCAACCACTACCAAATCATCAATTCGGCTTTGAAGAACAGTACGTAGGGCAAGTCGCCGCTCTTTGCGGTTCATCTTGACGCTGTAATCACGGGGCTTGGGGCCAAAAATTACGCCGCCCCCACGCCATAGAGGAGAGCGATTAGACCCGGCGCGAGCCCGGCCCGTTCCTTTTTGCCGCCAGGGCTTGCGACCACCACCCCTAACCTCAGCGCGGGTTTTGGTAGAAGCCGTGCCCTGGCGGGCATTGTTCATCTGCCGCACGAGGGCACGATGGACGATGTGAGAGGCAGATTCTTCTTTGGCAACCTGAAGATCTAGGGATGCCGTACCTGCCTCTTCGCCCTCCCAGTTTTTTACAACGCACTCAACCATTGTCTGAACCTATCCCTTAAAAAGCTTTGAATGCCTAAAGGCCCGAACTGCCTGCCACCTGCTGAGGTCTAAGCCTTAACCCATTGAGCTGGGGCAATGCTCAGCAACCCACCGGGCTTGCCGGGGATAGCGCCTTTGATCAACAGCAGGTTGCGATCGCTGTCTACCCGCACCACCTGCAGCTTGCGGATGGTCACCTTGCTGTTGCCGTACTGACCAGCCATGCGCTTACCGGGGTAGATTCGGCCAGGGGTAGTACCAGCCCCAGTCGAACCAGGCAGGCGATGGTTTTTAGAACCGTGAGCCATCGGACCACGACGGAAGTTGTGGCGCTTTTGATAGCCAGCAAAGCCGCGACCCATGCTTTTTCCGGTGACATCCACCAGCTGACCAGCGGTAAAGGTTTCGGCGGTGACCGTTTGCCCCAGCTCAAAGCTATCGGCAGCATCTACCCGGTACTCTTTCAGGTGACGCAGGGGAGCGCTGCTAGAACGAGCCAGGTGGCCCAGCTCGGGCTTGTTCAGCGCCTTCTCAGCGACCTCATCAAAACCGAGCTGAATGGCCGCATAGCCGTCGGTATCTGAAGTTTTGATTTGGGTAACAACGCAAGGACCAGCCTGCACCACCGTTACGGGGATGGCATTACCTGCCTCATCGAATATCTGGGTCATGCCCAGTTTTTTGCCGAGAATACCGACTGCCACAGCCCTGTCTCCCTATTAACACACTACGAAATGCGCAGGACTCTCTAAGCTGAGAGCTTTGCGCATCTACAACGACATCGACTTTTGAACACCCCACACTGGAGAAACTCACCGGGGTGAGTGCTACCGACACAAGCCGGTCACGATTCAAAAGAAAACTAGCTTGCTCTGATGGACCTGCCTTGACTCAGACTTCGCGGTCAAAACCGCAAACACCAGCGGTGGTGCGGCATTAGAGCTGCTAAATGCCAGGACTTGGGTAACTCATTGAGCCACTCAGTATCCTTTTTGTCGGCGATTTACCATATTACAGTCCTAATCTGGATATGTCTACAGTTTTTCTCTAAAAAGTTTTCTGGCCACAGAAATTCCTCTAGACAGTGGACAAATTGAAACGGTAGGGACCCTGTGGCTGCCGCTACTCTGCCCTGGACACAGTACAATGACACCTGTATTGTTTGGCCGAGGGCAACTATGGCGCTGCTAACAACGGGTAAACCCTTCATTAAAGACTTGGAGAGTAGCGGTGCGATCGCCGTGCGCATGCCCCTGGAAGGTGGGTTCGAAGGCCGCTACGAGCGCCGCCTTAAGGCCACGGGCTACGAAACGATGAAGCTGACCGCCCGTGGCCTTGGGGATCTATCGTCCTACTTGACGGCTGTTCATGGCGTCCGCCCGCCCCACCTGGGCAAAAAAACGCTGGGTAGCAGTGCGGCGGTAGGCTACACGTATTTTATTCCCCCCATGCTGACCTATCGTTTAGAGTCGATGTCTGCCAAGGCCAAGGGCATGGTGCTCTGGCTGATTGAAGGGCATATCCTGTCGCGCCAGGAGCTGTCTTACCTGGTGAACCTACCTACCATTGAGCCTCGGGTTAAGGTGGTAGTTGAAGTCGGTGGCGATCGCTACTTCAGCTGGGAGCCGCTGGCCAATTTGATTTAGCTCTGAGCTCTAGCCTCAAGCCGGCCTGCTACGCTTAAGGTATTCCATCTAAATAAACTTCCCCTTTGAGGCTGCAAATCCGGCCCGTTGGATCTAATGCTGTAAGGCTCTTGATGAGGATTTAGCTGGATTACCCTTAAACTGCTTGAGAAAAGCTGGACTGCCCCTGTCGGGACTTGCCCTGCATGGATACTGAAACCGCCCCTGGGACTGCTGCCGGGAGCTGCGCCGTAGAAAACCTATTGCCATCTCCCTACCAATCGCTTCAGGTGGGGAACTGGGTCAAGCTGATCTGCGGTGCCAGCTACCAGGACATGCCAACCGTGCGGCGTTTGGCTATGCTCTACGCTTTGGCAGGGGTTGATTGCATTGACGTAGCTGCTGATGGGGCTGTAGTAGCCGCTGCCCGCCAGGGACTGGAGGATGCGGTGTGGTTGGCCCAGCGCTTGGGCGATCGCAGATCTGCGTTGGAAAACTGCGGCCTGCCCTGGCTCATGGTTAGCCTCAACGATAGCGAAGACCCCCATTTTCGCAAAGCCTACTTTGATGCGGCCCATTGCCCGCCCGACTGCGATCGCCCCTGCGAAACCGTTTGCCCCACTGCCGCCATTCAGTTCCAAGCACCCAGTTGTGGCGGGGTTAAGCCAGAGCTCTGCTACGGCTGCGGTCGCTGCATCGCCGTCTGCCCACTAAACGCCATTGAAGCACGGTCTCATCACGCTAGGCCAGAGGCGTTTCCCAAAGAGCAGCTGGGCCAGATTGATGCTGTTGAAATTCATACTCAGACCGGACATCAGGCTCAGTTTGAGCAGCTCTGGCAGCGGCTTCAGCCCTGGCGACCTCACCTAAAGCTAATCTCCATCAGCTGCCCTGATCATGCTCAGGTGGTGCCCTATCTGCAAGCCCTTTACAGTATCATGGCTCCCCTAGAGGTGCCACTCATCTGGCAGACCGATGGCCGCCCGATGAGCGGTGACCTGGGGAAGGGCACGACCCACGCTGCCATTCGCCTAGCCCAAAAAATTCTACAGGCTGGCTTACCGGGCTATGTGCAACCCGCTGGCGGCACCAATGGCTACACTGTAAGTAAGTTGCTCGATTTTGGCTTGATAAACAACCCGCCTTCTGCCTCTTCCCTAAACTTTCACCCTAGCGGTTTGGCATCTCCCCAGAGCGGCGGGATGGCCAACTACGATTCAGTCTTACTTCGCAACACAATCTCAGGCATTGCCTACGGTAGCTATGGGCGATCGCAGGTGTTACCGCTGCTCGATGCCATTGACCACGAACTTCAGCCCTGGTTAGGAAACGCTTCTCTAAACCAGTCTTCTAGCGGTCAATGGGACGACGACTCTGAGTCTGACGCAGCCCCCGTTGCCCCTTGGCAGCGGCTTGATGACAGTGCCCTGGGCCAAGGGTTGGTGCTAGCCCAGCAGCTAGTGGGCCAACTCAAGACGGATAGACATTTTTTACCAGCACGGTATGGTTAGCTATAGCGACAATGACCGCGTAAGTTACGAAACACACGACAAATTGGGCAACAATGCCCCTGCTAAAAGCCCCGCTAACGACATTTTTGCTACTCATCATCGCACCGTGGACTTTTTACCCACCGAACCTGAAGGGACAGCCACTCACCAGCCTGCCCCTGCCCAAGCCCCCCCTATCGATGACTTAGACCAGCTCCTGAGCATTTTGCCGCCTGCGATTCGTCTGCGGCTGACCCAGCACCCCCAGCGCCAAAGCCTAATTGAGGTCATTTTGGACCTGGGTCGCCTGCCCGAGGCCCGGTTTTACAACAGCGTCGAATACTTGTCTGAAGAACCCGTCACCCACGTTGACCTGGACCACTGCATCAAGCGAGTGGGCACCTTTGGCGGCGATAACCGGGCTGGCATCGAAAAAACTCTGCACCGAATTAGCGCCATCCGCAACCGTTCTGGCGAAGTGATAGGCCTCACCTGCCGCGTGGGTCGGGCCATCTTCGGCACCATTGGCATGATTCGCGATCTGGTCGAAACCGGTCGATCCATTCTCATGCTGGGTCGGCCTGGCGTCGGCAAAACCACTGCCCTGCGAGAGATTGCCCGCGTTTTGGCCGATGACCTGCAAAAGCGGGTGGTCATCATCGACACCTCCAACGAAATCGCTGGGGATGGCGATATTCCTCACCCGGCCATCGGTCGGGCGCGACGCATGCAGGTGGCCCGCCCCGAAGAGCAGCACCGGGTGATGATTGAAGCAGTGGAAAACCACATGCCTGAAGTCATCGTCATCGACGAAATTGGCACCGAGCTAGAGGCACTGGCCGCTCGCACGATCGCTGAGCGTGGCGTGCAGCTCGTTGGCACTGCCCACGGCAATCGGCTCGAAAACCTGATTAAAAACCCCACGCTCTCAGATCTGATTGGCGGTATTCAATCGGTCACCCTGGGGGATGAGGAAGCCCGCCGCCGGGGCAGCCAAAAAAGCGTGCTGGAGCGCAAAGCGCCACCTACCTTTGACATTGCGGTAGAAATGCTGGAGCGCCAGCGCTGGGCTGTTCATGACGATGTGACGGTCACCATAGATAACTTGCTGCGGGGGCGCCAGCCGGGGCTACAAATTCGCACCGTTGATGAGAACCAGAAGGTGGTGATCACTCACGAACTGCCGAGTTCAGGCCGAGAGGTCGCCAAGCCCTCGCGCTCGGGCTTGGGCTGGCGAGCGGCAGGGCAAATGGTGCCGCCTACGAGCAGCTCCGCTGTGGCTCAGCGCACCTTAGGCAAGAGCAGTAATGTTCGTCCCCTGGGGCAGGTATTTAATCCCGAACCGACTACAGACCCCATGTTCGCCCATCTGCTAGATACGGTCGATGACGGCGATATTGTCGGTCCCAACGGGGAAGATGCTATGCGTCTCTACCCCTACGGCCTCAGCCGTCACCAGCTAGAGCGGGTGATTCAGACCCTGCACATGCCGGTGGTGGTCACCAAAGACCTGGATAACGCGGATGCGGTGCTGGCGCTGCGATCGCATGCCAAGGCTCAGGCCAAGCTCAAGCATATGGCCCAGGGGCGGCAAATTCCCATTCATCTGGTCAAGTCCAACAGCATTCCTCAGATTACCCGCGCCCTACAGCGGCTGCTGGATATGGACGACAACCCTGCCGCTGTAGATCTGGAACTATTTAGCCACAATGGCGGTGATGATGAGCTGGAAGCCTTAGAAGAAGCTCGCCTGGCGGTGGAGCAAATCGTGATTCCGAAGGGACAGCCGGTGGAGCTACTGCCGCGATCGGCCCGCATTCGCAAAATGCAGCACGAGCTGGCTGAACACTACCGGCTTAAGTCTCTCAGCTGCGGCGAAGAACCCAACCGACGGCTGCGCATTTATCCTGCCTAAGGCAGAGCGTCTCACGCTCAACCCGAAATACTATGACCCCAGTGCGCTATAGAATAAGAGCACCGAAATGACACCAGCGCAGTCCTAGTGCAGGATTTTATGCCTATCCTTCGGGGCCTGTCGTTCGGCCTAAACTCTTTCAAAGAAGCCTATGAAACCTTTAATTGCTCGTCTTTTTGCCCTGATACTGGTGGCCGTTATCGGTCTGACAGGGTGCAGTGCAGGCACCAGCGGCAGGCTCACTGGCGACTACCGTCAGGACACGCTGATGCTGGTAGATAGCCTCAGAAACTCGATCGCGCTGCCTAACGACGATCCGGCAAAACTTGAGGCTCAAGCCGAGGCCAAGGCCATCATCAGTGACTTTGCCTCTCGCTATCGTCGAGATGCTTCAGTCGCTAACCTCAGCTCGTTCACCACCATGCGGACTGCGCTAAATGCGATCGCAGGGCATTACAGCAGTTACCCAAATCGTCCCCTGCCCGAAAAGCTCAAAACTCGAGTCGAGCAAGAACTTAAACAGGTAGAATCCGCTCTCAACCGAGGGGCCTAAAAAACCTTTAAGCAAACCGATGAGTCAGCTGAAACCGCCCGCAGGCGGTTTCTTTTTGCCTCTATCGTCATTCGCGCCCTCACACCCAGTCAGCGGCACCCACAGCCTGAGGCAAAATTAGTGATTGACGGGTTAGCATCAGTTTGCTAGCATAGCAATTCTGTAGTAAAGTGCGAGTTGGACATGAAAGTCCGTGCGTCTGTGCGCAAGATGTGTGATAAGTGCCGTGTCATCCGCCGCCGCGGTCGGGTCATGGTGATTTGTTCAAACCCTAAGCATAAGCAACGGCAAGGGTAACGGTACGGTAGCTCTTTTCCGCTGACAAAAGGCTAACGCGCCGAATAGTGATTGAGCAAAAGTAGACGAGCAAGCTAGTTTAAGTAAGTTGCTTCTTAGTTAGGTAAGGCTTTCTGGGTCTGGGCAGTCGCCCAAGTTAAGTTACTGGGTAGCCGCTATCAGGTTGTTTGGTTGAAACCAAGTATTAGGGGAGATAGTTAAGGTGGCACGGATAGCAGGCGTGGACCTACCACGCGACAAACGAGTTGAAATTGGCTTGACCTATATCTACGGTATCGGCCTCACCCGCTCTAAGGAGATCCTGGCTAAAACTGGGGTCGATCCTGACGTGCGCGTCAAAGACTTGACGGATAGCGATGTAGCCAAGCTGCGCGACTCTGTCGAAAGCGATTACCAGGTAGAAGGTGATCTTCGGCGGCTTGAAAATATGAATATCAAGCGCCTCATGGATATCGGCTCCTACCGAGGTCGGCGGCATCGGGCAGGGCTGCCGGTGCGGGGGCAACGTACCCGCACTAATTCTCGCACCCGCCGAGGCGGCACTCGTCGCACCGTTGCTGGTAAGAAGAAAGCCCCACGGAAGTAGAGTTAGTTCTACTTCTTAAACCCCCAGCTACTATTGGAGGGTTGAGGTATGAAAGCTCGCTGACTTTGGTGGCGAGTTTTTCCGACTGTTTAGCGGTGCTTGCCCATCTCAACTGTTCACCGACAGTAACGCAATCTAAATCTAAGTTTCCTTGAATTGAGTTTAGTGACAACGCTATGGCCAAACCAACCCGAAAGACCGGACCTCGCAAGAGTAAAAAGAATGTTCCAAGTGGGGTCGCCCACATCCGCTCAACCTTTAACAACACCATTGTGACCATCACCGATCAGTCAGGGGAAGCTATCTCCTGGGCTTCGGCAGGGTCTAGCGGGTTCAAGGGAGCTAAGAAGGGCACGCCTTTTGCAGCTCAAACGGCAGCCGATGGCGCGGCCCGACGCGCTATGGATCAGGGCATGCGCCAGATTGAAGTTATGGTAAGTGGCCCCGGAGCCGGACGCGAAACCGCCATTCGCGCCCTGCAGGGAGCAGGCTTAGAAATTACGCTTATTCGCGACGTCACTCCTATTCCCCACAACGGTTGCCGGCCACCCAAGCGCCGTCGAGTCTAAGCGCTAGATATAGGCATATAAGAATGCAGCTCCATCGGTGGACAGGGTATTGCGAGGTTTAAGGGAGACAGGATTTTGGCACAGTTTCATGTTGATTGCGTAGAGTCTGTCGTTGAAAGCGACCAGAGTCAGTACGGTCGGTTTGTAATCGAACCCCTGGAGCGTAGCCAGGGGACCACAGTGGGCAACGCCCTGCGGCGAGTGCTGCTCTCTAACCTTGAGGGCATTGCGATTACGGCCGTCAGAATTGCTGGCGCCACCCATGAGTTCTCCACTATTGTTGGCGTTCGGGAAGACGTCCTCGACATTCTCCTGAACATGAAGGAGATTGTTCTGCGGAGCTACTCCAGTCAGCCTCAAATCGGTCGTCTGCTGGTGCAGGGGCCGGCCCGAGTCACCGCTGGGCACTTTGAGCTGCCCTCGGAAGTGGAAGTCGTAAACCCCGAGCAGTATGTGGCGACTGTTGCCGATGGCCACACCCTGGAAATGGAGTTCAGAATTGAGCGAGGCCAGGGATACCGGGCTGTAGAGCGCAGCAAGGATGATGTTACGGCGCTAGACTTCATTCAGATCGACTCTGTTTTTATGCCGGTCAAAAAGGTCAACTACACCGTGGAAGAGGTAGTTGTATCTGGCTCCATGCAGCGTGATCAGCTGATTATGGACATCTGGACCAACGGCAGTATCACGCCTCAGCAGGCGATGAGCCAGGCCGCCGACATTTTGGTCAGTCTTTTTGTCCCCCTAAAAGACGTCACCCTTGAGCCTAAGTTTGACGAAGAGGTGAAGGAAGAAGACCCGAACAATCAAATTCCCATCGAGGAGCTACGGCTTTCGGTGCGGGCCTACAACTGCCTGAAGCGCGCTCAGATCAACTCGGTGGCAGACTTGCTGGACTTCAGCCAGGAAGACCTGCTGGAGATCAAGAACTTTGGCCAAAAGTCTGCTGAAGAGGTTATCGAGGCTCTCCAGGAGCGTTTGGGGATTACTCTGCCTTTAGAAAAGGCTTCGAAAACGGCTTGATAGCAGGGGTGAGTTAGGGGTCACCTTAGCATCTCTGCAGTTTTCCTGCACAGCTTTAATTTTGTTGTTCATCTGAGTTCAGTACCATGCGTCACCGTTGTCGCGTTCATCAACTTGGGAAGCCTGCAGACCAGCGTAAAGCTCTGCTGCGCTCCCTGACCACGGAGCTAATCCGTCACGGTCGAATCACGACCACCAAAGCCCGGGCTAGAGCGGTCCGCGAAGAGGCTGACCGCATGATTACCCTAGCCAAGGATGGTTCGCTCTCGGCCCGTCGGCAGGCTCTGGGCTACATTTATGACAAACAGCTCGTTCATGCCCTGTTTGGTCAAGCGGCTGAGCGCTACGGCGACCGCAACGGTGGCTATACCCGCATTGTTAAAACCGTTCGCCGTCGCGGCGACAACTCCGAAATGGCCATCATTGAGCTGACCTAGGCATTTCCTAGCACTTGCCCAGATCACCTGCTTCGTCTGCTAGTTTCCCGTTCTTGTCCCTCCCTGTCCGTGCCCCATGGAGAAGTCATCACCCATACAGCGCAGTCTGGAGAGCCAGTCCGCCGAGTTTGCCCAGGCAACTCAGCGGATTGCGCTGGTGGTGCAGTACGTGGGCACTCATCTGCATGGTTGGCAGTGGCAGCCCAATGCTCGTACGGTACAGGGCGAGATCGAGGCCGCGATTCGTTCGGTGTTGGGTTATGACGTGCGCCTCAACGGCGCAGGGCGCACCGATACTGGTGTGCACGCGGCAGCCCAGGTGGCTCATTTTGATGCACCGGGTTTCATGCCAGCCCATCGCTGGGCCGATGTGCTCAATGCCCGTCTGCCCGATGATGTTTTGATTCGGGCGTCAGCGGCGGTACCCGATACCTGGCATGCCCAGTTTTCGGCCTGCTGGCGACGCTATCGCTACACCCTTTATACTGGGCAGCGACCCAACCTGTTTGTTCGCCCCTTCGTGTGGCACTATTACCATCAGTATTTGGACCAGGGCAAAATCCAAACGGCGCTGGATGCCATGGTTGGCCACCACGATATGACCGCTTTCCACCGAGCGCGATCGGGCAAAAGCCACTCCTGGGTAGACTTACAAGTCGCTGAATGCCGCCGTCGAGACACCTTTCTGACTGTCGAGCTTCAGGCCAAGGGTTTTTTGTATGGCATGGTGCGATTGATCATGGGGCTACTCGTCAAGGTTGGCAGCGGCAAACTTAGCCCGACAGAGTTTGGCCATCTTTGGCAGCAGCGTCAGCGTCACCGAGTTAGATACGCCGCCCCGGCTAAGGGGTTGTGTTTACTGCGAGTCGGCTACGACCATAACCCCTTTACTCCAGAGGTCTGGTTTGATGCTCAGCCTCACTTTTTCTGGGGAGCAGCGGCAGCCTGAGGCTGGTTAAGGTTTTTCGATTGTTTGTTTCATTACTGTGGTTCACCCAAAAAGGAAGGCAGCTCAAGCGCTATGACTACTAAGACCTACATTCCTCCCCACGATTCTTTACAGAAACAGTGGCACGTGATCGACGCTGAGGGTCAGCGCCTGGGGCGGCTGGCCACTGAAATAGCCACTATTCTGCGCGGCAAAAACAAGCCCACCTTTACTCCCCACATGGATACGGGTGATTTCGTTATTGTGGTGAATGCTGAGAAAGTTGCGGTGACCGGTCGTAAGGCCAGCACCAAGCTCTATCGACGCCACTCCGGTCGTCCCGGGGGTATGAAAGTAGAAACCTTCGACAAACTTCAGGCCCGCATTCCTGAGCGCATTATTGAGCAGGCGGTGAAGGGTATGCTGCCGAAAAATTCTCTGGGTCGCAAGCAGTTCACCAAGCTCAAGGTATACGCCGGGCCAGAGCATCCTCATCAGGCTCAAAGCCCTGAAGTTCATGTTGTCAATACTATTCCTGGAGAAGCGAAATAATGCAGGCCACTGATCAATCTCAACAGGCTGTGTACTGGGGAACCGGTCGCCGTAAAACCTCTATTGCCCGAGTGCGGTTAGTGCCTGGCAATGGTCAGCTGATTATCAACAAGCGCCCCGGCGATGACTACTTGCAGTTCAACCCTGCCTACCTAAACGCCACCAAGGCCCCCCTCGAGGTGTTAGGTCTGGAAAACTCCTACGATGTTCTGGTGAACGTCAAGGGAGGTGGGTTGACGGGCCAAGCTGATGCGATTCGTCTTGGGGTAGCTCGAGCGCTGTGTGAGCTCGACCCGGAAAACCGTAAGCCGCTGAAAGTTGAGGGGTATCTTACCCGTGACCCCCGGGCCAAGGAACGCCGCAAGTACGGTCTGAAGAAGGCTCGTAAGGCTCCTCAGTTCTCCAAGCGTTAAGGTTTTGGAGCTGGATTTGTTGGCTACGATCTAAGAGTGTTCGGCGAAACCTCTAAATCTAGATCTAGGCTAGAGCTCGTTTCTTTTTTGTTGATGTTGTTGTTGTAACCATTACCATGGCAAAGTCTGACATTCACCCCACCTGGTATCCCGAGGCCAAGGTGTTCTGTGACGGCAAAGAAATTATGACCGTGGGCTCCACCAAGCCTGAGCTGCACGTGGACGTCTGGTCTGGAAACCATCCTTTCTACACCGGCACCCAGAAAATCATTGATACCGAGGGCCGAGTTGAGCGCTTTATGCGTAAATACGGCATGACCGATACGTCAGCTGCCGCTAGCGATAAGGCTGCCGACAACGATTAGCGCATTCTGCTGTAGCACTTAGAGTAGATATTCTGGCTAGACGGCAGACAAGAGGAGACCATGGCTGAGGCGTACTTGATTGAAAAACTCAACTCCGTAGAGCAGACCTTTCAGGAGCTGACGCGGAGACTGGCTGATCCTGATGTTGCTAAGGATCCCGACGAGTTTCAGCGTATTGCCAAGTCACGGTCCTCACTGGAAGAAACCGTGACGACCTATGCCGAGTGGAAAGCGACTGAGGCAGAACTGGCGGGAGCACGGGAGATTTACAAAGAGTCGAGCGGTGACCTTGAACTCAAGGAAATGGCGGCTCTAGAGGTGGATACTCTGCAGGAAAAGCTGGCGGAGCTAGAAACTCGTCTCAAGATTCTGCTGCTGCCTCGAGATCCCAACGATGATAAAAACATCATGCTGGAGATTCGGGCCGGCACGGGAGGGGATGAGGCCAGCATTTGGGCCGGAGATCTGGTGCGGCTCTACTCTCGCTATGCCGAGGGCCAGGGCTGGAAAGTAAAGCTGCTCAGCGAATCTACGGCGGATATGGGAGGGTTTAAAGAGGCGATTCTGGAGATTGCGGGCGATCGCGTCTACAGTAAGCTTAAATTTGAGGCCGGGGTACACCGAGTGCAGCGGGTTCCGGTGACCGAGGCGGGCGGGCGCGTCCATACCTCTACCGCTACCGTGGCGATTATGCCTGAGGTTGACGATGTCGAGGTGCAGATCGACCCCAAGGATATTGAGCTGACCACCGCTCGCTCCGGGGGCGCGGGGGGACAGAACGTTAACAAGGTGGAAACGGCGGTGGATCTGTTCCACAAGCCGACGGGCATTCGGATTTTTTGCACCGAGGAGCGATCGCAGCTGCAAAACCGCGAGCGAGCGATGCAGATCCTGCGGGCTAAGCTCTACGACATGAAGCTGCGGGAGCAGCAGGAAGCCGTGTCATCCATGCGCAAGTCGCAGGTAGGGACGGGGGCGCGCTCGGAAAAAATTCGCACCTACAACTACAAAGACAACCGGGTTACTGACCACCGCCTCAACCAAAATTTCACGCTCACCCCGGTGCTGGAGGGGGATGTGGATGTGCTGATTCAATCGTGCATCAGCCGTGACCAGCAGGAGCGACTGGAAGAATTAGCCGCTGAGTCCTCTTCTCCGGTGTAGGTGCTAGCCTGAGTAGGTTGTGCTGGCCTGGCAGGCCAGTCTTTGGCGGTTACCTGAGGAAAGCGGATGGCTAAATTTCTCCACATTGCCGATATTCACCTCGGGTTTGACCGCTACGACACCCCAGAGCGCACCAAGGACTTTTTTCGCGCTCTACAGACGGTGCTGGAGCGCTATGCGATTGAAGAAAAGGTTGATTTTGTGGCGATCGCGGGCGATCTGTTCGAGCATCGCAATATCAAGCCCGCCACCCTCAACCAGGCTCAGATCTGCCTCCAGGCGCTGAAGGATGCCGAGATTCCGGTGCTGGCGATCGAGGGCAACCACGACAATCGCCCTTACGGCACCCGCACCAGCTGGCTCAAGTACCTGGCCGAGTGGGATTTGCTCAAGCTGCTGGAGCCCAACGACGGAGCCGATGCCGAAAATCGCCTGCCCCCCTGGGACGAAGCTACTCGCTCGGGGGCCTACATTGACTTGCCCTGCGGGGTGCGCATCGTGGGCTCCAACTGGTACGGTGCTACCGCTCCCCGCGCGATTGAGCTGCTGTCGGGAGCCATTCGAGAGCTGCCTGCTGGCCCCGACTACACTGTTCTGCTGTTTCACCACGGCTTGGAGGGGCAGATTGCTCGCTACGCCGGGGCGCTGCGTTACAGCGAACTGCTGCCCCTCAAAGAGGCTGGGGTAGACTACCTGGCCCTGGGCCACATTCACAAGAATTACACGGCTGAGGGCTGGGTGTTTAACCCCGGCTCACTGGAGGCGAACAACGTAGAAGAAAGCCGTTTCCATCGGGGAGCTTACCTGGTAGAGCTGTCGCCCCAGGGCATTGACGCACAGCTGCAAACCGACTACTTTCAGCGCCCCATCGTGCGGCTGGAGCTGGTAGCAAAAGGTCACGAGAGCCTGGACGGGCTGACCCAGATGGCGCTGGACAGGGCGATCGCGGCCGCTGCTGAGCACCAGGGTGACACGGCCCCTATTTTAGAGCTGAAGATTACGGGCCAGGTGGGTTTCGATCGCCTGGAACTGGACACGCGCCGTCTTCAGGAGAGCATCAAAGCGGCCAGCAATGCGCTGGTCGTCCTCGTCAAATACGATGTAGAAGATGTAGCCTACCAGACGCCTCTGAGCGAAGGCCAAAACCGCGCCGAAATTGAGCAGTCTATTTTTGAGGACATGCTCACGGCCCACCGCGACTACAAGACTCGGGCTCCAGAGCTGGCTCGTGGGTTGACTGACCTCAAAGATCGTCAGCTAGCTGGAGCTGATGAGCTCGATCTCTATGGTTTAGTAGAAACTCTATTGGGTCTCGATGAGGCGATCGCCGCGCCACAGCCTCAAGTCGCATCCCAGGAATAAGCTTCAGGGCACCCTGCCCCAGTTTGTGAGTTACATAAACCAAATGGTGAGAAAGTGTCGCTGCTGCCAAATCATAGCCACACCGCTGACAGCTACAAAGGCAAAAACCAGCTGCCGAAACTGCTGGGCGGACAGTTTCGCCAGCACCTGCTTACCCAACCAGTTGGCCGGTATGGCCCCTAACCCAATCACTAACCCGTAGGCTAGGTACTCCCCACTCAGACTGCCAAAAGCGGCATAGGCCAGCAGCTTAACGAGATGTAGCACGGCCTTGTTGAAGGCTTTAGTCGCCACCATGGCTTCTTTTTCTAACCCATAGTTGAGATACAGCGGGTTCATAATTGGGCCGGTGCTGCCAATCAGTGCAGAGCCAATGGCGTTGATCAAAGACAGCGGCAAAAAATACCAGGCCTGAATCGTGAAACAGTTTTCTTTGGCAGGCAGCAGGTAGTTAACGACCATGACCAGCAGCCCCGCGCCCAGCAAGAGCTGTAGGCCCTCAGCGTGAATTTGAGTTAGCCCATAGGAGCCAAGGAGAGCGCCTATAGTGGCACCCGGCACGTACCATGCGGTTACGTTCCAGTCGATATCATCCCAAAATACCAATCCCCGCTGCGCATTCCCGATCAGCAGCCCGGTGGTAATAACGGGGGCTACGGCCTGCGTACCCAGCAGCAGCGAAATCATAGGAATTAGAATGAACGGGCTACCGCCTCCCGCCAGCATGCTGAGAAACCAGGCCAGAAAACTGGCCACAAATAAGCTCAAGGCGATCATAGGTTGCGGCAACACTGTGACTAAGATTTTAGTCTAGGGAGACAACAATGCTGTGCAGTAAGCGCGTCTTGCCCATGCTCAAACCCAACAGTTTGATGGCAAAGTCCGGGCAAACAAAAATAGATCGCAACTACAGCGCTGGCCAGTGCGCTGAGGACAGTAAGGACTGTCTGTAGCTAAACCTGGAACAGTGAACTGGCGCATAGCTCTCGCCCACAGACCAGCACCGACGTCTTAACCGTCGTGGCGACGGCTATAGTTGTGTATGCTCAACCTTTTCTCCTCCTGCTTTTCTAGTATTGATAGCGGCGTATGGCGCAGCCCATAGACTCCAATTCTTCAGCCTCTGGCTCTAAGCGTGCCGGTAAACCGTCGGTTGAGGCCTTTTACCAGCAGGCGATCGCAGCTTTTAAGGCCCAAGACTATGACCAAGCTTTGGCCCAATTTCAGCGCCTAGAACAGCTCCCAACAACATCGCCCTACTATCTCAAAGCTCTGATGGGCCGAGTGCGCGTTCACCAGCGTCTTGGCCAGGATGATCAGGTCAAACGACTCTGTCACAAGCTGCTCGACAGCCCTTCACCCCAGGTTCAGCAGTGGGCTCAGCAGGTTTTGAACCCGTCTCAATCGACCGCGATCGCTACTGATCCAAACGCTAGTACCCCAAACGCTGAGCCGCCAGCTACCGCTGGGGCAGATTTGAGTGGCTTCGTCCCCTTAGACAATGCCAAGAACTTGTCGCAGCGGCCCGCCGCCCCCCAGACGCTGACGCCTGCTCCCACCGAGCGGCCCGTTAAACCAGCTCAGCCCGCGCCCCAGGACGTTGCTGATTCGACGCAGTCTACACCGGTTCAGGACGCTTCGGAACCTGAGGTGCGATCGCTGTTTCACTATCAACAGCTCAATCAGCAGCCTGACGCCGAGCCCAAAGATACGCAGACAAAGCCGGTCGGAGATTTCCCTTCAGCGTCCCCACGACCCACACCAGTAGAGTCTGCTGTACCGGAGCCAACCGCGCTGCCGTCTAGGCCCCAGCAAGTTCGACCCCAGCGCCAGGTGCCCTTACCGAAGCGCCTCCTGGCCCTGTGGCTGGGCCAGGGGCTAACGGCGATCGCCTTGATCTGGGTGATCAACTGGGCCTTTCATTTCACCTTAAGAACCGTAGATGGACTGCTGCGCTGGGTACGCTGGCCCGTTCAGCTCAGCCTGCCTGGAGCTTATCAGACCTATACGATTTGGATCGTTATCGGGCTGGTGCTGCTGGCACTGGCTAGCCCCTGGCTGATGGATCTGGCGCTAGCGGCCTGGTACCGTCAGCGCTCCCTATCTATTCGTCAGCTGCAAACCTATAGCCCTGCCACGCTGCGCCTGCTGCGGCAGGTGTGCCGTCAGCAGGGGTGGCCAATGCCAGAGCTAAGGCTAATTGCCGACCCGGCGCCCCTGTGCTTTAGCTACGGCTGGCTGCCTCGCAATACCCGAATTGTGGTCAGCCAGGGGCTTCTAGACCGGATGTCAGATCAGACTCTGACCACGTTCTACAGTTACGAACTGGTCCGGACGGTCAACGGCAGCTTGCCGGTGCTCTCAGCCGTTGGGCTGTCGCTGCTGCTGCTGCATACGGGGTACTACTGGCTGGCTCAGAGGGCAGATGCTCTCAGCCAGCCGATGCTCCGGGGCCTGCTGGGCAGCGGCGCAGGTCTTTTCTATGGTCTATTTTGGCTGCTGCGACAGGCTGTACTGTGGCTATCGCGGTTGTGCTGTCGCTGGGGCGATCGCCGCGTTGTAGCCCTAACCCAGCAGCCCGATCGGGGCATTGAGGTCATAGTGGAGGCGACTGCTGCGATCGCAACCTACCTGCAACAGCACGGCACCCTGCATCCGCTCCACACTAGCCTGGAGGTACTGATGCCCGTCAGCAGCCGTCAATCGATTACACCAGGTCGGCTGCTGGCCACTTCAGAAGGCGCCTCAAAGGGCGTTGGCCCTGAGGGGCCGGTCTCCGACCATCGCGCGGCCATTTTTAGCACCCTTTTAGCTGTAGATGGGCTTAACCCCTATCGCCAGTGGCTGCGGGTCAATGCTTCCCACGAACCGCTGGGCGAGCGACTGCTCTGGCTCCATCAGCAGGCCCTCCTGCGAGGTCAACCTGGCCTTCCTCTCGAATCCGGTGCACCTCAGCGAGCTCCCTCAACCACTATGTCACTTCCCCTGCTGCTGCTGCAAAAAGGCCCTCTGGCAGGCCTAGTAGCTGGCGGCAGCTTGGCTATGGGCCTGTGGTTTATAGGAGGAGTTGTCAACCGGCTAGGTTGGCAGCACCTGAGCTGGCTCTACCAAGACCCCAGCATTTTGATCGGCGGGCTGTGGCTAGGGTTGGGGTTAGGCCTGCTGCTGCGCATAAACGTGCTTTTTCCTGAGTCTGGCCAATCGCCAGCCAGTCGGCCACCAGAGGAAACGGTCGCCAGCCTGCTGCTGCACCCTGCACCATTGCCGGTACAGGGACAGCCGGTCACGCTACGGGGCAAGCTGCGAGGCTTGCCCGGGGCCGGTAACTGGGGCTGTCAGGACCTTTACTTAGATGATGAATCAGGCCTGGTAAAGCTAGTTAACCCTGTGCCACTGGGGACTTTACAGGGCTTGCTTCAGCCTCAAACCCATCCAGCCGGTTGGGTAGATCGGATGGTTACCGTCACCGGCTGGAGCCGCTACGGTGGTGGCCTGCTTTGGGTAGATATTGACGAGGTAAAAACCGATCAGCGCCATAGCTTCTCAGCCTATGGACCCATTTGGGCTACCACAATCAGCATTGTCAGCAGCGGCATTGGCATTTTGACCATTCTTAGAGGCGGTTAGCGGTTGATGTAAAGCAATGTTGCAACAAGCTGCTGTCGGTGTTACATTAATTTACAGAAACACATGCCTGGGTTCCCTGGCCGCTTAAAGAGTTGGCTTCGGGGTTTGTTAGGTATTGGGTTCTCCTACTCTCAACACAGCAAACAAACCAGCCCTTCTCGGCTGGTTTTTATTTAAAGGCTTAATCTGAGCCAGTAATTTAGCCAAGCAAGGGGCATATACCGTGTTACCTTGATAAGTGGTGTAGTCGGTTGGTACAACTCTGGCTTTCTGAAAGGTAAGATGCTCAACGTTGTCCAATAGGTTGAAAATGATTCTCTCTTGGGAGAGATGACTGAATCTGGACGGCTTTTATAATGCTTGAGCTATTTTCTGTAAGGCTCCTTGTTGGGGCGAAATGAGGCCGGTGCTGTGCTGTTTCTGCGATCGCTTTAGGCTGTGTTTAGGTGCTAACGACTGGTAGTGTATCTAGGCGGGTTTCAGAGCCAGAATTTGTTAAGCTATTGAAAGACTTAACGCTTGACATTTTGATGCGACCTGATTGGTACTTTTAGGTCAGAGTCTGCAATCTTAATAATAGTTGGTTAAATTGGCGGCACTGTAGGCAGGTAGCGGTTGGCCTAAAGCTCAAACTTGATTCGGCAAGGTTATCGATCTCGATTCATTTGCCTTTTAGAACACCAGAGGTATCTTAAATGTCAATTCGCCTTTATGTTGGCAATCTTTCTAAAGACTTAGAACGGCAGGAGTTTGAAAGCGCTTTTGCTGACTTCAACGCCGATTTAGTATCCGTAAAGCTCATCGCCGACAAGAAAACCGGGAAATGTCGCGGGTTTGGGTTTGTCACCGTCAAGACCGACGAAAAGGCCGATGAGATTGTTGAGAAGCTGAATGGTCAGGTGTTAGCCGATATGCCCCTCAAGATTGAGAAGGCCCTGCCCCGCACTAAGCCTGAGGGCGAAGCAGACGCGCGTCCCAGTGGCGAAGCTGGCAGCAAGCGCTCCGGTAAGGGTGGCGCTCGTAAAGCTACACCAGCAGCGACTACCAGCAGTGGTGCCGTCCAACCCGATCCACGCTGGGCGGGTGAGCTGGAGAAGCTCAAGCAGATGCTGGCTGCTCAAACTACCTCGAGCTAGGTAAACAGATTTCAACTTCATAAGCTTAGACAGGCCGTAGAGATGTATCGCTCTGCGGCCTTTGCTTTGTTTGAAGCCCGGTTGCAATGGCTCGACACATCAGCGATGGCTGAGAGACTCAGCAGTAGAGCGCTACCTGGCATACGGGCGTTTCAACCCAGCCAATGGGTGTTTCACCTTGAAAACCTTAAGTCAGCAGCGATTTTTTAGGGTTTCAGCTACTTGCTTAAGGCGACGTAGCTGAGCGGCCATATCGCGTTTTGTCCAATCGGCGGCAAACCAGTTGAATCCAGCTTGCACCACTGGATTAGAAATTTCAAATTCAAACCGATTGAGCAGGCTTGTACCGGCTGCGTCGGGGCTGCATTCCCAGCGATCGCGACCGTTAAAAAATCCCTGAAATGACCACACTATAAGCCCTGGCGCTCGCTCAACTACCGTACTGATGAGGGTGGGTTGCTTAAAGGGCAGCTGAATCAGAAACCGGCTTTGGGCGCCGACATCGGTACTCCAGTCTCCGATCGGTTCACAGCGGAGGGCAGGGTTTAGCCAGCGATGCATCAGCTCTAGCCGAGTCAGGCATTGCTCGACGTCGGTAGCGCTAGCGCGCACCGAAATACTGTGTTCAAACACGTGATGGGTAGACATCCTGACGGTCTCCTGAGAGAATCAGCCCGGGTGGCGGTATAGGAACATTTCCCTGGCGATAGCTAGCGTACCGAACCTTGACGGTTTTATGTCTCTAGGCTGACGCGCTGGCCTGCTTGCTCAACTATGCTTGCGTGGGCGGTTTGTCTCCTGTAGTGAATAGCCACTGTCGCGATCGCGCAAGCTGCCCCCATGCACGATGCTCTTTAACAGCACGCTCTCATCTACAAGGATCATGATTGATTTTTTCTCATTAACGCTGCTCCAGGTGTCACAGCCTGGGGCTGAACCGGACTATAGCGAGCCCTTGGCTAATCCGGTAACCTCTCCCAACCGCTTTGTGGAGGAAGCCACTGCAAGGTTGGGACAGTTTTTACCCAGCCTGCTCGGGGCGATCGCGGTGCTGCTGCTGGGCTGGCTGATCGCGACCCTGGTGGCGCTGGCCGTACGCAAGCTGCTGCGCAGTACAAACCTAGACGATCGATTGGCCAACTGGGCTATGGGCCGCCCGTCTGATAGCCCGGTACAGGTTGAGAAGTGGGTCTCAACGGTGGTGTACTGGGTTATTTTTCTATTCGCCATCATAGCAGCGTTAAACGTTCTCAACCTGGCCGGAGTATCGGCGCCATTAAACAACTTCTTAGACCAGATCTTCCTCTACCTGCCCCGTATTGGTGGAGCGTTGCTGCTGCTGGGGGTAGCCTGGCTGACCGCAACGCTGGTGCGAACGCTGGTTGTCAACGGCCTGGGGCGGTTTAATCTAGACGATCGCCTGGCGGAGCAAACCGGCGTAGAGCGGGGCAGCAGCCCAATCGTTCTGAACGAAACCATCGGCAACGTGCTGTACTGGTTTATTCTGCTGCTGTTTATTCCGCTGATCTTAGGCACCCTGCAGCTGCCGGGCCTGCTCGCTCCGGTAGAAGGCTTGATCAACTCCTTCCTGCAGGCTATTCCTCGGATTGTGACCGCGGCTATTGTGCTCGCCATTGGCTGGGTGATTGCCCGCATTGTGCGCGGCGTAGTGACCAATTTGCTGCTGGCCGCCGGGGCTGACCAGCTGGGCCGCCGTCTGGGGCTGCAATCGACCAGTTCGACTACAACCGGCAGTATGTCTCTGTCGAGCCTGGCGGGTACCGTAGCCTACGTGCTGGTGCTGATACCAGCCGTGGTAGCCGCCCTGAACGAACTCGATATCGAAGCCATTTCGGCTCCTGCCGTTTTGATGCTGGAGCAGGTGCTTGCCGCCATTCCCCAGATCATTATGGCTGGCGTGGTGATCGCCGCTGCCTACTTTGTCGGGCGCTTTGTGGCCGACCTGGTTACCAGCCTGCTGCGCGGGGCAGGGTTTGACAACATTATGGGCGCGCTGGGGCTGCCAGAACTCAACCTGGGCACCCGAGCAACAACTGTACAGCCCGGCCTCGATGCCGAGGGTCGCCCGATCGCATCTGTGCAGACCCCTGGTCCAACCCCCTCAGAGCTAGTCGGCATTCTCGCCCTGGTTGGGGTTGTGCTGTTTGGCGTAGTGACGGCCACGGAGATTCTCAACTTTGCCGGACTCACCGATATGGTGCGCGCCATTCTGCGGATTGGGGCGCGGGTGCTGAGCGGTGTCGTGGTGTTTGCGATTGGTCTCTACCTGGCTAACCTAGCCTTTCGTCTGGTCAATTCGATGGGGTCTGGCCAGGCCAGAATATTGGCCCAGGCGGCTCGCATTGCCATTTTGATTTTCGTGGGCGCGATGGCCCTGCAGCAAATGGGAGTGGCCCCCGATATTGTCAACCTCGCCTTTGGGCTGCTGCTGGGGGCGATCGCAGTGGCGATTGCGATCGCCTTTGGCCTGGGTGGACGCGATGTCGCGGCCAACGAGCTGCGAGAGTGGCTGGTCTCCTTTAAGCAGCGCCAGTAGCTGTAGCGGCCAACTCAACCGCATCAGGCCGGGGACTGGGTCTCCGACCTGATGCGCGTTAATATGGTTAACTCGGGCTTAACAATCGAGTTTTTAGGCCACCACCATGCAGCACAAGAGGCACCTATGGACGGCAAAGACTGGGCGAGCTATATCGAAGCTACCGACGGACTTTCCAAGCCCTGGCTGCTAATTCAATGGCGGCTTCAGCTCCTGCAGGAGCAGCGCCCACAGCTGGACCCTGAAACCTATGCCGCCGAGCTAGCCACGCTCCACCAGGCGCTGATGGATCTGGGCGAATGGTGGCAGGGGCAGGAGGAGGCCGTATTTGGAGCCGGGGAGTCGTCTTCAGGGGAGGCCTGACAATGGCTACCACAGAACGTCACAGCGGCGAACGTCACAGCAATAAAGCTGTCCCTAACCTCAGCGCCCCCCAGTACTACCTCAGCCGCGAGCTGAGCTGGCTTGAGTTCAATCGTCGCGTGCTCCACGAAGCGCTTGACGATCGCACCCCGCTGCTGGAAGCGCTAAAGTTCTTGGCCATTTTTAGCTCCAACCTGGACGAGTATTTTATGGTGCGGGTGGCAGCTCTCAAGCAGCAGATTGAGGCCCAGGTCAGTAAGCGATCGCCCGACGGACTCTCCGCCGAGGAGCACCTCAGCGCCATCAGTGCCGCCCTGCGCCCCATGGTCGAAAATCAGCACGAGTCGTTTACCCACCGTCTGCGGCAGCAGATGGCCGCTCAGGGGATTTGGCTGCTTGACCACGCCGATCTTACCGAGACCCAGCAGATTTACTGCCGCGACTACTTCGACGAGCAAATTTTTCCGGTTCTAACTCCGCTAGCGGTCGATCCGGGTCACCCCTTTCCCTATATTTCCAATCTCAGCCTGAACCTGGCGGTGGTGGTAGAAGATCCCCGTACCCAGCAAATGCACTTTGCTCGGGTCAAAGTGCCCCGGGTACTGCCTCGATTCATTCGGTTGCCCAATTCTGAGGCCCAGGCCCCCAAAGCTCAAGACCCTGATCCTCAAGACTTAGAGGATCGTCCCTGTCACTGGCTGGGGGTGCCCCTGGAGCAGGTGATTGCCGCCAACCTGACTACGCTGTTTCCCGGCATGGTGGTGCAGGAACACTACGGCTTTCGCATCACCCGTAACGCCGACCTGGCTGTTGAAGAGGACGAAGCCGACGATCTCATGCTGGCGATCGAGCAAGAGCTGCGCAAGCGCCGCCGCGGCGGGTCAGCGGTGCGGATGGAAATTCAGCGGGACACCCCCGGGCCGGTTCGGGCCATGCTGATGGAAGAGCTGGCTCTGGCTGAAACCGACGTCTACGACATTGACGGGCTGATTAGTTTAGGCGATCTAATGACCTTTATGGCCCTGCCTCTGCCCGACCTCAAAGCCCCTGTCTGGACAGCCACGGTTCCCCCAGCCATCGAAAGCCTGAGCCCCCCCCGAGTAGACGCTGACGATACAACCCTGGAGACCGCCGAAGACCTGTTCTCGCTGCTGCGGCGGCAGGATCAGCTGATGCACCACCCCTACCATTCTTTTTCAGCCACCGTACAGCGGTTTATTACCCAGGCGGCCCACGACCCGCAGGTACTGGCGATTAAAATGACGCTGTACCGTACCTCGGGCGATTCTCCCATTGTCAACTCCCTGATTTCTGCGGCCGAAAACGGCAAGCAGGTCACGGTTCTGGTTGAAATCAAAGCTCGCTTCGATGAAGAAAACAACATCAACTGGGCCCGCAAGCTGGAGCAGTCGGGCGTACACGTGGTCTACGGGCTGGTGGGGCTTAAAACCCACTGCAAAGTGACCCTCGTCGTGCGGCGCGAGGGACAGCAGATTCGGCGTTATTATCACGTGGGCACCGGCAACTACAATCCCAAAACCGCCCGCCTCTACACCGATCTGGGCCTGCTCAGCGCCCGAGATGACGTCGGAGCCGATATTTCTGACCTGTTTAACTACTTGACAGGCTACTCGCGCCAGCAGGTCTATCGCCAGCTGCTGGTGGCCCCCCTCACCCTGCGCCAGCGGCTAGTGGAACTCATCGAGCAGGAAATTTCCCTACAGGCCAAAGGGAAAGGCGGACGCATTATCGCCAAAATGAACTCGCTGGTCGATCCCGACCTGATTGCTCTGCTCTACCGGGCATCCCAGGCCGGCGTAGTCATCGATCTCATCATCCGAGGCATCTGCTGCCTGCGGCCTGGGGTGCCAGGGATCAGCGACAATATCCGAGTCATCAGTATCGTCGGGCAGTTTTTAGAACATTCCCGCATTATTTACTTTCAAAATGGCGGCAAGGAAATTTTCCTGCTGGGCAGCGCCGACTTGATGCCGCGCAACCTCGATCGCCGGGTCGAGGTCATGGTGCCCATTGCTGAGCCTGTCCTCCGTAAAGAACTCAAGGCCATTTTGACCCTCTGCCTGGAAGACAACCGCCAGGCCTGGGACATGGCCGCTGACGGCAGCTACCACCAGCGCCGTCCCCAGGAAGGAGAGGCAACACGCAGCGCCCAAAACCAGCTGATGGAGATGGCCAGCGGTTCCTCAGCGGGGCGAGCGACTCCAGCGAAACACCAGCGCGCCAAGTCCCGCAAGCAGCGTTAGCCCCAGCAATCCGGCCAGGGGGTTGCCATCGAGGCCGGTCACCCAGGCGGGCACTGTGCCTGTGGGCTGCAGCAGGTTGCCCACTTCCAGCAGGTAATAGCCCCACACCAGTCCGGCGTGCAGGCCGACCGGGTGCCCCAAACCCGTTTTACCAGGGCCAACCGGAATTCGTCTGGCCCACCCCAGCACCAGGCCCAGCAGCAGCAGCCCCACAAACTGGGGCAGCAGCGCCAGGATGGCGTCAAGGGGTTTAATAAAGTGGGCGATCGCAAAAATCAAGCTGGTTGCACCCAGGGCGACCGCAGGCACCCAGCCCTGCTCTAGCTCCCGCAGCAGCCAGCCGCGAAACAGCACTTCCTCTGACCAGCCCACGGCGGTAGCAGCTAAAGCCCCCACCAGGCCAATCTGAAGCAGATTTAGCCCCTGCGCCCTGGCGGGATCAAGGGCGGCCCACCCTAAGAGCAGCTGCGCGATCGCCAGCACCGCAATACTCAACGCCCCAATCGTGGCTCCGATCGCCATCCCCTGAGCGAGTTCTCGACGTCCCGCAAACCCTATCTTGATCCAGGGATAGGGCTCGCCGCGCACCTGTCGCTCCCAGCGGGGCAGCACCACCAAAAAAATAAGGTAGAGCAGGGCCGTCGGGAATAGGTCACCGCCGGGCAGGGCTTCTCGACCGGCCAGCCAGTAGAGCGGTAGCGCCAGGGGCAGCCAGATCACCACCACAATCAGCAAAAAGATCAGCACCCGTCCCAGGGGCGGAAAGCCAGCTAGCTTAGGCCAGGGCCACTTATTCATCCGGTTCGATCGTGCTGCTCAGACCCAGGTTGCACAGCCCTTCGCTATAAAACTCGGCGTGCTCCATAGCGCAGGTGATGACTAGAGCGACCCCAGCGGTGTGAGCCTGCATCATAATATCGACCGCCTGGGGCATGGTCAGGCTGGGCACTACCTTGATCAGCGATTCAACCACGTATTCCATTGAGTTGAAGTCGTCATTGTGAAGCAACACCCGGTAGCGGGGAGCAGGTTTTTTAATCGTGGACGTGGTTGTCCGCTCGATGGTCTCAACTGACACAGCAACACCTCTTTGCCTACTTCAAAGGGCCTATTCAAAGCGCCTGATGGCAGGAGCTTGATATAAGGGCAAGTGGAGAAGACCCGTTAACAGCATCTCGTCTCTGGCTAATCCCACCCTCATCATAAAACTTCACGATGGCTTTGGCATGGTACTGGGGATGAACCAGACCAAATCTATAGCCATCACCAGAATGGTTAAGCCCATCTTCATACTGTATTAAATACTGTACTGAGGTTGCCTACCGCTGCCGGTTGGTCGTCCATGTATCGGTTGTCCGGTCCGCGACCAGGGGTTAGCTCAGGTAATCTCGCCAATGCTGTCGGGGTAGCGCAGTGGCTACCATAGAGCAGCAGACAGCCGCCGCGATCGCTCTGACCTCCCGCGACGGCTCTCACGTAAACCCACGCACGAGCGACCCCTGTTGAGCTATGACATCCCTGGTTGCAGGCCAAATCGTATTTTTAGAGTGCCGCCAGACTCGCCTCTACGCCGAGGTGATTCAGGTGTTGGAATCTCGGCTCACGGGCTGGATACGGCCGCTAGCCCTGGTCAACGAGACCGAGATCATCCCCCTGGGCACAGCCCTCGGCACCACGGCCCCCGACCTCAATCAGGCCGCTGTACCAGATATGCTCTGGCCCCTGGAGCAGCTGCAGCCCGCCCTGGATACTGAGGTTATTCCTCTGCTGGCGACGCTGTCTGCGAAGGACTCAGCTCCAGGTTACGTGTCCAATCCTGACGGCGAAGCAATGAGCATCGGTGAATTTGTGCGATCGCTGTGGGCCGACCGTCAAGCGACGGCGAACTCGTCGGACTAGGGGTTGCTCAAAATCGTTCCAAAGCCGCCCGCCTCAAAGATCCGTAAAAATCCGGATAGATCTTGTGAAGCTTTTACAAAGATGAATGAACCGCCGACAGGAAACCGGAAAAGTGCCCTGACAATGCTAACAGTCGGGTCAGGCTCGGCATCCCTAGCGCTTCAGTCTTTGTTTGATCTAGCCAGATACTGGCTGCTGCACAGGTTCGCCATAGACGCTCAGCCCTGGAACCAGGCGAATGCGGCCTTCGTCCATTTCGTACATAAGGAGTTCTAACGCTTCGGAGTCACCAATCGGCAAGTATCCAAGCCGAGTCAGTTCTGAGTTGATGCCCTGCTCAATCTCAGGGGTCAGTAGCCCGCTGTGGAGGGCTTGCTCTACCAGTCGACGAATGGAAAACGTGGGGGTCATGAACCATCACCTGAGCGTGACTTGATTACTGACTATTGTCGGCCTTTGGCCTCAGCTAGCCAGTGACCAGGTCCTCCAAAACTTGTGAAATCTACCACAAGGAATCGTGATCCAAATCACAAAAGAATTCATCCCTTGGAGATATGTTCAGTAGATTCACGTAGGTATTTACTTAACAAGGTCTGAATCTATATCAAGTTACGGCCAACAAGGCAATGGAAAATGACCAGGTTCAAGTAATTCCGATTACCTTCTTAAAGTAGCTTGACGGCTTTAATAGTTTTTAACATTATCCAAATCTGGAGTGTACCCAGTATGCAGACGATGACTAAAGAAATGGCTATTTTTCAAGCTCAGGGCTCCCTGAATGCCTCTAACGCCCACGAATTCCACACGTCTCTCATGCAGAACATTCAGTCTGACCTGGCGAGCGGACTATTTGTGGACATGAGCCAGGTCGAGTCTCTCGACAGCGCCGGGTTGATCTCCCTGGTATCGGCGCTCAAGCATGCCCGGCAGCTGCAAAAGCGCCTGTGCCTGTGCTCGGTGCCGCCCACTATCCGCATCGTGTTTGAGCTGACCCAGCTCGACCGCGCCTTTGAAATGGTGGATGAACTACCTCAGTTTGTGCCTGCGGCAGCCTAAAACCCGATTCTGACAGAGCCTACCCTTCGCCCGCTATAGTATGGAGGTCATACTGTGAGCGTTGGGGCAGCTAGGTTGTGTCTGTATCAGTTAATACATTGGTTGCGGCAGATGTCTCTCGGCCAGGTCGCTACCTGGGCAATGAGTTGGGCGCTGTTCACAAACCCTGGAATCAGGCTGCAGTCCGCTGGGTGTTAACCTACCCCGAGGTCTACGAGGTTGGGGCGTCTAACCTGGGCCACATTATTCTCTACAGCATCTTAAATGCCCAGCCCAGGCAGCTTTGCGATCGCGCCTACCTACCCGCCGCTGACCTGGCCGCCAAGCTCAAGGAAACCGAAACGCCGCTGTTTGCCGTCGAATCGCAGCGATCGCTGACTGATTTCGACATTTTGGGCTTTAGCCTCAGCTACGAGCTAGGGGCTACCAACATTCTCGAAATGCTCTCCCTGGCGGGTATTCCCCTGACTTGGCAGGAGCGCAGTCAGGCCGGGAGCTTTGCCGTAGAGGCGGGCTCCTGGCCTTTGGTTTTTGCCGGTGGGCAGACCGCTACCTCCAACCCCGAACCCTACGCCGACTTTTTTGACTTTGTCGCCCTCGGCGATGGCGAAGAGCTGCTGCCCGAAATTGCCCTGGTAATTGAGGAGGGCAAAGCCGCTGGCCTCAGTCGCGAAGCCCTGCTGCTCGATCTGGCCCAGGTGCCGGGGGTGTACGTGCCCCGGTTTTACACTATGGCGGACGACGGCTCGGTGCACCCCAACCGACCCGACGTGCCTGCCCGAGTGCTGCGCCGAGTGGCGACCCCAATCCCCGCCTATGCCATGGGCCTGGTGCCCTACGTCGAAACGGTGCACGATCGCCTGACAGTCGAAATTCGCCGGGGCTGCACCCGGGGCTGCCGCTTCTGCCAACCGGGTATGCTCACCCGCCCGGCCCGCGATGTGGAGCCGGAGGCGGTGGTCGATGCGATCGAGACCGGCATGCGCAAAACCGGCTACAACGAGTTTTCGCTGCTGTCGCTGAGCTGCTCCGACTATTTGGCCCTGCCAGCGGTGGGGGTAGAGGTCAAAAACCGGCTCAAAGACGAGAATATTTCGCTGTCGCTGCCCAGCCAGCGGGTCGATCGCTTTGATGAAAATATCGCCAATATCATCGGCGGCACCCGCCTCACCGGGCTGACCTTTGCCCCTGAGGCGGGCACCCAGCGGATGCGCGACATCATTAATAAAGGACTGACCAACGAAGAACTGCTGCGCGGCATCAAAACCGCCCACGAGCAGGGCTGGAGCCGGGTCAAGCTCTACTTTATGATTGGCCTGCCCGGCGAAACCGACGTCGACGTGCTGGGCATTGCCGAAACCGTGCGCTGGCTGCGCCAGGCCTGCAACCTTCAGGGGCGGCGGCCTTTGTCCTTCAATATCACTATTTCCAACTTCACCCCCAAGCCCCACACTCCGTTTCAGTGGCACTCGGTGTCAACGGAGGAGTTTTTGCGCAAGCAGCGGCTGCTGCGGGAGGAGTTTAGGGGCCTGCGCTGGGCCAAGGTCAACTTTACCGACGTACGAATTTCAGCCATGGAGGACTTTGTCGGTCGGGGCGATCGCCGCCTCGGCACCGTGGTGCGCCGCGCCTGGGAACTGGGGGCCGGCATGGACAGCTGGTGGGAAAGCCTGGAGACCGCATTTAACGCCTGGACCCAGGCGATCGACGAAGCCGGACTGACCCTGAAATATCGTCAGGTTGACCAGGGTGAGTGGAATGTGATGGACACCGCTGAGGGGGCCAGCAGCCTGGATGACCCCCTGCCCTGGGATCACCTCGATACGGGCATCGATAAAACCTGGCTCAAAGAAGACCTGCACCGCGCCCTGGCCGCGGCCACGGTACCCGACTGCTCCTTTGAGGGCTGCAGCCACTGCGGCGTGTGCGGCCCCGACTTTGGTCACAACATTGTGGTAACGCCGCCGCCCATTCCAGCCTTTGCGGGGCACAGCCAGCCCAGCCCTGAGCGGGTGCAGCGCCTGCGAGTTACCCTGGGCAAGCTCGGCTCGATGGCGCTGCTGGGCCACCTCGATCTGGTGCGCCTGTTCGATCGCGCCCTGCGCCGGGCCGGGTTGCCGATTGCCTTTACCGGCGGCTTTCACCCTGGGCCACGGCTGTCGCCCGCCAATGCGCTACCGCTGGGAGCTACCAGCAGCGGCGAGGTGGTCGATTTTGAGCTGACCCGGGCGAGCGCCCCGGCCGACTTTATGCAGCAGCTGGCTGCCCAGCTGCCGCCCGAAATTCCCCTCTACGACATTGCTGAGGTGCCCCTCGATGAACCCTCAGCCACCAAGCGGTTGGACCGAGCCGAATACTACCTGCGGCTCACCCCAGAGCACGACCATTCCGCTCCGTGGAGCGGGTGGATCGACGGGGTGATGGCCATGGAAGAATTTCTGTGGGAGAAGAAAACGAAGTCGGGCAAAACCCAGATGGTGAACCTGCGGGAACGTCTGCACGAGCTGGCGCTGGTGTCAGCCGAACAACCGCTGCCGCCAGGGCTAGAATATGCTCAGGGAGAATACGGAGTTTGGCTGAGGGCAGTCGGTAACTGTCGCAACGACGGGAACCTGCTGCGCCCGGAGCAAGTCGTCACCCTAGTAGAGCAGGTGGCGGGCCAGCCCATAGGCCTACAGCACGTGCATCGCAGCCGCTTAATCTTTAGCTAGGGCAACCCTGAAAGGGCGAGATCATGGACAGAGAGACAGGCGATTCATCAGCAGCGGGGCAATTCTCAGGACAGGGTCTGGGACTAGATCAGAGACAGGGCCGTGCTCAGACCAGCCGCTGGCGGCGCAGACTGCGGCCAGGACGGCGGGTCATGCTCGCGATCGCAGGCGCAAGTCTCCTTATAACCGCACCACACGCAGTTGAGGCTCAGCCAAACTGCCCCAGCGAGATGCTGACGCCCTACTGGCCTGAGCGATCGCCTCAGCTGCAGCAGACCTTCTGTGAACTGCTGATGTTTCCTACGGCAACGCTGCCCAACAGTGAAGCCTTTACCGATCGCATTGTCGATGGGTCGCTATCGAGCGATAGCCGCCGCGCTTCTGCCGACACCATGACTCTGCCCAGCCTGTGGTGGAACCGCGACTCGCTGACCTCGCACCTGGGCGGTCGTCGTCTGGTAGACTCCTGGATCTCGTACCAGGTCAAAGACTCGGGTACGACCGTCATCGATGTGGTGATCAACCCGCAGATCTGGTCGATCTTGACCTACAACGAGCGCTATGCGGTGCTCAACCAGTTTGGCACTACCGCCCGTGACTTTGGCTACAACCTGCGCTTCTTCCAGGGCAATTCTCGCAACTACCGCATGATGGGCCTTTATGCCTGCGACTTTGTCAATCAGCCCGCCGCGCCCCTGCCCTCATCTCAAGCCTTAGACGACAACGTTCAAACCTGCTCGGCCAACCTGGATGCGGGGTTGATTGTGCTGCTTCAGCGCAATTTGCTGGCCGAGAGTGAGCGCCGCCAGCAGGCGGCCCAAGCCGCAGCGGCTGAGAGCAGTCTACAAAGTACCGAGGTAACGTCATCGCCGAGTGCTAACTAGCCCGGCATCCCTGACTCTCGTTCCAAGCACTGGAATGCTTGTTGGAGGCTATGCTTCCTAAAATGAGCGGCAGAGCTGCAAGACTGAGATGTCCAGGCAGAGCTAGGGCACCAGGGTGGGGCTGTCTCTAGATACTGTATTGGTTGCTCTAGCCTAGATTAAAGTCGACCAGGGTGGGTGCTTAGCTGCGCAGGCTTTGCCACAGCTGGCTGTAGCGGTCTTCGGCGGCGGCGCTGAGGGGCAGCAAAAACTCGCTCTGGTCAGCTACGTCGGGGGCTAGCGCCAGGGCGGGCGGCGTTTGCAGCGGCTCGGGAAGCTGCGATCGCTCGATTCCCCACAGCCGGGTCGAGGTGCCCTGGCCAAAGATGGCGAGCTGCATGGCAAAGTCGTCATCCAGACAAAAGTCGAGCCAATTGAGGGCGGTGGATGCAGCCTGCTCTGAGGCCGTCGCGATCGCCTGGGGGCGCACCCAAAGCTGGGCGCTGAGCAGCGTACCCTCGGGCGGTACGGCCACCGCCAGATTACGGTACTGCTTCAGCAGGGGGAGCGCATCATCGGACCAGACCACAGCGGCGGTGGCATCGCCAATCAGCAGCATTTCGAGGTAGTGGTCAGAGTCGTAGACGCGCACCTGATTGTGCAAATCGGCCAGAAAGGGTTCTAAGCCCTCGACAGCTGACGGGTCTTCGGTGTTGGCCGAAGCGCTCAGCGCCTTTTGGGCCAGCCCCAGCACCAGGCGAGGGTGGTTGGGCAGCACCAACCGTCGCCTGAGTTCGGGGCGCAGCAGATCGGCCCAGGTGGTGAGTGGGGCGCTGCCGCGGGGAAGGCGATCGCGATCGTACAGCACCACCAAATGGCTCCAGCGGTAGGGCACCGCCCAAACGCTGCCGTCGGGGCTGGGCCTTCCTTCGGCACTGCGGCGCACCAGCTCGGGCCACACCGCCGCTAGCTCATCCCAGTGGGTGAGGGCTGAGACCTCTAGCGGCTGCACCAGCTCCTGGCGAATGGCTGGGGCCAGCCAGTAGTCGGCCAAACTTACCCAGTCGGCCCTTGACGCAGCTTCCTCGTCTTCCGTTTGGCCGTGCCACTGCTGCAGCAGCGCGTACAGCTGCACCAGCGAGTCTTCGGGGGTGACGGCAATGTTGCTGCCCTGGGGCAACTGCTGAAAGGCATTGAGCAGCTGAGCCGGTACAGCATTGGCCAACATCGCCAACCGCAGGCTAGGGCCTGATACGCGCTGGCACCCGGCTAGCAGGGTCGTGACGGTCAACCCGCCCGCACCCGCTAAAAAGCTGCGACGATTCATGAGCATTTGCCCCTCAGCTTCCCTCTCCGGGGGAGAATACTGATCAACCATAGCGCTTTAGGACGTCCATGAAAGCTGTTCGAGATATTGTCAGTGTCTCTATCACCATCATTTTGGTGTCATTTATTGGCCTCAGCCTGGCTCGGCTGGTGTACTTCTTTCTCCACAGCCAGCAACTCATTTAGAGCTTTGTATTTAGAGCAACGTCCCATGACGCTGTCGCGCCACTCCAAACGATAAAAACACTTCAAACCGATCCCTGAGCGGAGTCGTTTGTTCTGTGGACAGGCTTCGCCAACGCGCTAGCGTCTCCCGTAGGGAGAAAGGGATCGGGCTTTCTCCCTACGGGAGACCTTTCACGAACGACTCCGCTCAGCCCTCGGTTATTTTCAGAGCAATGCTGTGACATCCCTCTTATTTCCCATCCTGGATGATGTGAAGGCGGCTCGCGATCGCATCACCCCCTACATTCGCCACACGCCGCTGGTGCCCGCGATCGCCCTCAAGCAGACTATCCCCGGCTGCCCTGACCTGTGGCTCAAGCTCGACTGCCTGCAGGTGACTGGTTCTTTTAAGGCCAGGGGCGCGGTGAATACGCTCAAAAGCCTCTCTGACGCTGAGCTACAGCGGGGCATTATCACGGCGTCGGGGGGTAACCACGGGCTGGCCGTAGCCTACGCTGGTTGGCTGGCCCAGGTGCCCGCCACCATTTACCTGGGTCGCAACGTACCCGCCGCCAAGGCAGAACGGCTGCGCCAGTGGGGAGCCCAGGTGGTATTTGAGGGCAACGACTGGGATGACGCCAACCGTGCCGCTATGGCCGTCGCTAAAACCCAGGGGCTGACCTACATTCATCCCTTCGACGACCCGCGCGTGATGGCCGGGCAGGGTACTTTGGCCCTGGAGATTTTGGCCGACCTGTCCCAGGTGGATACGCTGCTGGTGGCGATCGGCGGCGGCGGGTTGATTGCGGGCGTCAGCCTGGCAGCGAAGGCGCTCAAGCCCGAGATTCGCATTGTCGGCATTGAGCCGGTGGGCGCACCCACGCTTAAAACCAGCGTTGAGGCCGGCTACATTGTTGAGCTAGAGGCTACCCCCACTTTGGCCAACACCCTCGCCCCACGAAAGACAGAGGCCCTGAACTTTGAGATTATTCGCCGCTGTGTAGACTCGTTTGTGCTGGTCAGCGACGAGGCGATGACTGAGGCCTGCCGCTGGCTGTGGTTTGAGCTGGGCATTGCGGCAGAACTGAGCGGGGGCGCGGCGATCGCGGCCCTGATGACCAACCAGTATCAGCCACAGCCCGGCGAAGTCGTCTGCGCTCTGATCTGCGGTGCTGGAACAGCGGGGTTAGACGGTTAAGCAGCCCAGGAATGTAATCATTTAGCGTCTTGGGATAACGCTACAACTATGCTTCTCCAGCAAGCTCCAGTGCCTTGCGCACGATCGCCTCTGAAATTCTAAAATCGGCCTGCAAGAGAGCGTCGAGAGTAGGCTTGATTTGCGCGATCGCGCCCAGCTGCTTGGCGCGCAATAATACACCAACCGTTCCCATCAAATGGAGGCCAAGCCGTTTAGCCAAACGGCGAGCTTTTTGGTCATCTAGAACTGTGATGACGTCACCATCTAGCTCAAGCGCAAGGGCGATCGCCTCGGCCTCCCCATCGTCAACCTCTGCCTGAAGCACTTTGACAAGGCTTTTATTGTTCACCACTTGAACATTTAGCCAATCTGCTTCTAAACCAACCTCCTGGCGCACTGCCTCAGGAATCAGGATGACCGAAAAGACCTGAGGGAGGATATCTAGTTGCTGAATGCGCTCTAGTCCAATCAGACAACTGCTGTCAAACACAGCACGGTTCACAATGCTATCTCTTGCTCAAGCTCTTCAGCGGGGTAGTTGATGACAGGAACGCTCATTTTACCGAGCAGTTCAATATAAGTTCGCTTTGAGTAGCCTGCCAGCTTTGCCGCTTGCCCTAGAGAAAGTTTGCCTGTCTCAAATAACTTGATGGACATCATCAAGGTAGCTTCTTCAGGAGAAACGTTTAGCGGTAGTTCAACAGTCAGCACATTCATAGGGTTAGCCCAGCCATAGGCAGATTTAGGTTAAGCGTAACTCACGACTATCAACAGTAGACAGTTCCCGCCCGCTCAAGCCACAACTGGGCCAAGGGTGGATGAAATGCGCATGGCCAGCTCGGTCAGGTTGTCGCTGTCGGTGCAGAACTGCTCCGCGTGGGAACGGGGCACCCCCGCTTCTACCAAATATTCCACCAGCAGATTAAACAGCATGTCTTCGGCGAGTTCGCGCTGGTCGGCCCAGCCCTGCCGGTAGTGCAGATACTCCTGGCAGCGCAGGGCCAGATCGTGATAGGTGGCATCGCTGGTTAAAAACTGAAGGCTGCTGACAATCATGGCGACCTCAGAGTGCAGGTTAGCCATAGTCTAACGAAACAGCCTTGACGAAGCGGTTATGGCGCTAACCGATCGCTCTGAACACCACCGAAAGGTTGTTGGCAGGCATCGCGATGGTCTCGACCAGCGCCAGATTGTGCACCTTGGCGGCGGCGACCACCGCGTCTAAATCGCGCACGCCCCACTCCGGGTTTTGGGCCTGCAGGCTGGTGTCAAAGGCCGCGTTGCTGGGGGCGGTGTGCTGTCCGTTTTGTTTGTAGGGGCCGTAGAGGTACAAAATGCCGCCCGGCGGCAAAATTCGCCCCGCTCCGGCCAGCAGCCCCAGGCAGGCTGCCCAGGGCGCAATGTGAATCATATTGATGTTGACCAGGGCGGTGATCGGGTGCTGCTGCAGGTCTGGCTCGGGTCGCAAATCTTTAAAGTTCCCAGATTCGACGGGCCATAGGGGCGCCGCCGCGTCTAACGCCAGGGGCGCGTGCAGGTTGGCGGCGGGGGCCACCTCCCGCCAGGCGGCGATGCTGGCTCGGGCACCGGGGTCGAGGTCGGAGGGCAACCACTGCCGGGGAGCCAAATGCGGCGCAAAGTACACGGCGTGCTCTCCGGTGCCGCTCGATACTTCGAGGACGGTGCCAGTCGGGGGCAGCACGCGCTGAAGTACGGCCAGAATAGGCTCGCGGTTGCGCTCAGTGGCGGGGGCGTAGCGACGAGCATCGAAAGAGGTTGACATGCCAGTTTTGGAGGGTGAACTTGGACGAATGGTATGCCAATCGCTGAGGCTGGTGCCCAATTGACTGACAAAAATCCTAAAACTTTGTCGCTTCGTGAGCAGTGCTTGTTTCCAGGATTCACCTGGAACTGTCCTTAAAGTGGCTATGTCAGCCTGTAAAAGGCGGAGCCTTCTCTTATCCATTCCAGGGCAGAGCCGTGGAACGAGCTTAAAGCTCTGGAATGTTCTAACGGTCCTGGTGATGGCTAAGTAGGGTGGCCAAATTAAACTCAGCTTGAGTTTTAGAGTTTTCTCCCTCCGGGAGACACTTCGTGAACGACTCCGCTCAACCCTCTACCCAGTAACAGATCGAGCATTGAGCGGAGTCGAAATGCGTCTTATAGATAAGCAGACCTACTTACTTATAACTATTGCTTCAATCAACCAGGACTATCTTCCTCTACCACGGGGGGCTTTTGGCGGCTGGATCGCTTGCGCTTAGATGCTTTGGTGTAGCCAATGGCCTGAATTTCGTCGCTGTTTGGCCCAAACTGCCCCAGAACTGACTGCTTCATGGCCAAAACGGCGTTGTGAAAGGCCCACTCCGCCTCGCGGGCGCGATCGCGACCAGCTCTTAATGTCGCTTCCATCAGAACTTCGTCCTGTTGGCTCTGCCGCATGGCCTGGTAAGCCTGCTGCAAGGTATGATACGACGCCTCTGGCCGCATGGGCGCGTAGTTAGCGATCGCTGCCAAACTGTTTAAGGCCTGAATATCTTGAGCAATGCGCTTGGGCGCGAGGCGGCGGGTTATGTCGGTCATGGCGGCTGGGGTGGGTGAGTGGAGATGGGGCAAAATGCACGCCGATAGCCCGGTGCTGTCTCGCCTAGATTCACAATGCCCAATTGATTAGGCCTTCGCCCAGAGGCGAACTGGATTGCGACAGCTGAAAATAGCACTATGGGCGATCGCAATGCCATTGCAGCCCATGACAACGCCGTTGTAACGGGTGACAACAGCGTTGCAGGCATGAGAACTGAATTGTGACGTAGAGCAATAGCGTTGTGAGGATGACGAATTGGGTTTGCGATCGCGACAACGCTATTGCCAGGCCAAACAACGGCCCTAGCGCTAGAGCCAGGGCTCTACGGACACCGCAGGTAAAGCTAAGCAAAGCGAAACCCAACAGTCGTGAGCCTGCTGGGTTCCATCGAGCGCTCTATTTAACCTACAGCGCCAGCCCTCAGGGCCTCGTAACCCCTCGCCTGCGGGTCATGACGCTGATATATTCGCCGCTGCGCCCGGTGGGGATGGGCTCTGACCAGGCAATGCGATCGCAGTAGCCCAGCGAGACCAAATGGCTGATGCCATCGATGAGTGCGCTGTAGTCGCCAAGCAAAATGTGGCGCAGAGTCTCTTGCCGATAGGTCGGCAAAACAAAGCTGTCGGGGCTGGTGCCCTCGGGGGTGTTGTCTAAAAACATTCGGGTTGTCTCCGTTTTCGGTAAAGAAAACGGGGAACTATCCAGATCCCTCGTTTCAGCAAAGCGAGAGACCGGATCTAGAATGAATCCAGTCGCCGCAGCTTAGCGTGATTAAGTTGGGACGATTAGGGCGCTTGAGGAGGTGCAACTCCTCAGGCGCCCGCCTGAAATCATTCCCCGCAGTCCTACACTGCCAGAAGTGAGCTATAAGTTCAACCGTATTGGATGACCAATATATCAAAGTTTTATGACGGCTTTGGCATGTGGATAGCCGACGGGGGTTGATGGCCCTGCTTTGTTGAGAAGTGCGGGAGGTTTCTTGCGATCGCCCTAAATCAGACTGTTATGCGGAAATCAGCTTGTGATCTACCCAACTGAAGTTGAATATACGAAAAGTTTTGGTCCACCCTTTTTAAGAAACGAAAGTGGCAAGAGTACGACCGTCAACCAAACAACGCTCTAGGCTGATTTCGGCAAATGCTGGTAGATGTTGTGTTTGCAAGCGTAAAGGCGTAGGCCTTCATCTCCACCACATTGACGAAGATAATTCTAATACCGTAGATAATAACCTTGCTATACTTTGCGTGGAGGATCATGATCATCATCACCGTCCAACTGAGTATGTTAAAGTTTGTCATACTGAACTTGGGAAAAATCAGCTAAGGGAATATAAAAACTCTTGGGAATCATTTGTGGTAGAGGCACGAAAGGAATCCCCTCAAGTCATTGCTGTGGTGAATGTGTTTGGCGAGCTAAATCATATACATGCCGCAAAAATAATTTTTCAGTGGCCCGATGAAAAAATAGAGTTTGAACGAACCTTTCACCTACTAGAAGGAAGTTTTGAGTATTGGGCCGATGAAATGCTCAATGAAGTTCAGAGCGTTGGAAAGAACATTAAACTAACGATAATTGATGAACCCTTGCCAGTAGAATACTGTCCCTGCTGTGGAGCCGGTTTCAGCAATATCATAAAAGAGGTATTGGTTCTCAAAGCTACTGATCCAAATTGGTCAACTCATTCGATATTGTCTATATACATTAATCCTGATAATCCGAGCCTCGCAATTTCATTAGGATTGCCCAATAAGCACTTATATTCGGGATCCCTGCATCTTTGCCAGGGAAGTTATCTTCATTACTCCTGTGATTTTTACGATGAACGTGTAAAAGTTAGACAAAAGCCAAGCGTACGGACTCAAGCAACCCAACTCGTACAAAAGATAGTGTCTGAATTCGAACCAGCGCACATTCTTATTGGTACTGGTGATCATGATGAGCCCGACCTTATTGATGATTTCAAGTTACCAAAAGTTTGGGAGAAGAGGGGTTCTAAGAAAACCCATAGCTCTCCCGTAGGTTGAGTTAACGAAGAAAACCCAATATCTTCTTAACCACTTACCACTCAGCCAAGGGCGGGCTACCCGACCAGAGCGACAAACTAAAGCTAGATTACTCTACAACCCAATCCCTTATCCCTAGAGAGGTCTACCTATGGCCACCCTCGAACAAATCCAGCAAGACCTTCAAACCCTGCCCCAAGACGCACTAGACTTGCTGGCTCAATTTATTCAGCTGCTCAAAAAAAGCCAGGTAGCCACTCAAGAGCGTTCCCAAGCTGAACAGTCAGAAAAAGGCAGCAGCACGGCCATTTTGCAGTTTTTACACAACCATCCCCTGGCGCCCGAATACCAGCGCACAGCTTTAAAGATCGATCAGCAAATCAGCCAGGAGCGTGCTGCATGGGAATAGTGCGATCGCTCGCCTGTAGATTAAGTTGACGAAGCAAACCCAATATCTACTAACAACAGCCACCTGTGGCTGTGAGCTTAATCGTTCTGCCCTAAGCGCATGCAGATTAGTGCCATGACACCAGAACAGAAGTCTTCTTTTCAAGAAAAAGGATATTTACTGCTGAGGGGAGCCCTTATAAAGAAACAGGTTAGACCCATCAAAGAGCATATTCTAGCCGAGCTGAGCAGGCTAAAAATTTGGTCTTCAGGAAAAAGCTTGTCGGCTTCTATTAAACAAATGCCTGCTTTCCAGCAGATAGCCAAGCTGTCTGGACTGGTAAAACAGCACGACCTTCAGTCTAAAGTCATAACGCCAGACACGCTTGCGTTAATAAACGCATTGGCTGAAGGAAAGTTAGCTCCAGCCCAAAGCCAGCTACTAATTTCTCTTCCACACCAGGGCGACTGGACTCTAAACGGACTGAACTGGCACACCGACATTTCTTCTCACCAGCAGCGCATACCCGGCATCCAGGCTTTCATTTTAATTGATGATGTTAACCCTCACGGCGGTGCCACCTTGGCTTTAGCAGGAACCCATCTGCTGAGCGATCGCGGAGAATCACGCCGAAACATCCGCGAGGTACTACGAAACGGTAGTGAGCTGGAAAGCGAACTGAGCCGCAGCAATCTATCCATCGTGGAAATGTCTGGCCAGGCCGGAGATATGTACTTGATGGATATGAGGCTACTGCATACACCGTCCATCAATTCGTCGAAAAACATTCGAATGATGGCAACAGTACGGTACTTGTTGGCCTAAGGTAGCTGCGAGTGCAACCTGACAGCTCCGTTCAAGCCGATGCCACTATATGGCGCGGCTCCATTCAGGCACCAGTTTGCCTCTCCCCCTTTGTCTCCATGCTCCGCTCAAAGTGTGCGAGGCATACCTCCCGCCCTAATTCACCAGAACCCATCCAAGCTGAGGATAAAACTGGGCAAGACAGGGTCGCCCAAAAGCTGCGCTGGCTGTTGCAAAATTTCCGCTGGCAGGGCAGGGCGATAGACTTCAACCTGCTTTGTAAGCCGGTTAAACAACCATCCGAGCTGCACGCCGTTCTCAATATATTCCTGCATTTTTGCCTGAGCCTCGGCTAGGTTATCGCTGGGCGACATCAGCTCCATCACAAAATCTGGGGCTAAGGGGGGAAACTTCTCCCGCTGTTGAGGCGTTAGGGCCTGCCACCGCTCTCGACTCACCCAGGCCACATCGGGCGAGCGGTCGGCCCCATTGGGCAAGTGAAACCCCGTGGACGAATCAAACACAACGCCTCGCTGAGATTGCTCATTCCACATGCCAAGGCGGATCAGTAGATTGGCGTTGCGTGCCCCCGTCTCACCACCTGTTGGGGCCATAACTACCAAATCTCCGTAGGCCGTTCGCTCAAGCTTCCAGTCTGGGTTTGCCCGACACAGATCGTAGAACTGGTCAGACGTAAACCCTGCTGTCGTAGGCATTTTAAGAATAGACTGAGCCACAGCGATCGCCTGTTTTAACTGGCATCATCTTAGCGCTAGCCGTACTGCTGAAGGGCTGAGCAAGCAGTTCATGCCGGAGGATCTACTGCTCCTGCATCAGGCGCAGGTAGTTTTGCTTGAGCTGCATGTGGCTCTCGCTGAGGCGATCGGACAGGTTCTTTTCAACTTCAGAGAGCTGCTCCCAAAACAGCGAAGAGCGCTTCGAGCTGATGTATTCCTGCCACAGCTGCGCCAGGAGCACAGCGGCTTCTGGGCTTTGGGTTTCGAGCTCTGTCAGTACGTTCTGAAACGCCTCGTGGGCTTCGGGGTGCTGCTGCACATTTTGAGCGAGGCCAATGGCGGTTTGCAGACGGCTCGATAGGTCGGTGGAAGAATTCATAGGGTTTAGTGAATGCTTACAATTGTTAGTTACAAAGCTAAACAATTAAACTCATACCTGCAAGCAAAGTCTGACCGTTGGTTCATTTCTGGCTACTGCGGCAGGCAGAGATTAGGGTAGATTCGTAAGGGACTGTGCCACCTGCTGGCCCTGCGCCCGTTCCATTCTTTTAGCCGCACCTTTTTCTTGACCTATGGCCAAACAGCGCATTCTTTCAGGCATTCAGCCAACCGGCAACCTGCACCTGGGCAACTACCTGGGGGCAATTCGCAACTGGGTTGACCTGCAAGAAGAGTACGACGCCTTTCTGTTTATGGCCGACCTGCACGCCATTACCGTGCCCCACGACCCGACCCGGCTAGCCGAAGACACCTATAAGGTGGCGGCCACCTACATCGCCTGCGGCATTGACCCGGAGAAGGCCACCATTTTTGTGCAGTCGCACCTGTCGGCCCACTCGGAGCTGGCCTGGTTGTTTAACTGCATCACGCCACTCAACTGGCTGGAGCGGATGATTCAGTTTAAAGAAAAAGCCATCAAGCAGGGGGAAAACGTCAGCATTGGCCTGCTCGACTACCCGGTGCTGCAGGCCGCCGACATTTTGCTCTACGAGCCTGACCTGGTGCCCGTGGGTGAAGACCAAAAGCAGCATTTAGAACTCACCCGCGACATTGCGGCCCGGCTGAATTTTCAGTTTGGCAGCGAAGAAAATCCGGTGCTGAAGGTGCCCGAACCGATGATTCGCAAGGAGGGGGCCAGGGTGATGAGCCTGACCGACGGCAGCAAAAAAATGTCGAAATCAGACCCCTCTGACCAGAGCCGCATCGACCTCACCGACCCGCCGGAGGTGATGGTCAAGAAGTTTAAGCGGGCCAAGACCGACCCCGAGCGGGGCCTGTGGTTTGACGACCCGGCTCGGCCCGAGTGCCACAACCTGCTGACGCTGTACATGCTGCTGTCGGGGCAAACCAAGGAGGCGGTGGCGGCAGAATGTCGCGAGATGGGCTGGGGGCAGTTTAAGCCCCTGCTGGCCGAAACGGCGGTGGAAGCCCTGTCCCCGATTCAGGCGCGATTTAATGAGCTGATGGGCGATCGCGCCTACCTGGAGAGCATTCTCAAAACCGGGGATGAAAAGGCCCGCGCCCTAGCTAATCAGACTTTGGATCGGGTAAAAACAGCCCTGGGCTACTCTAAGCCGCTGTAGCCATCGGGATATACTGAACAACTACCCCGATCACATCACCCCGTATCATACAGAATCCGATGCACGGATTCCGAAGGAGGATTTTTTGACTTCTGCACCGTTGGGTTATCGGCTGCGCACGGCGGCCAAGGCTGGCCAGTTTTTGGTGACGGCAGAGGTCATGCCGCCCAAGGGAGGCGACCCAGCGCACATGCTGGCGATGGGGCAGCTGCTCAAGGGCCGGGTGCACGCGGTCAACATTACCGATGGCAGCCGGGCGGTGATGCGAATGTCGTCGTGGGCGGCGGCGCTGCTGCTGCAACAGCAGGGGGTAGAGGCGGTATGCCAGGTGGCCTGCCGCGATCGCAACCGCATTGCCCTGCAGGCCGACCTGATGGGGGGATATGCTCTGGGGCTGCGCAACATTTTGGCCCTCACCGGTGACCCAGTGAAGGCGGGCGACCACCCCGAGGCGCGGGGGGTGTTTGACCTGGAGTCGGTGCGGCTGCTGAAGCTGCTCGACAAGCTCAACTGCGGCGTAGACAGCAACGACAAGCCCCTCACCGACGGGGCGCTCGATCTATTTGCCGGAGCCGCGATCGACCCGCAGTCATCCAGCTGGTTGGGACTGCAGCGCCGCTTCGAGGCCAAGGTCAAGGCGGGGGCGCAGTTCTTTCAAAGCCAGATGATTACCGATTTCGATCGCCTGGGCAAGTTTATGGATCAGGTGGCCGCAGGCTACAACCGCCCGGTGCTGGCGGGCATTTTCCTGCTCAAATCGGCTAAAAACGCCAATTTTATCAACCGCAACGTGCCCGGCGCCCACATTCCCCAGGCTATTGTCGATCGCCTGGCCGCCGCCGCTGACCCGCTGCAGGAGGGGGTGCAAATCGCCGCCGAGCAGGTGCAGGCAGCCCGCCAGGTGTGCCAGGGCGTGCACCTGATGGCGGTGCGCCGCGAAGACCTGATTCCCCAGATTCTAGAGCAGGGGGGCGTCGCCCCCGTGAATGTGGCCCCAGATGTGGCCCTAGATGCGGCGCTAACTCAGGGGTAGGGCCGGAGCCTGGGGCACCCTGGCCTTGACGGCTATCAGCTGCAGGTTGCCCGGCGGGGCCAGGGTGAGTCCGCGCCGCACGGGGCGCAGCGGGCGGCGATCTTTTGGCGCCAGCACCATGTCCCAATGGCGCAGCACGGTGGCCAGCACCAGCTTCATTTCCATCAGCGCAAAGGCCATGCCAATGCAGCTGCGGTGGCCGCCGCCAAAAGGCAAAAACTCAGCGGTCGAATACTGCCGCTCCAAAAACCGCTCTGGCCTGAAGCGATCGGGTTCGGGGTAGAGATCCTCCCGGTGGTGCACCAGGTAGATGTTGAGAAACAGCACCGCCCCCGCCGGAAACTCGTAGCCCGCTACCGTCAGCGGCTGGCTGACAATGCGAATGCCTGTGGTGGGGGCCACGGGGTAAATGCGCAGCGTCTCCTGGCAGAGGGCAGTGAGGTAGGGGAGATTGGCATAGGCCAGGGGATCGGAGCCTGGTCCCACCGTCTCTAGCTCCTGGTATAGGCGATTGCCCACCTCCGGCAGCCAGTGCACCCAGTACAGCGCCCAGGTCAGGGCTGAAGCGGTGGTTTCGTGGCCCGCCACCAGCAGCGTCATCAGCTCGTCGCGGAGTTCGCCGTCGCTGAGGGGCTGGCCCTGGTCGTCGCGAGCGGCCATCATCAGCGATAGAATGTCGGCTCTACCGGGCTGCGGCGGCTGCCGCCGCTCCTCAATCTCGGCGTAGATCAGAGCGTCGATCTCGGCCTTGATGCGCACAAACCGGCCCCAGGGGCTCATCGGCCCCAGGTCCTTTTGCAGCCCAGGAAAGAAGATGAAAAACGCGCTAAAGGGCGTGCCCAACCCCTCCAGCAGGGTGCTGAGCAACTGCCGCAGGCGATCGTAGCGATCGCCATCCTCCAACCCAAACACCGCTTTAAGAATTACCCGCAGGGTAATGTCCTGCATGACGGCCCGCAGGTTAAACGCTGTGCCCGGCTGCCAGTCGGCCATCGCCTGCTCAGTCAATTCGCAGATCACATCACCATAGGCCCGCATGCGATCGCCGTGGAACGGCGGCATCAGCAAGCGGCGGTGGCGTCGGTGGCGATCGCCATCCAGCAGCAGCAGGGAGCGATCGCCCAGCAAAAAGGTCAACCCGCTGCCCACATTCTGGGGCGGCACGTGAAACTGCGCCGCATCTGCCTGAAAAATGCCCTGAATCACCGCCGGGTCGGCTACATAGATCGACGGTGGAGAGCCATCCCCTACCCGAAATACCGATCCGTAGCGGCGATAGTTGTCCTCAAAATAATCGAGCGGGCGCAGAATGAGTTTGGGGGCGCGTCGCCAAAAGGGCGTTTTAGAGCCGGGAAGAGCAGATAGACTGATAGACATAGGGTAGACAGGTTCGGGCTATGGCCTAAATCCCCTCTATGCTAGACCACCCAAGGCTAGACCACCGCAGCGAAGTGCTGATCTGAAACCCGCAAATAGCATCTGTGTAGCTCATCAAAACTGTAGAGTGAGCACTATCCCCCCAGCAAGGATCAAAGATCAAAGCATCTGGACAGGCGCTAAGTAGGTAGCCCTAGCGGGACAACACTGTAGCTTTTGTCAGGCAAGACCCAGGCACCAAAAGGTTGAACTTGGCGCATTAGACTGAGCGATCGCGCCTTTACGACCCCTAAAACTTTCTGCGCAACGATTTGAAAACAGCCGCCATTCTATCTCTCAGCTCAGAGTCGACAAGACTGGGCTAGACTCAAGCTGCTGCTCTTGATAAGAGCACTGCCCCAGGCTGTACTGAGATAGATACTGACGGCTTTCTGGCGTATCTGCTATCCACTGCTTGATCACGTCATGCCACTTAACTGGCAGCTGTAGTCTGGCCCAGGCGTCTGCAGAGTTTAAGGACAATGTGCTGTAGAGTTTTGCATCAGTGAGCAGGGTTTGAAGGCAGCGAGCCAGGGCGACGGCGTCTTTTTCTGGAAACATCAGCACATCTTTTCCTAGCTCAAATTTCTGCAAAAACATCGGATGATTTGAAATGACTAGAGGCGTCCTGACGGTTAGCGCCTCGTATATTGTCAGGGGTAGACCCTCCGGGTAGGCATGGCGGCTGGGAACGACAACAATATCAGCCCAGCGCATCTTCTCTAAAACCTGATCATTAGGCAGTCCCCCCGTTAGAACCACCTGGTCATCTAGACCCAGTCGTTGAACTTCGGCCCGAAAAAAATCTAGATCTCCATTCCCAATTAGGGTTAGGTTGGGGGTTATATCAGATTCTTTCAGGGTAACCAGGGCATTTAAAATGTCGCCCACCCCTTTAGTTTCATACATACCACCGACATAGACAATGTTTCGGTCGTTAATGTTTGCGATGCCCAAACTTTTAGGACTGAAGTCGCTGGGGTTGGTTTCGTAAGGATAGTCCCAAGGAACGATTTTACCCGGCCTGACACCAATACGTCGTAGAGAAAGACATGAACTCAAGCCATGGTTGGCTACAAAATCAACGGTTTTGTCGTTCAACAGGCTCGCCAACCGGGCATGGCGGAGCCTGGAAAAGATACTGGTATTTTGAAAGGAGTCAGCAAGCAAACCTATTACTTTTACTCGGTTGCGCTTGGCCCACCTAAGCGCAAAAATCGATGGAAAATGGAGAACTAGATGGGTGGGTTTTTGCTCGTTGAGCAAATCGAACAGGCGCCGAGTATCTTTGTGGGGATCAAGGTTGCCGCCCACAGCACGCAGTCCGGGTTCTAAAACTTCGCTGTATTTAGAACTCGTTTTACAACAGGTAAAAATGACCTCATCGATTTGCTGACCGATCGCAGTGACGTTTTCTAAAATATACTTGTGCCCAAAGTACAGTTGTTTGCCAGATTGGGAGAGCAGTTGATAACTCTCTCGCATATCACCGGCATACTGAAGAATCACTAAACGGATCTCAGCCAGATTAGACATAGTGATTAAGCTTATTGGATACAGTTATAGTCTACAGTCTAGAGAAATTAATTACCTGAAGCAATGCCCTGTCAGCGCTGAAAAGTATCTAAGATTACCCGTTGGTTAAAAAACAGCAAGCCTACCCAACGTAAAGGGTTTGGTTAATTTTAGAAGCTTTTCTCTTCGTTTGAAACCGTTTGTTCTTTTGTCGCCCTGCAAACTTCATTGAGAAACAACATATTTTTGACGTATCTTCATTGACTCCTGTTGGCATGAAAGCGCCATTGCTGCAGGCGGCCCACCAGAGCGCACCCAACACATCCTACAGCATTGCTCGATCAGTGCGTTCTAATGTGAGGCTCACTGTTCGCTGCCCTCGTTAGCTCTGCATTGCAGGCTCAGCTAAGGCTCTGCCCTTTGTAGCTGTTGGGGTTAGAACCCTAATGTTTAGGCTTGACGTCGCGCTAGAGTTTTTGGCGCGATGGCTATCCGTCAGGTCAATGTCACTGACTTAAGCAGGTAGAAAAGAGACGCAAAGCTTGAGAAGAGTGGACTACAGCGTTTTTCACTCAGCT
>PYER01000285.1 GCA_003017855.1 filamentous cyanobacterium CCT1
GCTGGGGGTAGCCGCCGGGGCCGCTGCCGCAGCGGGGGGAGCCATAGGCATAGTGCCCAGGTCACCCACGCTGTAGATGCGCTGTACCGTCATTTCTACCTGCTTTTCTTTATAGCCCTCGGGGCGCTCGACCACGTTCATGGCCAGACGCCCCTCCAGCAGCACCCGCTGACCCGCCTGATACTGGGACTGAATGTCCTGGGCCAGGTTGCCCCAGCCCACTACCTTCATTTGAGAAGACGGATCGCCTTCTTTAAGACCCGGAAACTGCACCATAAACTCGGCCACGGGGGTCTGGTTGTCAGAGGTGTAGCGCAGCTGGGGCGACTGCACGATCTCGGCCATTAGCAGGCAGTTGTTCATAGCGACACGGTCTCCTTGATAATCCCCTGTTCTTTGTCGATGAAGTTCTGCACGTACTGCTGATACTTGGCCAGGGTGGTATCGAGGCATTCGCGGCTCTGGCTGTTGCCGTAGATATGCACCAGCGGCTCGCCAGCATCGGGCAGCACCAGCACCCAGTCATCGGGGTTGTCACCTAAGATTTTAACGCCATCGATGAGCTCCAGCCGCTCGGGCGGGTTCTCTTCGACTAGGTAGCGCATCAGGGCGCCTTTGACCGTCCAGGGGCAGCGCAGAGTTTGCATACGGTAGGCCATCCGGGGTAGCTCTGACCAGATTTGCTCCAGCGATCGCTCCTGTATGGTCAACAGCTCAATCAGCTTGGCAATACAGAACATGGCATCGAAGCCGGGGTGCAGCTCGGGGAAGATAAAGCCCATCTCGCCGCTGCCGCCGAGCACCACGTTGGGGTTGGTCTGGCAGGCTTCCATCAGCGCCGTGGGGTTGGCCTTGGTGCGAATCACCCGACCGTCGTGACGGCGGGCAATGTGTTCAATCGCCCCAGAGGTGTGTACGGGCACCACAATCGTGCCGCGCGGGTGGGTAGTCAGCATCATGTGCGACATCAGGGCCGTGAGCACCTCGCCGCGAATGGTGGTGCCCACCTCATCGACCAGGATCAGCTGCTCGCCGTTGGCCGAGACCTGGGCTCCAAAGGTGGCCCGCAAAGCCTGCACCACCTGCCCCAGCTGGCTCAGCATGACCTCACGCTCGTCGTTGGAGAGGGCCATCTGCCGCAGGCTGGCGTTGAGCACGACCGCGTCGCAGTCGAACTTGCCCAAAATTTGGGGTAGCACCGCCCCCGATACCGCGTAGAGGTAGTCGATGACGATCTTCGCCTGGCTGTTGGTGACCGCATCGATGTTGAGGTGCTTTTCAAAGGCAGTGATGTAAGTCGAAACCACGCCTGTCGGGTAGGTGACGGTGCCAATCTCGTGGATGGGCGATCGCCTCAGGTCTTCTTTAAAGTAGGCCCCCTCGATCTTTTTCTCTTTGCCCTTGGGAATGTCGATGCCGTGCTCGTCAAAGAACTCAATCAGCACGTAGTCGGGGCGATCGGGGTGCAGGCGCACGTGAATGCCCCCCGCGACCCCCATCTGGGCCAGCACGCTGCGGGCCACCGGAATCGCCGTCGCCTCTAGGTTTTGCACATTGACCCCCACCGACATGAGGCCAGCAATCAGCGATCGCGACACCATGCGCGAAATGCTGCGCTGATCGCGCGAGACCGTGACATGGGAACCGGGCTTGAGGGTAGACCCGAAGGCGGCCCCCAGCTTGACGGCGAACTCGGGGGTGATGTCAATATTGGCCAGCCCAGCCACCCCTCGCTGGCCAAACAGGTTGCGCTGGGCAGTGTTGCCCCAGATAAGGTTAATGTTCAACGTTGCACCTGACTCGATTTGCTTACTCGGCCAGACCCTAACGCCGGGGCTAATTTGCGCCTCTTCGCCCACCGTGGACAGGGGGCCAATCACCGCCCCCTCCAATACGTGAGAGCGGCGATCGACCCGCGCCCCTCGAGCGATGGAGCAGGCCCGCAGGTGTGCCTCATCGCCCACAATGGCACCGTTCCAAACGATTGGTCGCTTGAGGTCGGCATCGCAGCCGATCGTGACATTGTCGCCAATCACGGTGCCCGGTTCGAGCACCGTACGAGCGCCAATACGGCAGTTGTTGCCAATCATCACCGGCGGATTGATCTGAACCGTTGGATCTATCTGGGTATTCTCACCGATCCAAACGTCAGAAGATGTCTCGGAGTAAGCATAATCGACCACAACTTTGCGGTGCAGGGCATCGTACTGAGCCTCCCGGTAGGCCTCCAGGTGGCCGACATCGCACCAGTAGCCGTCGGCGACGTAGCCAAACATGGGCTCGCCCTTCTCCAAGAGCAGCGGAAACAGGTCTTTAGAGAAGTCAGACTCTTCGTTGGCGGGCAAATAGTCGAGAACTTCGGGTTCGAGAATGTAGGTGCCGGTGTTGACCGTATCGGAAAAAATTTCGCTGGTGGAGGGTTTTTCTAAAAATCTTTGAATGCGCCCTTCGTTGTCGGTAATGACCACCCCAAACTCGATTGGGTTGGGCACTCGGGTCAGCACCAGGGTGGCCTTGGAGCCATTTTGCTTGTGAAACGCGATCGCCGACTGGAGGTCAAAGTCGGTTACGCTGTCGCCGCTGATTACCAGAAACGTGTCGTCCAGCAGGTCAGAAATATTTTTCACGCAGCCCGCCGTGCCCAGGGGCTGGTCTTCTTCGACGGCGTAGGTCATCTGCACGCCAAAATCGCGCCCGTCGCTAAAGTAGTTGCGCATCACGTCGGGCAGGTAGTGGAGAGTCGCAATGATCTCGGTAATGCCGTTGCGCTTGAGCAGGTTAACAATGTGTTCAGCAATGGGGCGGTTGAGAATTGGCACCATTGGTTTGGGCAAGTCACAGGTCAATGGCCGTAGACGAGTCCCTGAACCACCAGCCATAAGCACTGCACGCATATTGTCTCCTTCCTGCTTGAAAACGTCTTCCCGATGGGAACCTCGCTCGATGGCGAGGCGTCAGCTCATCAATGTTGAGTGAATTGGACAGATCGCTCTGTCTCTGGATATATCGCCTCTGAGTACATCTATTACTTTACCCCGGCACTGACCTGCCCGAGGATAGATTAGAGTAAATGTACCTAATCTATCTCTATCTCAGGTGGGATCTGTGCTGCACCGCTATGTGCGTACCTTTTTCTAGCTTTGGGTGTCAACGCTAGAGAAATAGAGGCCTGAGCGGACCACCAACCGGGAACAGGGTTGGTATTGTAGAAGCATAGGCGACCCGGATAGAAAGGAGCAGTGACTATGAGTACATTGATCGTGCTTTTGTTGGCCGGTATTTACGGCGGTGGGGCCTTTAAGTTTTGGACGGGGTTTAATCGCACTAACTTTACCCAGGGCAGGGTTAAGTTCACCCTGCTGTGGCCGCTGTTTTTGGCTCTTAACAAGTCGTACCGCGAGAACTTCAACCGGGCGCTGAAAGGATGAAAGGCCCAGGGGCAAAAAGCGGTGGGGCAAAAGGCGATGGCAGGGGACGCCTGCCCGCCGACCCCTCCCCCTGGGGAGCGCAGATTCAGGCCGTGGCTCGGCGCTACGACCACGAATTTAGCGGCAAAGCCTTTGACCTGCCCCCCGAGGTCGAAGAAATGTCCGTGTTTCAGGACTGGATTGCCGGTACGCTGACGCCCCGCATCTCGACGCCCTTTTGGGAAGCAGTCAAGCCCCGCAGGCGCGACCGCTGCCTCGATATCGGCTGCGGCATCAGCTTTTTGATCTATCCCTGGCGCGACTGGGAGGCCCTCTTCCACGGCCATGAGGTCAGCCCTGTAGCCTGTCAGGCCCTGACCTCGCGCGGCCCCCAGCTCAACTCCAAGCTGTTTAAGGGGGTCACCCAGGCCCCCGCTCACCGGCTAGAGTACGAGCCGCACTCCTTTGATATGGCGATCGCCACGGGCGTGAGCTGCTATTACCCTGCAGACTACTGGGCCACAGTTCTCCAGCAGGTCAAAAAAATTCTCAAGCCCGGCGGCTGGTTTCTCTTCGACGCCATCGATCCTGAAGCCGAGCTGGCCGAACCCTGGGCCATCCTCGAAACCTACCTGGGGGCCGAAGTGTATCTGGAAGCCCTCGATCGCTGGCCCGCCCTGGTCAAAGCCGAAGGGGCGCGGGTGGTTTCTAGTCGCGACTATGAGCTGTTTCGCCTGTTTAAGGTGAAGTGGGATGGGTAGATGGGTGGATGGGTAGGCGGGTGGATGGGTAGCGGTCCCTGAGCGGAGTCGTTTGTCCTGTGGACAGGCTTCGCCAACGCGTTAGCGTCTCCCGTAGGGAGAAAGGGGGTGCGTGGTGAGATAGTAGCTTCTCGTTTGCATAATTTTGAACTTTACACTTTGAATTTTGCACTTTGAACTTTGCATCCTCCCCTTCCTCACATCTTTGAGCTTTGCGCTACTATTGGCGGCGATGTGGGGTCGGGAGAAGAACTATGAAGTCATCCGTGCTGCTGTGCTTGGGGGTATTGCTGCTGGCTCTGGGTGGCTGCGATCGCGGCGCTGATACCGATGCGCCAGCGGAGGCCAACCTGCCTGGCGATGGGAGCGGGGCCGAGAGTACCGCTACGGCAGACTCCGGCGAGGCGGCGGGCGAGACTGTAGAAGCTGGCGGCTTTCGCTCGACCCCAATCAACCCTGCCCGCACTGCTCAGTTGGTGACCGAGGGAGATGGGTCGCAGGTCAACTTGCGATCGCAGCCCACCACGCAGTCTACCTCCCAAGGCTACGGTCTCGGCGGTGATCAGATCACTCTGCTGCGCCTGGCCGAGGGCGAAGGCGGCTTTAGCTGGTACTACGTCAAGTTTGCTCAGTCTGAGGCAGAGGGCTGGGTGCGCGGCGACTTTGTTGATACCACTGGGCAGGTCGCTAGTGCCGCCCCTGGCACAGCTCCCGAAGTTAGCACCGGCCCCTGCGGCGACAGCAACCGCCCCGAAGCCTTTTTTGAAACCAAGTCGTTTTCCATTCACCTGTGCCAGACGCCCCAGGGCCTGAGCTACATCGGCATCAACAAAACCAACAACGAAACCCTCGCCACCGCCGACGTGCGCCAGGACCAGGGCACCTATATCGCCATCAACGGCAACTATCAGTACCACATCAGCGATGACAACCTAGCCGTTTACCAGGTGACGAGCGGCAGCTACAACCAACTTGAGAATGAGGATGTGATTCGCCACGAGCGGTTTATGTATTAAGAGCTGGAGTCGGGACGGCTGGGGATGAATGAATTCAAAGTTCAAAGTTCAAAATTTTGAATTCTCAACTTTGAATTTTGAACTTCGGATGCCCCCGTCCTCATCTCCTCACCGTCCTCATCCATGAACCTAACCAGGCGGAATCTCATCCCGCGCGGGCGCTCTTTCCGGCAGATTCATGTTTACTGGATCGACCGCTTCGGGATTCTCGATCGTGTAGGGATTTTCTGCGTCTGGGGTGCCCATCGGATCGGCACCGGGGCTGCTGACTGGGGTGACGCTGGGGCTACCGACCGGGGCTACGGGCTGCGACATCTCAGCATGGACGGTCTCGGTCATGCGGCGAATCAGCTCGCTGGCGCGGCCGTCGTTGGTGGGTCGCTGCACCAGCAGCGCCAGCGTGTAGCGCTTGCCGTTGGGGACATCGACGAGGGCGACGTCGCCGAGCAGGCCGCCAATGTCGCCGGTTTTGTGGGCGGTTAGCGATCTATCGCTGATTCCAGAGGGAATCAGGCTGACGTTTTCGGTGCGCTGCATGATGCTGAACAGGCGATCGCGCGATCGGGGCGTCAGCAGCCCGCCCTGGTCGACCAGGGCCATAATCAGCGCCATGTCTTTAGCGCTCGTTGTATTGGTGCCGTCTAAATCGGGCAGAGGGTTGCGCAGCACGGTATGCTCTAGCCCCCAGCCGGCGAAGGTTTGGTTGAGGGCCTCAATGCCACCCAGGGCGGCAATCATCATGTTGGTGGCGGTGTTGTCGCTGGCCACGATCATGCGGGTCGCCACGTCCAGGGCGGTGTATTCAGTACCCACTGCCTCGCCGCGCAGGGTGCCTGAGCCACCAGCCATGTACTCCTCTTGCAGCATGAGAGACTGGTTGAGGGCCACAGTGCCCGCATCGACCTGCTGCAAAAAGGCAATCAAGATCGGCACTTTAATGGTGCTAGCCGCCGCCACCGGCTCTGCCCCGCCCAGGTCAATATACTGCCCCGAGTCGAGGTCGACCGCAAAGGCAACGGGGGTGAGGCCAGGGGTGAGGGTAGCCAGGTTCTCTAGCTCGCCCTTGAGGTGGGTAACCTCGCTGGTGAGCCTGAGGCTAGCCACGGTAGTTGCCGCCCCACCCTGCACCAGCGCCCCGGCGGTTCGGGTCGCCTCGCGCGGGGCCGGGGTATCGCCACTGCCCGGAGACGCCACGTTGCTGGGGCTGAGAACAGACAGCAGTGTGCCCGCGATCGCCGCCACCCCGACGCCCAAAATAATCAGCCGAATCAGGTAGAGCAGCGGCAGAGGCGGGTTGGCCAGCCGTCGTCGGGCCGTGGCCGCCCGCGATCGCCGGTTCGGAGCCGTACCCTCAGCCAGAGTGCCCGACTCAGGGGAGAGGTTGGGCTCTGGCGCCAGGGTGCGGGCGGCCTGGGCCGCTGCCGTTTCTGGCCCCAGTGGCCCAGTCTTCGACCAGCGCCGGGGCTGGGGCCGTAGCGGAGTGACATTGGCGGGCAATGCGGCCAGAGGTGAACCGCCCTGGCCGGGAGGAACAGTGTTGCCGCCGGGGTTAAAGGCGCCGGGATGAATGCTGTGGGGATGCATTTGCAGCGGCGGGGCACCGGGCTGAGGCGATCGGGGCTGTGGCGCTCCTGCCTGGGGCGATCGCAGCTGAGGCTGAGGGGCCGGGGCGGATAGTCGCTGACGATTGACTCCGTCTGGTCTGGCCGACGGCTGAGGGGCCAGACCCGGATCACGGTTCACCGGGCCGCGCTTAAAGGATGGCAGCGAGGCATTGCGGGCCGAGGGCCGGGGCGCTGGCTCGGGTTCAGGGGCCGCACCGCCAAAGTCAGGGGTGAGCTGCTGGTGCTGTCGCCACTGATTGCGCCGCCGCGCCTCTGGGTTCGGACGCTGCAGCCGATCGCCGCCCCAGACACCGTCGGTTTCGCCCGGCAGTTGCAGCCCACCGCGCCCCACCCCAGGGTCTGGAGCCGGGTCAGCCCAGGGAGACTCGGGTTGGGGACGCCCTGAGGCGGCTGAAAATGGATTGCGATCGTCGTACTGTGCCATCTGACTCACTCACGCCCTGTGTGCCTTCACCCGTCTGCCCCTTGCCCTAGCCTTGGCCGGGGGGCATTGTCTACAGCCCAGCTTACCTGCCGCAGAATGCCCCTAAGCATAGCCAATTCTTTGCCATCTGGCCCAGCTCGGTGCAGTAATCGCCGCAATTTTGCCATCCGGCTACCCGCAGTATGGGGGTAAAGATAACCGATTTTCAGCAAAATGATTTCTAAATCTCGATAAAACCCCTCCAGCTGATCGAGGGAGGCCGATGGTTCTGCGATGGCGGCGGTTTCGCCCGTAGGGAAGGTGGCCTCTAGCGCCTCTGCCAGGGCACAGCGATGCAGCAGGTAGCTGCACACCGCCACCGCCTGGGCCAGATTTAAAGACGGATAGCGATCGCTCGCCGGAATCCGCACCCAGCGCTGGGCGTAGATCAGCTCATCATTGCTCAGGCCCCGGTCTTCGGGGCCAAAAATCAGGGCGGCGGCAAAGCGCTTGGTCGGGTCGGGGGGCAGCAGCCAGGGCAGCGCCACCTCCGGCAGATCCAGCGGCTGATCCTGACGGTGGAGGCGGCCAGTGGTTGCGATCGCCCGCTCACACCCCACCAGCGCCTCGGGCAGGCTAGCCACAACGATGGCCGCCGCCAGCACATCATCACCGTGCACCGCCATGCGCCGGGCCTCTTCCGCCTGCACCTCGCACTGCGGATTCACCAGCACCAGGTGCCGCAGCCCCATATTTTTCATTACCCGAGCCGCCGCGCCCACGTTTAGCGGCCCCGCTGGCTCAACCAGGACAATACGGATGTGATCGAGCTGCCAGAGAGACATTGGATG
>PYER01000286.1 GCA_003017855.1 filamentous cyanobacterium CCT1
CATCAATGGGGCTCAAGCCGCCCAGGTCACGGGCGCCCGCGTCCAGGCAGGCCAGCAGACCATCTCGACTGACTAAATTGGGCGGAATCTGAATTGCAATTTCCGGCGGCAGGTGGTCTTTGGCCAACTGCACAGCTTTGACTAGGGCAGATTCATCGAGGGCAATGCCGGGCTGAAGCTGGCGCTGCCCTGGGCTGTGGGGCTGCAGAATAACTTCTTGAATGTGGCCATAGCGGCGGTGAATGGTGGCGATCGCCCGCAGCGACTCTACCCAGTCGGCCTCCGTTTCGCCGAGCCCCAGCAGCAGCCCGGTGGTAAAGGGAATGCCCAATTCGCCCGCCTGAATCAGCTGATTGAGGCGCACCTCGGGGCGCTTGCTGGGGGCGTGGTGGTGAACCGTCTCCAGCAGTTGGGGGGTCACCTGCTCTACCATCAGCCCCATCGAGACGTTGACCTCGCGCAGCTGTGCCATCTCGGCCCGGTTCAGAGGACCAGCGTTGGTGTGGGGCAGCAGCCCAGCTGCCAGGGCCAGCTTGCAGATTTGCCGAATGTGTTGCAGCCAGTCGGCACGGCGGGGGCTGCCGGGGGCCACCTCGCCGCTGAGCACCAGCACCTCGCAGACGCCCCGCTGGCGCAATGTAGGCAGCTGTTGGGCTACTTGATCAAGGCTGAGCCAGGGCGATCGCCCCGGTTCGGCCCGAAAGTTACAGTAGGTGCAGCGGTTGAAGCATTCGTAAGTAGGCACTAGGGTATGGGCACGGCTGTAGGTTATCAACCCTGACGGCTGCACTACCGCCGAGGGTTGACCAGTGTGCTCTTCAATACCCGTCGTCTGCTCCATGTCGTTGTCGATGCCTGACCGCGCCTTTAGGTCAGTTTAGGCTACCGCTGCGGATGACCTCTACCGGAAAACCAGCGGCTTTCCAGGCGGCAACCCCACCGCGCACGATCGCCACCCGTGAAAAGCCAGCGGCTCGCAGCTGCTCGGCTACCGCAGCGGCTTCGTCATCGGTGTTGCTATAGATATAGAGATCGCGGGTGACCTCAAAACACTGGGCCGCCGTATCCAGCAGGGAGTCGACGGGGATAGAGATGGCGCCCGTGATGTGGCTTTGGTTGAATTCGGCGCGATCGCGCACGTCAATAATAGTCAGTGCTGGCTCACCCCAGTCGAGCCGCTCTTTCAGGTCGTATACACGCGACTTAGGCCGCAGGGGAGAAGGCTTGGGCAGGAGGCCAAAGAAGCGATTCATGGTGAGGAGGATCCTGAGGAAGGCGTTCTCCTGCAATGTAACAAACCTTAATAGGTCCGGCAAACTTTCGTGGCGATGTATAGACAAAACTACCCTTCAACTTGCTCAATTTGATTGAACAAATTCAATCATTTGCCCTTAAAAGAGCCCTAAGCGCGAATTTTGCGATTTTTTTGATCTTTGTAGTTCCTGAGAGAATATTCGAAAAGCCCAGCTCGATAGCGCCAGTACGAGAATCGGTCGCGACGCCATCCCCGCCCTAGCGATCGCCCTCGATCCTTTGTACTGGTCTGGTCGTCTCGCAGTAGCATTGAGAAAGTTGCGTTTGGAGAATGGTGCCCATTCCTGCTGTCGACTCGCCCCACACCGGCCCCAGCCGCCCCATTCAACCACTGCCTGGGGACGTGGTTCATAGCATTGCCGCCGGAGAGGTCATTGACTCGCTGGCGGCAGCGGTGCGCGAGCTGATCGAAAACGCCCTCGACGCTCGGGCCACCCACATCACCGTTGCCCTCTGGCCCGAGCAGGGGCGGGTGCAGGTGGCCGACAACGGCATCGGTATGGCCCTGGAAAATCTTCACCGGGCGGCAATTCCCCACAGCACCAGCAAAATTCGCACCCAGGCCGATCTGTGGCAGGTGCAGAGTCTGGGGTTTCGGGGCGAAGCGCTGCACAGCCTGGCCCAGGTGGCCCAGCTGGAAATTTGCAGTCGCCCCTCCAGCGATGAGTCGGGCTGGCGGGTCACCTATTCGGCCCAGGGAGAACCGCTGACCACGGCCCCCGTAGCAATGGCTCCCGGCAGTATCGTCACCCTGACCAACCTGTTTGCCCAATGGCCTGCTCGTCGCCAGCGGCTGCCCGCCATTCCGCGCCAGCTTGCCCAGGTGCAGCGAGTCATTCACCACTGCGCCCTGGCCCAGCCCACCGCGACCTGGGCGGCTCAGCTCAACGATCGCCCCTGGCTGGCCCTTACCCCTAGCCCCACCGCTCGGGGGCTGGTGCCGCAGCTGGTGCGAGCGATCGCGGAGGTCGATCTGCATGAGGGCTGGCAGGCGGTTTCTTCAACTTCAGAAATCGACTTGGCCACAGGCATCTATGGCTTAATCGGCCTGCCCGATCGCTGCCATCGCCCCCGGCTCGACTGGGTCAAAGTAGCGGTAAATGGGCGGCTGGTCACGGTGCCCGAGCTAGAGCAGGGCATTCTGCAAGCCTTTCGCCACACCCTGCCCCGCCACCGCTACCCGCTGGCCTTTATTCACCTCACCGTCGCCCCCAGCGACATCGACTGGAACCGCCGCCCCGACAAGAGTACCCTTTACCTGCACCGGCTTGACGACTGGGTGATGCACTGCCAGCACCACATTAAGGCCCTGTTGGGCCAGCAGGAGACTACCCTGTCTGACGGCAGCCAGCAGCGGGTGACCCAGTTGCTCAAGACGGCGGAGCCGGGGGGCATCTATGGCCCGGGTGGCGATCTGTCGGATGCCTTACCCTACCGCGACCGCCCCGGCAGACTGCAGGCGATCGCTCAGGTGCACAACCGCTACGTTTTGGCTGAACAACCCGACGGGCTGTGTTTAATTGAGCAGCACATCGCCCACGAGCGGGTGCTCTACGAACGGCTGCAGGACCAGTGGCGGCTGGTGCCGCTAACCACTCCAATCGTGTTGGAAGGGTTGAATGAAAAACAGCTGGAGCAGTTCCAGCGATTAGATCTAGCCCCCGAGGAGTTTGGCCCCAACCGCTGGGCAATTCGGCAGGCGCCAGAACCACTGTGCGATCGCGACGATCTGCCCGACGCCCTGCTCGAACTCAGCCTGGGTGGCAGTTTGGATACGGCTCAGGTGGCGATCGCCTGCCGCACCGCCATCCGCAACGGCACCCCGCTCGATCTCCCTACCATGCAAACCCTGCTCGATGACTGGCAGCGCACCCGCAACCCGCGCACCTGCCCCCACGGCCGACCGATCTGCCTGACGCTCAGCGAAACCAGCCTGGCCCGCTTCTTCCGCCGCAGCTGGGTAGTGGGCAAAAGTCACGGCATTTAGATTGGGGTACACAGCCCTACACCATCGCAAAATTGGCCGGGTCCTGGTCGCGGCGGTGGCGAATGGGCAGCGGCTCGGGCTGGGCGTCTCCGGCCAGGGCAGCGGTGGCTTCCAGGGCATCGCGCAGGCGCTTGGCGGCATAGATTGACATGTCGCGGGGCACGTTGATGCGATCGCGCAAATACCGTAGTCCCAATTCAGCGCCCGCCGGAGGCTGGCAGGGCTCCCCCGTCATTAAATACGTCAGCGCACAGCGCAAGGCCAGATCAATCACATCCCTCGCGGCAGGATTCACCTTAATCACGTTCTCGCGGTGCTTCACCATTCGGGTCAGGGCTTCAACCCGAGAAGTTTCCGGTTCTGGATAGGCGACATCGGGCAGACCAAACCAGGGACCGCGATCGACTTGAGCCTGGTTCCGGCGCGTCTGGGGCAACTCATTCTCATAGCAGCCCCCCATCTGCGGCGGCAAGTCGTGCACGTGGGTATGAAAATCGCTCTGGGTGCCGCGATAGGTCGAGCGGCTCTCTAAGCCGTCAAACCAGTCCTTTAACCGGGGATTGTCTTCCCGCAGAGAGTAGCCCTTGTAGTAATAAAGGCTGGCATTCATGCGCTCTACGTAGGGCACAAATACAATATCGGCAGTGCTAAACTCCGGTAAAAAGAAGGGGCCAGGGGTGCTGGCCAGCGCCTGCTCGACCCGCTGCACCACGCCCACAAACTGCTCGCCCGCCCGCTGGTCTGCCGCCTGCGATCGCGCTGGCTGGCACAGCCACATACACCAGGCCCGAAACAGCAGCCGCTCCAGCTGCCGCAGGGGCACCACCTGCGGGTCTTTCATTCCCCAGACTAACGGGCCAAAAGCATTCTCTAGCGCCAGCAGAATGTCGTCACTCTCGGTAATCATGCGCCCATCCAGTTCCAGGGCGGGCAGCATTCCAGAGGGCACCTTGCGCTTGTACCAGGCTTCTTTCTCGCCGTAGCAAAACATGGTTACCTTTTCGATTCGGTAGGGCACCTGCTTTTCTTCCAGCCACAGCCACACTTTTTGGCAGTAGGGGCACCAGGCGTGGTTGTCGCGGTAGAGGGTTACCCGTACCGCCGACTCCGGCTGACCAAACAGGCGCAGCCGAGACTGGGCATTGGTGGGGCCATTGACGTAGTCAACAGAAAAGTCGGCCATCGCTTCTAGGGCCGACCAGCTCAGAGGGGCAGAGGTCATAGCAGGAGAGGTTCACGGTTCACAGATAGGGTTCAAGGCAATTCCTTAAACCCCACACCCTGTACCTTAAACCCTTTTCTAGGCCTTATTATTTTCGATCGCCCAGCGGGCTAGCTCAGTGCGGTTATTCAGGCCGGTCTTGCCCAGCATGTTGCTGACGTGGCTCTCAATGGTGCGCTGACTGACCTGGAGTTCGTTGGCGATTTCGCGGTTGGCCATGCCTCGGGCCACGAACTGCACCACTCGCAGTTCGGTCGGGGTCAGCTCCACATCAAAGGGCACTTGAATGGCTGGACTGCCGCCGCCTTTGATCTGCTGCTTGATCAACCGCGACGCCTGCTTGAGGGAAGATTCAACCTGAGCCACCAGTTCTTCAGGTTCAAAGGGTTTCACCATGTAGACGTCGGCACCGGTATTTAAACCCTTAACCCGGTCCTGGCTCTGGCCTTTGGCCGACAAAAATAGAATTGGAATCCATTCGGTAGCCGGGTTTTCGCGCACGTTGCGCACAAAGGCATGACCATCCATCTCGGGCATCATCACATCACAGATGATCATGTCTGGAATAGTATCTTCCAGCATATCCAGCGCTTCTCGACCGTTGCCCGCTGTCTTCACTTCAAAGCCACGGAACTCTAGATAGTCCTTGACTAACAAGATCAAGTTGGGGTCGTCGTCAATTAGCAGAAGCTGCTTCTGGTCGCCGGGAGTGGAATCCTTCATGCTCTGACAATCACTGCGATTAGTCTGTCGTTAAAACCGTCTTAAAACCTAAGTATGCCCCTAGAACAAAGTATGCCCCTAATCGCTCCGTACAGTCACACTGGTGACGCAGCACCTGCTTTAGGCATGCCCCTCTAAGACTAATCAAGGGGGCTAGTCAAGGCCTTGCTCCTATTGCTGATGATACTTCAACAAACTGACATCAGCGTGGGCAGGCCTGAGACCGTCCCTTGAGGCGATCGCACCCAGTGCTCGGTTTAGCCCTGAGAACTCCCTTACATCTCCCTATGCTTTGAACACAAACGGTCGCCCTGAACTTAGGACGACCGTTTGCAACGTTATCTTCGGCGGCCCTGAGGTCGATAAGGTCAGTTACCCATTGACTTCGAGAGCCTTAAGGAGACCTCAGCCGAGCCAGCCAGGGGAAACTACATCGGCAGCAGCACCGAGTCAATGACGTGAATAACGCCGTTGCTGGCTTCGATATCGGTGGCGACCACAGTCGCTTCGTTGACCGTGACCGCTTCTTCACCCACCATCACCATGATGGGAGCACCAGCCAGGGTATCGACTTCCCCAGAGGCCAGATCGGTCGAGAGCACTTCGCCATCCAAGACGTGGTAGCTCAAAATCTGGGCTAGCTGGTCGCGGTTCTCAGGCAGCAGCAGGGTATCGAGGGTACCTTCAGGCAGCGCTTCAAACGCTTCGTCGGTAGGGGCAAACACGGTGACCGAGAGGTCTGCATTGCTCAGAGCTTCAGTCAGACCGGCCGCCTCGATAGCAGCGGTGAGAATTTCGAAGTTTTCGTCACCAGCCGCAATTTCAGCGATCGACTGCTCGGTCGTGGCCATAGGCTCTTCAGCAGCGGGTTCCTCAGCAGCAGGCTCTTCAACAGCAGGCTCCTCAACAGCAGCGGGGGCTTCCGCAGCAGGCTCCTCAACTTGAGACATAGAGGTACCAGAAATAGCCTGCTGGGGAAAGGCGGCAACAGCCAGAGGGGCAGCACCAAACAACAGTAGACCTAATGCAATGCGCAGAGTGTTCGGAGTCATTGAAATTACGTCCTGAAAGGGTTTGAAATCAGCTGGCCAAACAAAATTTACATTGCTTAACCAGACCTGAAGAGTTGTAACACGGAGAAAAGGGGCGACTATCTATCCAGGGATAGAACCCATTCGTTCCCCAAATTGCTTAAATCAATTTTTCTATGCCAAACGAATGACAGCCGGGCACACCCGAACTATGCACTGGTTGGCAAAAAACCTAGGCCTGATACCCCCTGTCGCCGCCAAACAGTCTTGAACCTGTGTCAGACTCAGCTTTGTAAAGAATTATTAAAATGAATGGCTGGGCAGGGAAAAATCGTTCTCTTTAATCTACTCGTTGCGCTGGTCAACCTTCTGTTCGCGCCCCGGAACAGCTTCCATGGCTGCCAGCACGGCCTGCTGAGCGGCCAAAATATCCCGCTCTTCGCCCCCCAGGTAAAGCCGACCAAAGCTGCCCACCGAGCTAATCTGCAAAATATTGATTAAAGCGGCCTTTTCGGCCTCATTAGCCGCCAGGGAGGCGTAGGCCGCAGGCTCTACCTCAAACACGTAAAGCGTTTGACCTGCAACAATCATGTTGCCCCGGCGAGTGCGGTTGATGAGCTGCACGTGGTGCGGGTCCAGGTTGCGAATCACCTGGCTAGAGATAATGCGGGGCTTGAGCCGATCGCGGTAGGAAGATAGTCCCAGAGCTGAAAGCATGGCTCCGCCTGCGGCATGCACTTCGCCCTGGTTGCTGGCATGTATCTCAAGCAGCCCGTAGAGGCGCTCGACGATCAAAGTGCCCGGACGCACTACCGCAGCTTTGAGGCCAATGTCGAGAATGCGGTTGATCTCAATACCGGGGGAGATTTCTATCCAGAGGGAAGCATCGCCTGGCAGCGGCAAAAACCCCAGCGATACAGTGCCCATATAGGCCGCATGCTGGGGCTGAAGATTATCAATGTAGACATAGCTGCGAAGATCGACGCCCAAAACCCGGTATCCTACTTTCCTTCCCTGGTAGTATACGGGCTGGTGAATCACTTTGCGCTGCGGCCCCAGGCTAAAGCCGGCACTGAGTTCCCCAGGCTTAGCCGCCTCAAACCAGGGCTAGAACTTAGAGCCAAACCCAACTGATGTAGTGCCCATAGCGTCGTAGACAGTTAGCCCCAGGGGCAGATTGACCTCTCCAGACTCGTCGACAAGATCATTGAGAAAGGGCATCTGCAACGAATCCGCCAGTTCGCTAATACCGTTACCCTCCTGCGGCCCGACCCGCTGACCGACTTCGCTAGCTAGGCGGTCAAGGCTTTCTTGGTTGTGATTTTCAACGGCTAAGGCATCGGCCATAGTCATAGGAGTGGTTTGTAGATCGCTGGGGGAAGCCACGGCCTGTATAGGCGCAGCGCAAATCCCTAAAACTGCTGTCGCCGCAATCCAGTAGGAGTAGTTCATAGTTCAGTTGTGTGAGGGTGGACAAAGGCTGACAACCAGGAACTCAAACCCTTAGCCCTGACAAAAAGGCGACGAGTTTTTCTAGGTATAACCCGTCAAACTGAATCGTCAAAGCAACCTTAATTTAGGGTTCATGAAGTTGAAGGTTCATGAAGCAACGTATACAAAGTAACCTTCCTGTAACACGGTACGCATCGGCCCGCCGATGTAGGTTGCCCAATCCCTCAGTAGAACTACCGGACCCAGGTCACTAGACTCAGATCTTGCACCTGGTAATTTGAACGTCAATTCCCTGCTGTTGTAACAAAGGGCGTTTTCGCTCAATGTCTGCC
>PYER01000287.1 GCA_003017855.1 filamentous cyanobacterium CCT1
AAAGCGCTGCCGCTGTAAGGACTTGCAAGACGCCGCTTAGCTCCCTCGCTTTGACCTGAAAGCCCACCGAAATCTTCAGTGGGCTGGCGGCGTTTGTCCAAAGTCAAGTTTTGGACTTGTAGTGAGCTTGCGAACTATTGAGGGTTTTGGATTGGGCGATCCTGCTGATGTGCTGAGGAGTTGGAGATCTCATTCTGAGGCTGAGATCCCCGGTTCAGGTCTCTCGGGGCTAGCGCAATGCTCCTGCGATGAGGAGACACCCCATCGCCCAGGTCAGGGCCATGGCGCGGCCCACGATCACGCTATCCCATCGGTTTTGTAATGCGCGTACGTTTTCAAGGCTGTTGCCCTGCTGCACGGCGGCCTTCATGACCTGGTTGACGGGTTTGGCCACGCGCAAATACAGGCCAAGCTGAACCAGCAAGCCCGCTAAGGCCATCACGGCTAGCCAGCTTGAAGGCGTTCCTACGGTAGTGGCTACGGCAAAGGCAGCGGTGGCTATCATGCCTAATGCCCCAAAGATGGGCATACGAGCATCGGCAACCTGGTGTAAATGGGCCATCAGGTTGGCGATCGCCTGCTCTTCACTGGCGGCCAAGGCCGGTCGCCCCACCACCGCAAAAAACACATCCGTGCCGTAGACCACGCCCACCGACAAAATCGCCAGCATCAGCAATACGTTAGCCAACATAGGATCCCTCCTTAAGGTCATGGGTTTGCAGGGCCTGCGCAATGGTCAAAGATCGGCCCTGATGGGCGATCGCGCCGCCAATGTATTCTGTCGCTCCGGTCACTCGAACATTCATCATGGGACTCCTTTTAGAATTAGTTGGTCAACCAACCAAAAACGATCAAAAAAAGAATTCACGCCTGAGCCTGGCTACGGCTCACCCATCTGAGCCATGAACATCTCAAGCAAGACCTGGTAGGCACCATCTAAATCGAATGCCGGATCGGCTAGCTTTTGCAGGGCCAGACCATCAAACGCGGCCAGCAGTACGGCGGCTGTAGCCTCAGGATTCGCGATCGCCTCTCCCGCCACCTGCCTCACCAGACGGGTAATGCACTGCCGACCAGTGGCGAGCATAACCTGTACCGCCTCGTGAAAGTTGGGGTTGCGTAGCCCCAGGGCAAACAGTTCGCAGCGCAGGCGAAACCACTCTGGCTCATGTATCACGCGCTGTTTGGGCTCAGTGAAGGTCGTTTCCAGTAACTCCTGGGGAGACAGGGTATTGCACCACCGCTCCACCTCTTTGACGTAGCGTTCGCCAGCGGTGTAGAGCACCTCCTGCAAGAGCTGGTCTTTACTGTTGAAGTAATAGTGAATGAGGCCAGGAGCCACCCCGGCGACCTGGGCAATTTCCTTCATGGTGGCTGCATCGTACCCCTCCTTAGCCAGGAGTTGATAGGCCGCCGCAACAATCAGCGATCGATTGTCTGCGCCAGTCGATGCGGCTTTTTTACCCATGCATACCCCTCGCAAAGCTATTGGTTGAACAACCAACCAAATTCTAGCCGAGCTGACTTAGATTTGCAACTCCAGCATCATGCTCCGCACACAATCCGCATTGAGAAACCCTAAGCCAAACAGAGATCCCATAGGGGCATAACACCATTTGTCTGAGTGGTGGCAACCTTACAGCGCGGTACACACTGCAATACCTTTAAAAACCGTGTGCTTCGGTCGAGATCTCGTCCAAACAGCGATCGCTGAGCTATTGAGAAGCGGCTTCGATGAGGACGGCGGCGGCGGCTTTGGCCTGGTCAGCGGCGTTGGGGCAGCCATGCATCATGGCGACGACGGTGGTTCCCTGCATCAAAATCAGCAGCTGATGGGCTAAATCTTGGGGGTTGGGCAGGTTGGCCTCTTGCACCAGGGTAAGAATGTAGTCGGCGACGGCCTGCTGGTGAACCAGGGTGAGCTGGTAGCCGGGGTGCTCGGCATCGACTAGCTCCACCGCTGAGTTGATGAAAGCGCAGCCGCGAAAGTTGGGTTGCTCGATCCACTCGCGCAGGGCGTCGAAAATGGCGAGCAGCGGCGACTCACCGGAGGCGGCGGCGTGGCGGGCGATCGCCCCCTGAAACCACTCGCGCCAGCTGTGGTGCTGCTCATCGAGCCAGGCGGCAATCAGGGCGTCTTTTGACTTGAAGTGGTTGTAGAGCGACATTTTGGCCACCCCCGACTCGGCAATGATGCGATCGATGCCGACGCTGTGGACGCCCTCTTTGTAAAACAGCTCAGAGGCCGCCGCCATGATGCGATCGCGGGCGCAGGGGCGTGAAGCAGATGGGCGGGTCATGGAAGTGTACGATATACAGGTCTGTCTGTATAGTATAGCGCTGGCAACAACCCTACCTCAACGCCGTTACAGCGGTAAGCCGTCTGTTTTTACGCCTACAGAATCTCTTCAGCCGGTGCAGCAAGATAGTTGGGCCGCTTTACCGCAAGGCCCGCTACAGGCACCCCCAGCAAAATTTTCTCGGCGGGGATTGACAATAGACAGACCTGTCTACATAATTATAACTATACAGACCGTTCTACTCAGGCTTGTTTTGCAACCCGGCCTGAACCGCAGCCTTGAAGGAGGCTCCTGCATGATTACCCTTGCTCCATCTTCTAGCTCAAACCCCTTGCCCGCCGTGCCCTACGGGCTGCCTTCTTTTAGCTCCTCCCCAGGCCGCCTTAGTCTTCCCAGTGCAGAAGCCACGCCCCAAACCTCTGCCGCTATTGTGGACTGGGCTGCTGATACCTTTGGCACCGGATTGGTGATGAGCACCAGCTTTGGCATTCAGGCGGCGGTGATGCTGCACCTGGTGACTCAGGTGGTGCCGGAGATTCCCGTCATCTGGGTCGATACAGGCTATTTGCCCGAGGAAACCTATCGTTTTGCCGACGAACTGACCCAGCGGCTAAACCTCAACCTCAAGATTTACCAGTCGCCCCTAAGCCCCGCTCACATGGAGGCGCTTTACGGCAAGCTGTGGGCTGAGGAGAGCGTTGAAGCGCTCAATCAGTACGACCAGATTCGTAAGGTCGAGCCCATGCAGCGGGCACTGCGGGAACTAGGGGCGACGGCCTGGCTGGCGGGGCTGCGATCGCAGCAAACCGACCACCGCAAAACGCTCGATGTGGTGGGCCAGCAGCACGGCATTCACAAGATCCTGCCGATTCTGCACTGGAACTCGAAGGATATCTACGAGTACCTGCAAGCCTACGGCCTGCCCTACCATCCGCTCTTTGAGCAGGGCTATGTCACCGTTGGCGACTGGCATTCAAGCCGCCCCCTAACGGCCAGCGATCTGGATGAGCGCGATACCCGCTTCCACGGCCTGAAGCAGGAGTGTGGCATTCATATTGCGTAACGGCGGCTGATGGGTCGTCTGAATGTTTCTGAAATTCGGCATGAATTTGGGCGAGTGTAAACAGCCGTTTGCCCCTACGTGAAAACCTATTCTGGAGTGATCCAATGATTGACCTGTATACGTTCACGACCCCCAACGGGCGCAAACCGGCCATTCTGCTCGAAGAATTGCAGATGCCCTACACCATTCACTCGGTGAACATTACTAAAAACGAGCAGTTTGCCCCTGAGTTTTTGGCCATTAGCCCCAACAACAAAATTCCGGCCATCGTCGATCGCGACAATGACCTGGCGATCTTTGAGTCGGGAGCAATTTTAATTTACCTGGCGGAGAAAGCGGGCAAGCTGCTGCCGATCGATACAGCGGAGCGGATCAAGGCGATCGAATGGCTGATGTTCCAAATGGCGAGCGTTGGCCCCATGTTTGGCCAACTCGGCCACTTTCGCAACTTTGCCCCTGAAAAGCTGCCCTACGCCATCAACCGCTACGAAAAGGAAGTGCAGCGGCTGCTGGGCGTGATGGAGGGTCAGCTGGCTAAAACGCCTTACCTGGCGGGCGACTACTCCATTGCCGACATCGCCACCTACCCCTGGGTCAGTTCGGCCACCACCCCCTACATGGGGCTGACCTTCGACAAGTTTCCTAACGTGCAGCGCTGGGTTGAGGCGATCGCGGCTCGTCCGGCAGTGCAGGTTGGCATGGATGTGCTGCAGCCAGCCTACAAGAGCCAGTTTGGCACCGTGGCTGAGGCAAAGGCCTAGGTCTCAGCGCTTTCTCAGCTTCCTCAGCCCAGTTTCAGCTCCAAGCCTTACGTTCTTCCCTGTCTCCGTTTTTCTTTTTTGGAGGTATTCCCATGGCTTTCGATATCAACGGCAAAGCGGCTTTTGTAACGGGTGCCAACCGCGGCATTGGTAAGGCGATCGCAGAATCTCTGCTGCAGCACGGGGCTACTAAGGTCTATGCCGCTGTCCGCAATTTGGATTCAGCTAAATCCCTTGTGGATGCCTACGGCGATAGCGTCGTTCCCATCCATTTCGACCTGGCCCAGCCCGACACCATTGCCCAGGCGGCCAAAACCGCGACTGATGTGGCGATTGTGGTCAACAATGCCGGGGTGCTACGCAAGGCCGCGCCGCTGGCTGAGGATGCGATCGCCGCGCTGCAATTCGAAATGGACATGAACGTGTTTGGCCTGATGCGGATGGCCCAGGCCTTTGCTCCGGTGCTCAAGGCCAACGGCGGCGGTGCCTTTGTGCAGCTCAACTCGGTAGCCTCGCTTAAAAACTTCGCTGACTTTGCCACCTACAGCGCGTCTAAGGCCGCTGCCTACTCGATGACCCAGGCCCTGCGGGAGGTGCTGAGTGCTCAGGGTACGGCTGTCATCAGCGTGCACCCCGGCCCGATTGCCACCGATATGGCCCAGGATGCCGGTCTGGCCGAAATTGCCGAGCCGCCAGCGCTCGTCGGTGAAGGCATTGTCACAGCCCTGAAGGACGGGAAATTTCACCTGTTCCCCGACACTATGGCCAGGCAGATTGGCGAAGCCTACGCGAGTTTTGCCACCAACGTGGTCGAGGCCAACCTGATGGAAGCCTAGGCGGGGAAGGTTTGCACCCAGCGGGCACAACAAATTAAGGTTTAACCCTACCCCTATTTCTTCGCCTTACGTAGAAGCAGGGGTTTGCTGTGCTATCAAGCTGGTTCGGCGATTACGGCCATCTAGCGAGCGCTATTTGTCGCCGTAGAAGTAGGCGATTTCTTTGTCTTTGAGAGGGGCAAAATCGGCGGCCTGCAGCATAGCGTTGAGGTCATCTTTAGAAAAGTGCTTGGCCCCAATGCGCACAATGCGCGATCGCATGGAGTTAGAGACTCCGCTGCGCTGCCGCCCGGCTTCTTTAGCCATCACCTGGTGGTAGAGGTCGAGTTTGGCGGCGGGAATGGGGGTGCCATCGAGATCAACGCCCGCTGCGATCGCAGCATCGACGGCATCGGCCCCGGTGGTAGGAGTCTGAGACATGGTAGTTCCTGCTAGCTTGAGTAGTCTCAAAATCCTACCAGACCGCGATCCCCGCCGCTGAATGGGGGTGGAACCGCTAGGATTTGGCCACGGCCACCGCCTGGTGGCCCTCAATTTCTTTGACCACGCGGGTTTTGCTGGCGCGCAGGTGCTGGGTGATGGCGGTAACGGCCACATCCGGGTCGCGGGTGAGGATGGCCTCGTAGATCTGACGGTGCTCCAGGCGAATGTCCAGCACGTTGGGGTTTTGCTGCAGGGTTTGAATGCGCAGCAGGGCCATGGCGTCAAACAGCGTGTCGAGCAGCGACACCAGCCGCCGGTTTCCCGAGCTTTCGGCAATCAGGTGGTGAAACTGGTAGTCAACGTCGAGCAAATTCTCGGGAGAAAGGCTGCCGTGGCTGTTGGCGGTAGCGCCCTCGGCCTTAGCCACACAGTCTGCGATCGCCTCTAGCTGCTCGGGGCTGGCCTGAGTGCAGGCTCCGGCCACCGCCAGCGCCTCTAGCGCCAGGCGGCAGTCGTAGAGTTCTTCGGCATCGGCGGCGGTAATGGTGGTCACCCGCAGCCCCCCGCTGACATCGGCGGTGACCAGCCCGTCCTGCTGGAGCTGGCGCAGGGCCTCCCGCAGGGGGGTGCGACTGACCTGTAGCCACTCGGCCAGCTGGGTCTCAACCAGGCGATCGCCGGGGGAGAGAGCACCGGTCAAGATCGCTGAACGCAGCGCGTGGTACACCTGCTCGTACAGCGACTTGCTGCGGTTGATGGTAGGGGGAGACGATAAAATCACAGGCGGTTGAACCTCTGGCACAGATTGAGCACTGGCCCATTAAACTGCCGTGACGCGGGTAGCGGCCACGACGGCAATACTTCCTAATCATACAAAGTTGGTCATTAAAGGGGGTTGAGAAAGTTGCCAAAGGGCAGAAATCCTGCAACAAAGCGGAATTAACTAAAGAATTGCTCAACTTAACCTTTCTGTAGCGACGGCAGATTAGTATTTTTACCGTTAGGGATGTTTTTCCCTTAATCCATGGGTACTCAGGGGCGAGCATTGGCAAGCAGGGAAGGTAGATGGCTCTGGGGCAGACTGTGGCTTGCCGTCGCGCTGGTGGTGCTGGCCTGGCCCGGGATTGGGCTGTCATCTGGGCGGCCTGAGGTTGTAGCCATCGATGGGGCGTTGATAGCCGATGTTGGCGTGGCAGCCTGGCGATCGCGGCTAGCCCCTCACCAGCACCTGGTCGTCGTCAACGACACCCTGTCTCCAATTACCCAGGCGATTGCCCGCTACCATCCCACCGCCCTGCACCTGGTCAGCCACGGCAGCCCTGGTCAGCTGACTTTGGGGAATGCCGATCTGAACCTGGCCAACTTAAACGACTATGGTCAGGATCTCTCGGCCTGGCGAAACTCCCTGTCAGCGGGAGCCGATCTGCTGCTCTACGGCTGTGAGATTGGCCGGGGCGAGGGGGGCCGCACCTTTCTGCAGCAGCTTCAGCGCCTGACGGGAGCCGATATTGCCGCTTCCACAAACCCCACTAGTAACCTCGATCAGGGCGGCGACTGGCAGCTTGAACGCATGCTGGGTCGCGTTGAAACCCCAGTGCCCTGGAAAAGTGCACCGCTGACCGGGGTGCTGAGGCAAATGACGGTGACCTCGACGGGCGATCGCGGCCCCGGCACCCTGCGAGAGGCGCTTGAAATCGCGAACCAGACCCCCGAGGACGACCTGATTTCCCTGGAGGCCGTCAGCGGCACCATCGCTCTGGAGAGCACCCTGCCCACCATTCGCAGCGGCCTGTTTTTGGTGGGCGATGGCAACGATATTCTCAGCGGTCAGCAGGCTCACCAGGTGCTGGTGGTGGAAGCGGGCGACGTCAACCTGCGCGACCTGACGGTGGCCGACGGCCTCGCCGCAGGTGACGACGGGTTGGCGGGAGCAGGGGGCAGCGCCGGTCTGGGCGGCGGCCTGCTGATCAGGGGTGGCAAGGTTACCCTGACTAACCTGCGCTTTGTCGATAACCAGGCGGTGGGCGGCAGCAGCATTCCCCGCCAGGAGCCCGAAAATACGGCTATTCGGCTAGAGAAGCAGAAATATAGCCTAAACCGGGGGGCGATCGCGGGCGTCAACGGCATCGGCATTCACCAAGCCGACGGGCTGCCCACCTCGCCCAAGGGCCTCACCATCGACACCGTAGACGATCGCTTCAACGCCAACCGGGGCGCGATGGCGGGCATCAACGGCATTGGCGTGGGCGGCATTGGCACCATTGCCTTTGCGGGCGGCGGCGGCTTTGGCGGTCTGGGCAATGCGGGCAACGGCGGCAACGGCGGCAACGGGGGGGCCGAAGGCGGCAACGGCGGTAACGGCGGCAACGGCGGCAACGGGGGAATCGGCATTTTTGGCGGCAGCGGCCCGGCGGGCGACCTGGGCACCATGGGCGTAGCTACCTTTAGCGG
>PYER01000288.1 GCA_003017855.1 filamentous cyanobacterium CCT1
GGGGAGGATGAGGGAGATGGGGATGGTTGGGGCCAGGTGAGGGCGTCTTCTAGATAGGGGGTGGGGCCGATCGCGGTGGAGGTTTGGGTGCGGGGCGCGCCAATGCGGTCGGCGGGCAGGTGGGCAGACCCCAGGGGCAGGGTGACGGTAAACTGAGTGCCCTGACCGACGGCGCTGGTCACCCCCAGGGTGCCGCCGTGCAGGCCGACGAGTTCCTGCACCAGCGACAGGCCAATGCCTGAGCCCTCGTGGGTGCGACCCCTGGCCCCCTGCACCCGGTGAAACCGCTCAAAGATATGGGGTAGTTCGGCGGCAGCAATGCCAATGCCGGTGTCGCGCACCACCAGCAGCACGTGGTCCTGCGCTGGACGCAGGGCGACTTCGATCTCGCCCTCAAAGGTGAACTTAAAGGCGTTGGAGAGCAAATTGAGCACAATTTTTTCCCACATGTCGCGATCGACATAAACGGGTTCGCTCGGGGGGGCGCAGTTGACCACCAGCCGCAGCCCCGCCTGCTCGATCGCGGCGCGAAAGACCCCGGTCAGATCGGTGGTGAGCAGCGCCAGGTCGGTGGGCTCGTAGACGGCCTCAATGCGCCCCGCCTCCAGGCGAGAAAAGTCAAGCAGGGTGTTGACCAGCTTCTGCAGGCGCAGGGCATTGCGGTGTACCATCGCCAGGCGATCGCGCTGTTCATCGTCCTGGGCGGCGGCAATGGCGTCTTCCACCGGCCCCAGCATCAGGGTCAGCGGGGTGCGAAACTCATGGCTGACGTTGGAGAAAAAGACTGTCTTGGCGCGATCGAGTTCGGCCAGTTGTTCCGCTCGGTGGCGCTCTTCAGCGTAGGAGCGGGCGTTGGCGATAGCAAGGGCCAGCTGGGCCGCGATCTGCTCAAAAAAGCTGTGGTACTGCTCGTCCAGGCGGCGGCGGGGGCTGGCCACCGCTACCAGCACCCCAGACACAACAGCCTGCCCCGGCACCACAATCGGCAGGACCACCGCCTCCTGGGGAGGCTCGGGCCAGGGGCTGGCGGTCGCCAGCTGGCCAAAGCGAGCGACCAGGTCATCGACGGTCTGGGGCTGCGCGGTCTGAACCACCGCCGCGATCGGCCAGCCGCCCGCTTCATTCGCTGAGCCGGGCGGCTCCAGGCTGACCCGGTTAGGAATAAAAGGCACCGCTGCGGCAACTTCAGTGCCCTGGCAGAGGCAGGCCGTTTTTTCTCCGGCACTGACGATGTAGAGCAGCGCCAGCGGAATGTCCGCCGGGTCTGAGCCCAGCGCCTCGGCCATCAGAGCGCAGGTCTGCTCGACGGTTTTGGCGGCGGCGGTCTTGGCAGCGAGTTCACGCAGCAGCTGGGCGCGGCGATCGCTCAGCACCCGGTACGTGGTCTCGCTCACCACGTTCAAGATCCCCTCTACCCGCCCGCTCTCCCCCTGAATCGGGTTGAAGGTGTAGTCAAAAAAGCACTCCTCGGTGTAACCAAACCGATGCATCGCCAGCAGCTCATCGCTGTGAAAAATGCCCTCTCCGGTGGCAAAGACCCGAGCAAACTCGGGGCCAATATCCTCCCAAATTTCGGGCCAGACCTCCTGCGCGGGCCGACCCAGCGACCAGGGGTGCTTGTCGCCCACAATCGGTCGCCAGGCATCGTTATAGAGCAGCAGGCAGTCTGGCCCCCAGTAAATCGCCATGGGAAAGCGAGAGCTGAGGCAAATACTCAGGGTCGATCGCAGACTTTGAGGCCAGGTTTCAACCGCACCAAAGGGCGTTTTTGACCAGTCGCAGGCACGCATCAGCGCCCCCATCTCGCCTCCGCCACTAAACAACGGGTCAGCCACCTGATGCTGCGTCATCTAATTGCTTTCTCCCTTCGTCACCCACCCATGAGCTCTCAGCATAAAGTTCATTAACATTTAGTCGACTGGAAAAATAGAGGCAAAACTATCGATAGGCCATAGCCAGCTAGCGCTGTCCCTGACTGCTCGGTCAGGGCTGCAAAGACCCAGATATTTTTTGAGCCATTTTCTAGGCAAAGCCCAGATGAAAAAACCAAATGTAGAACTGGCCAACTCTACATCGGTGTCAGAACCTGCTATCCCTAAGGCCGGAGAGAATAGCAACGCAGCTTTGCTCTCCCCACTATCAATGATGGTATGGCCTCTCGTAGCCCTACTAACCATTGAGCTGGTGCGAGTGAGATAAGCTGACATGGCCATTAATGGGACAGCCAAACTCCAGTTGCTCTAATGGCAAAACTGTTCGCAGCACGGTATCCCAATATTCCTCAATCAATAAGGGTGCTTATTGTACCGAAACAATTTTCAACCTAACTAAAGAAACAGGAATCTGCCTGGAGAGAGATAAGTCCTCGCCTGCCCGTTGGCAGTTGGTTAGGCTTTGGCAAGACCACAAGCAGAGCATAAACTTTGTACGAAGGCAGGCTTTAATGAGTACGAATAGAGAAGCTACCGCCGCCCTAATCGTGTTTTGGAAACGCTATGCCTAACCGATGGCCAGAACTATCTTTCGATGATTGGCAAGACACCTGCACCACGCTGCATCTGTGGACACAAGTCGTGGGCAAAATTCGCCTGGTGCAGACGCCCTGGATCAATCACTCCTGGCATGTGCCGCTCTACCTGACCGTGCGCGGGCTGACCACCAGCCCCATTCCCCACGAAGATCAGATCTTTCAAATCGACTTCGACTTTTTTGACCACCAGCTGCGCATTGCCACCAGCGAGGGCCACCTGCAAACGGTTGAGCTGCAGCCGCGATCGGTGGCCGACTTCTACCGGGCGGTGATGGCTGCCCTCACCGATCTGGGCCTGGCCGTTACGATCAACACCAAACCCAATGAAATTCCCGACGCCATTCCCTTTGAGCAGGATGAAACCCACGCGGCCTACGACGCTGAGGCGGCCCAGCGGTTCTGGCGGGTGCTCTTGCAGAGCGATCGCGTCTTTCGCGAGTTTCGATCGCACTTTAATGGCAAGGTCAGCCCGGTGCACTTTTTCTGGGGCAGTTTTGACCTGGCGGTAACGCGGTTTTCGGGGCGACCGGCACCTGAGCACCCCGGAGGCGTGCCCAACCTGCCCGATGACGTAGCCCAGGAAGCCTACTGCCAGGAGGTCAGCAGCGCCGGGTTTTGGCCGGGCACCGGGCTGGGCTATCCGGCCTTTTATTCCTACGCCTACCCGGTGCCGGAGGGGTTTAAAGACGAGCCCGTGCAGCCCGAAGCCGCCTTTTTCCACGACGGCCTGGGCGAATTTGTGCTGCCCTACGACGCCGTGCGCCAGGCCGACGACCCCGACCAGGCGCTGCTGAGCTTTCTGCACAGCACCTACGATGCTGCCGCTAAGCGATCGCAGTGGGACACCGCCGCCCTGCGCCAGACCTGGTTCAAGTGATTGAAGCGCACCGTCTAGAATGATGCAGACGCTTTTGGAGCAGGCGATTGGTGCAGTCTCAGTCTCAAGACCGGTCTTCTTTAGAGCAGCTGCAGCGGGTATTGGGCAGCCTCAGGCGCTATCCCTGGCTGACCCTCGGGGCTCTGGTCAGCGCGCTGCTGCTGGTGGCGGCCTACGCGGTGACGCCGCAGCTGTTTCGCTGGGCCATCGACCAGGGCATTGCCGAAAACAACCTGACGGTGGTGCTGCAAAGTGGGGCGGCTCTGGTCGTGGCGGCCCTGGCTCGGGGCTTGTTTAACTTTGGCCAGAGCTTCTGCGCCGAGGCCATGTCGCAGAGCGTGGTCTACGACCTGCGCAACCGCATCTTTAGCAAAATTCAAATTCTCAGCTTTAGCTACCACGACCAGGCCCAGACGTCGCAGCTGCTCACCCGCGTCACCAGCGACATTGAGCAAGTTCGCACGTTTCTAAGCACCAGCCTGGTGCAGGTGATTAGCGGCGTGGTAACGCTGGTGGCGATCGCGGCCATTCTCCTGGCTATGAACTGGCGGCTGGCGCTGATTAGCCTGACAGTGGTGCCCGTGGCGGGGTGGCTGATGGCGCGATTCTTTAGCCAAAACAACCTGCTGTTTCGCCAGGTGCAGGAGCAGCTCAGCGACCTGAATGCGGTACTGCAGGAAAACCTGCTGGGGGTGCGGGTGGTCAAAGCCTTTGTGCGCGAAGAGGTCGAGCGCGATCGCTACACCCAGCTCAACACCGGCCTCGTCGCCGCCAACATGAAGACCATTGTGGCGATTCGCAATACCTTCCCGTTCATCTTTTTGGCCAGCAACCTGGTGGTGGTGGCGGTGGTGGGCTACGGCGGCGCGGCGGTAATCGGCGATCGCTTTTCGGTGGGCGAGCTGGTGGCGTTTAATGCCTACCTGCTGCTGATTGTGCAGCCAATTTTGCTGATTGGCTTTGCCGCTCCGGCGATCGCCCAGGCGGCCTCGTCAGCCGAGCGAGTCTATGAAGTGATTGACGCCACCATCGACATTCGCGATCGCCCCAACGCGGTACCCTTCACCACCTGCGGCGGCAGAGTCACCTTCGAAAATGTGTCGTTTCGCTACCCCGGTGCCACCAGCCCAACCCTGTGCGAGATTTCTTTTGAAACTAAGCCCAACGAGCTGATCGCCATCCTGGGCATGACCGGTTCGGGCAAAAGCACCGTCACCAACCTGATTCCCCGCTTTTACGATGTCACCGCCGGGGCCGTGCGCATCGATGGCCGCGATGTGCGCGACTTTACGCTCGAAAGCCTGCGATCGCGCATCAGCACCGTCTTTCAAGAGACCACCCTGTTCTCGGGCACCATTTTCTCCAACATCACCTACGCCAGACCCGAGGCCAGCCTGGATGAAGTCATTGCCGCCGCCAAGGCCGCCCAAATTCACGACTTTGTCGCCAGTTTGCCCGACGGCTACGACACCATCGTTGGCGAGCGAGGGGTGGGGCTATCGGGGGGGCAAAAGCAGCGAGTTGCGATCGCCCGCACCCTGCTGACCGACTACAACATCTTGATTCTCGACGACAGCACCAGCGCCGTCGATGCCCAAACCGCCGCCCAGATCCAGGCCGCCCTCGACGATCTGATGCGTCGTCGCACCTGCACCTCCTTCGTTGTCGCCCAGCGCATCAGCACCGTGCGCAGCGCCGATCGCATCTTGCTGCTGGATAAAGGTCGCCTGGTCGCCCATGGCACTCACGAACAGCTGATGGCTACCAGCCCCCTCTATGGCGTGATTTTAGAGTCTCAGGTCGGTGCCGCACCGGCCCTGACTTAGTTTTCCGGGCAGTCAGTCCACTAGGCTTTTCGTTAGAAGTAGGTTGGTATCAAGAGATTGCTATGCGTAAAGAAATTATCGAGTACACCACACCCTTAGATGCGTTGATCGCTCTAGCCAAGCAACTGAGTACGTACGAAATTCAATACCAAATGGATTCTGCCGAATTCTTCACCAAGTACAGTCAGGGCGAAACCTCTGATGCCGAAGACTTTGTTGAGTGGGCTGGTAAATACCAACACTACTTGGCCCTGCATCAAGAACTCGCAGACAGGCTGCAAAATGTTGCGTAGTGCTTTACTAATCCCCGATACGGTTATCTCTGCAAATAAGCCTGACCTCGTTCAAGTGCTTCGGGAGGCTAGTACTTTTGTTGAGGCCCAATAGATGACTATCGCTGCAACTGACTCAATCGCAGAACCCAAGCCCAAGCTTTCGACGGCGGGGCGGTTTTTGCGGTACTTTGCGCCCTACCGCCAGGAGTTACCCCTGGCGCTGCTGCTGGTGGCGATCGGGGCGGCCACTCAGGCGATCGGGCCGCTGCTGATTGGCTGGGCGATCGACAACCTGATTTTAGCGGGCAACCTGCGGGGGCTGCTGTGGATGCTGACGGCGCTGACGGTCATTTACATCGTCGGCGTGTGGGCGATTCGGGGGCAGATCTGGCGGATGGGCGGCATTGTGCAAAAGCTGCTGGGGCAGCTGCGGCAGGATATTTTCGACAAGGTGCAGAGCCTGCCCGTCAGCTTCTTTGACCGCAGCGAAGCGGGCGACCTGATGAGCCGCCTGCTCAACGATGTGAACACGGTTAACCAGGCCTTTGGCCTCACCATTCCCCAGGTGCTGGGCCAGACCTTCAGCTTGGTGGGCATCATCATCGCGATGCTGGCGATCAATGTGCAGCTGGGCCTGCTGAGCAATCTGGTGGTGCCGCTGATGATTTTTACCACCGGGTTTTTCTCGCGCTGGGCCAGGGGGCGGTTTAGCGTCACCCGGCAGACCATCGGCGACCTGTCGGCCAAGCTAGAAGAAGACATCGGCAGCGTGAAAGAGGCCCAGGCCTTTAACCGCACCCAGCTCAACATTGAGGAGTTTGACAGCCTCAATGCCGCCAACCGCAGAGCTAACGTGCAGGCGGTGGCGGTGACAGCGGCGTTTTTGCCTTCCATCGACTTTCTTAATACGCTGGCTACGGCGGGGGTGATGGCCTACGGCGGCTACCTGGCGGTGACCGGGGTAATGACGGTGGGCACGGTGACGGCGTTTTTGCTCTACGTGCAGCAGTTCTTTCGCCCGATTCAAATTCTCAGCCAGTTCTACACCCAGGCCCAGTCGGCGCTGGCGGGGCTCGATCGCATTTTTCTGCTGCTGGATGAGCCCGCTACCCTGCAAGATGCGCCCAACGCTGCCGAAATGCCGCCCATTGATGGAGAGGTGCGGTTTGAGTCGGTGGGGTTTGGCTATACCCCCAACCAGCGGGTGCTGAAGGATGTGAGTCTCTGCGCCCAGCCGGGGCAGATGGTCGCGCTGGTGGGGCCAACCGGGGCGGGCAAGAGCACGATTATCAACCTGATTATGCGGTTTTATGACGTGTCGGAGGGGGCTGTTAAGGTCGATGGCATCGACGTGCGCCGGGTAACGCAGGCGAGCCTGCGCCGCCAGATTGGCATTGTGCTGCAGGACAACCTGCTTTTCAGCGGCACCGTGGCCGAAAACATTGCCTTTGGCGCACCCCACGCCAGCCAGGCCGACATAGAAATGGCGGCGCAGACCGCTAATGCCCACGACTTTATTACCTCACTGCCCCAGGGCTACAGCACTCGGCTGGGCGAACGGGGCGCGCCGCTGAGCCAGGGCCAGCGCCAGCTGGTGAGCATTGCCCGCGCGGTACTGATTGACCCCCGCATTTTGGTGCTGGATGAGGCGACCAGCAGCATTGATACGCGCACGGAGGGGCTGGTGCAGGATGCGATCGCGACCCTCTTGCAAAATCGCACTAGCTTTGTGATTGCCCACCGGCTCAGCACCGTCACCCAGGCCGACCAGGTGCTGGTGATTCAGCAGGGCGAGATTGTCGAGCGGGGCACCCACGCCGAGTTGATGGCCGAGGGAGGCGTCTACGCCAATCTCTACGCGCTTCAGCTCGGTACGGCAGAGTGAATACCTGAGTCGGTCGGCTCGACCATCACCGTAGATTGGGCAGTGTCAGCCCTACTTTGCTAGGGGTAGGGTGCCGTCATCGCGCAGCGTGACGCACCTTTCCAGGTTTGGGCATGCTCTCAATAATTCAAACGCCCATTCAGCTATGTCGAACTACCGCCGCCCCTATCTCTCTGGTGGAACTTACTTAGGGCTTGCTGAAAAAGTCAGCAATTTGGGTAACAGAGCTGCGATGGGGTTGCCTGAGCGTGAAGACTCAGCCACC
>PYER01000289.1 GCA_003017855.1 filamentous cyanobacterium CCT1
ACATATTGCAGGCGTTTAACCAAAATTCGGTCATCCAGCTTGAGTAGATAGATGCCATGGGTCACCGCCTCCAGATCCCGGTCTGTCGTATCTACCAGCACCAACGCTCCTACCGGCAGGGTTGGCTCCATACTGTCATCAACTACCTGGGTCAGCATCAGGTGCTCAAACGAATCAGGGAACTCTGTCCGTAGCCAATCCGTCTCAAAGGCCAGCGGATCCTTCTGAATGTACTTCTCAGCCAACGCTTGAGGCGAGTCGTGAGGAGCCGTCCCAGGCTGACCGGTTGCCAGCCACTCAACGCTGATATTAGCCGTGCGGGCTATAGCGAGTAATGCCGGGCGGGTTGGCTCACTCTGACCATTCAGATATTGGCGGAGCACGGTGTCAGAAAAACCGCAGTCCCTGGCAAAGCCTCGAATGCTTTTGTCACCAACAGCTGCTTTAGGCGGACTGGAAACTGATCAAGCGATATTAGGGAGGGCGGCAAAGGACAAATAATTCTTTAAAGTCGCAGGTGGTCTTTTGAGGCAAAGGACAAATAATTCTTTAAAGTACAGGCTATGGAGTATGTGCCGAAAAATCGCCTCAACGCCTTGTCTGGCAATACTTCTAGCACCTAGAGCGCCCGGACACTAATCCTTTAAAGCTGGACAAGTAATTGTTTAATGGACAATTGTCCATTAAAGAATTATCTTTCAGATTTAAAGGATTAGTTTCCAAAACTGACGAGATTACTAGGGTTTCAGACGATCTGGAGGGTTTTGGCTAGGAAGTCTGCCAGATTTAAAGAATTAATTTCCGAACGGCGTTCCCGAAAGGTGAATTTGGGAAGCTGACGTTCCTTTCAGCCCATCTTGCTCTTGGCTGTGCATGAAACTGGTATGCCTGGGAAAAGCCTCTATATCTGCAGTTTAGCCTGGCTTTTGGGGAGAGTTCGTTGGGATCAAATCTGCTTGCCCTAGAGCTTTCAATCTGGCTATAGCCCTTTACACCCGTTTTTACACCCAATTTTCCCGACTAAGAGCCGAAAGCGAACTTGTGACGCTAAAACCTCCCGCTACATCGATCACTACATGCCCTTTCCGCCCATGTAGAACCGAAAGCGAACTTGCGACTTACAATGGCAAGATGCTTAGTCCAGATTTTGACATCTTTCCGCCCATGTAGAGCCGAAAGCGAACTTGCGACTCGTAGAAAGGGAATTCTGTAGAGGTATTGCGCGATCTTTCCGCCCATGTAGAGCCGAAAGCGAACTTGCGACGCGGATCTTCCCCACCGCAAAAAATAGCCAGGTGTGCCCTTTCCGCCCATGTAGAGCCGAAAGCGAACTTGCGACTCCGTACATTCCAATTCCTTGCACAGCCGGCTTTTCAGAGGATGAATTGGCAAACCACAATATCTTTTGAGGTTACCAACTCAATTTCTGGTGATCTAGATCACTTAAATCCTTGTAAGCCTATCTGTACAAGGGATTGAAATTTGGCAAAGGTCCCAGGGAAATTGACTGAGCTTAGGTTTGCCAAAAAGTGATGGGCCCCCTTGCTCGGGGCTATTTGGTAGCTGTCACGACACGAACACCTGTATCCTTATAGTTGAGTTGGAAACTTGAGCTACAAGAACATTGCCTCTGCGATGCTAGGCGCGACCCTGCACCATATCTATGGCAAGCCACAGAAGAGACGGACAACTACACGGGTGAGCCTGTTTTCAAGACCTATCCCCTTGGCCCTGGGGACGGCATCGCCGTTGAGGTGCCGCGATTTGCGGATTTAAACTTTCAGGCCAGCCTTGACTTACAGGGCAACGTTACCGTACCTCTGGTGGGCACCGTAAACCTGGCGGGGTTGACCCCCGACCAGGCCCGCGATGCCCTCTACGATCTCTACAACCAGTACGTGGTTGAACCAGAGGTTTCCCTTACCCTCACCACCCAGCGTCCGGTGGAAGTCACCGTTGTGGGCGAAGTGCCGCGACCGGGGGTGTACCCCCTGAGCGAACCAAATCTATCGGCGGCCCTGGTCACGGCCGGGGGGGCGACGGCGCTGGCCGACCTGCGAGCGGTTCAGATCAGGCGATCGCTCAGCAGTGGCGAAGTGCTAGAAGAAACCGTTGATCTCTTCACCCCGCTGCACCAGGGCGAATCGGTTCCCCAGGTGAGACTGCAGAATGGCGATGTGGTGGCGGTGTCGCGGCTGACGCCCACGGCCCTGGCCAATTACGATCGCAACTTGGTGGCCACTTCTACCCTGGCTAAGCCCGAAATTACCGTGTGGATTATGAACCGTGCCACAGGCGGAAGGGGCACTGAAGCGCGGTTTGGGGCCATTACCTTACCCAACGGCAGCCGGTTTTTAGATGCTTTAGCCCAGGCTGGGGTCAACCCCGATCGGGCCGCCTATAACCGGGTTGGCGTGGTTCGGTTTAATCCTGAAACGGAAACTGCCGAGATCGTGGTCGTCGATGCCCATGCAGCCATCAATGGCGATGCGACCCAAAATATTCCGCTGCAAGAAAATGACGTGCTGGTGGTCGATCGCAATACCTTCGCCAGTATTACCAACATCCTTAGCGCCATTACCCAGCCATTCACGGATGCACTGGGATTTCTGCTCTTCTTTGACAACTTTACCGAACAAACCGGCGAGCTGTTTTGACCTTGTATTTAGCGACAAAGGGATATGTCAATCATGGTTTCATCCGCCCTCAAGCGCTATCGCCTAGCGTTGAATCGCTATAAATGGCCCTGCCTAGGCAGTTTTTTGAGCGTAGTCGGCCTTTCTACGGTTGTGGCGTTACAGCCGCCACCGCCGCCACAGTACCGCGCAGAGAGTCTGCTGGTGCAGACCCTGCCACCCCAGGCCCTGGCTGCCGATGAAAGCTCGACACCGCCGTCCCCGCAACGGGTCGCGTCAGAAAATTCACTCCTGTCGGATCAGCTACTCCAGCGAGTCTCTGAGGATCTCGGGGCGATCGCGATCGCCATTGACCCCAAAACCCTGCCCGACCACACCGATGTCAAGCTGGAGAACGATGCTGACCAGGGGCAGCAGGTTACAGTAACCTTCACCTGGCCAGACTTTGACCAGGCCCAGGTCATTCTTGATGTCATGGTCAGGGCGATGGTGGACCTCAGCCTTGAGGCCAATCAGGCGCAGCTACAAACCATCATTGAAGCCCTGGAACGACAGTTGCCGGCGGTAGAAACTACGCTCCTCGCCGCTAAGGACGCCCTCGAAACCTACGATCGCGAAAAAGGGCTGACCATTCAAGCGGCCCAGGATGGTCGTCTGCTAGAGGCGATCGCAGCTGGACAGGAACAGCAGCGACAAAACAACATTGCCCTGGCCGCTGTAGACTCGCAGATTCAAAGCCTGGAACAACAGCTGGGGCTATCGCCCCAGGAGGCGCTGACGGCATCGGCGCTGAGTGCTGACCCGGTGATTGCCCAGCTGCGATCGCAAATTTTAGAAGCCGAAACCCAGCTCAAGCTGCTGTCGCCCAACCTGCGGGAGACTCACCCCACAGTTCAGGACTTGACCACCAGCCTGGTGGCCTACAACGATCTGCTCGAAAAGCGGGCTGGGGAAGTGATTGGCGGCAACGGCCTGGTTGCTTTCTCTAACGTGGATCAAATCCGTCAGAAGAGCGCCCTTGACCCGGCCCGTGCCGATTTAGCCAGTCAGCTTGTGGCGCTTAACAACGAGCGCGAAGCCATTCTGCGGCAGAACGAGGTGCTAGCTCAATCGACCGCCCAGCTCACTGGTGAGTATTCTCAAACGCCCAATCTCCAGCTTGAGCGGGCCCGCCAGGTGCAACGACTGGAGCTCAATCGCGCCCTGTACGACCAGATTCAGGCCAAACGCATCGATGCCCAAACGGCTAAGGCCGAAACCCTCAGCAGCCTGGCGATCGCAGAACCACCTGTAACTACGGTAGTTCCACAAATGGATTTGAGCCCCAGGCTGGTGATCGCAGTCGGCAGCCTGGGGGGGCTAATTTTGGCGGGCACCCTAGCCCAATTGCTCAATACTCTAGACGGCACTATTCGCACCGACGACGAGCTGCAGGATATTTTGAGCAATCGCGCCATCAAAGTCCTGAGCACAATACCTGCTCTAAAACGCTCAGCCAATCAAATCTTGCCCCTGATCCTTCAGCCCAACTCCCCCTACCAGGGCTTGCGGGATGAGGTCAAGCAGGCTGTTGGGCAACCTGCGACCAGCAACGGTGCCGTAGTCATCCTGATTACTAGCGTTGGGGATGGCGAAGGCAAAACCACTACAGCCTTTAATCTCGGCATTGCCTCGGCCCGAGCCGGTCGCCAAACCTTAATTGTCGAAGTTGACCTGCATCATGCCTCTTATAGCGATCTGCTAGGCGTTCAGCGCCCTACTGTGACAGACGCTCAGCAGTATTACTCTGGAGAGCAGGCCGATCTGGCTCAACCCGTCCCCCAAATCGACAACTTGTACATCGTCCCTAGCCCTGGCCCCCAAAGCAACACCGCCGCAGTGCTCGAATCAAGTGAGCTGGCGAAATTTTTGTCCGCTGCCCGCGATCGCTACGATCTGGTCATTTTGGATACCCCGTCCTTGACCATCAGCAGCAACGATGCGGTGATGCTCGGCAGCGCCACCGATGGCTTACTGCTGGTGACTCGTCCCGGACACATCCAAAAGATTGAGCTGATCACCGGATTAGAGAAGCTGCAACACAGAAACGATCTCAAGCTCTTGGGCGCGGTGATCAACGGCGCTGACGGGTGAGGTAGAGACTTGTCTATTGCCTCATATTATCCAGCACTGGTTCGTTAACGTAGGAGAGCTTCAAAGCTACTGGAATTGAGCAATTCGGACATCGCAATAGGCCGAGTTGTGAAGTCCATCGCCATCGCCGGGGTGGTCTTCGCCCCCAATCCCTAGTGAGGGCGCACCCAGTTATGGATCAGGCGTTGAACATCCAAACTTCGCTGTAACCCGGCAGTCGCCTTGGCATAGAGGTTTTGGCGTCTGCGGTATGCACTACACCGTCGCCGGATCGCTGCGTTTTGAGCCACCCTTCGGGAAGTCTGACGCCTACGTTATGATGCGCATGCACCTCAGCGGTCGGACTAATCGCGGTGAAGGGATGGTCCACCTTGAGCCAGACGACTCGGCGTTGGCCTTGAGAGCCTTTAATCTTGATCGCCACTTCAAGCCCTTCGCGCCACACCTTACGGAAGGGATAACTCATCGCTAGTCCGTGCTTCGGCAAATACTCACTGGCTAGAGGCCAGAGGGCTTTCCCGTAGCGCCGTTCACCATCGGTGAACCAACGGATAGCGGTAGCTTCCCGCGCCCATCGCCACGTGGACTCCGTCCCTCAGCTAAACAAGGTCTCATCCTTCAACCCCGCCTGCACCGTCACCCAGTAGCGACTCTCCCGCTCCAAAAAACTCAACGTCCATCCACGACTCTCACTGGGGGGAAGGGTCTCGCCCACGCGAGTGTAAAGCTCATCGCCTTCTAAAGTGATCTCGCTGCCCTCAGGCGCGGGGGGAGACCACTGTTCATGCTGACGGGCTAAACGCTCCTCCCACCGCAGAATGGTGGCATGGGACTTGTTGTACACTCGCCCTGTGGCTCGAACCCCCATCCCTGCACTACGGCTATTGAGGGCGTACTCAACGACGCTGGACCGGCGTTCGACGTCGGGCCATGGGCGTTCCCGTACGGTCGTTAAAGTTGTGAGCGCAACTCCGGCACCGGTAGTACTGCACGATCCGGTTGTCTTGCAGACGACGAGTCCGTTTTTGACAACGGTTTCGCTTTGGCAGTGGGGACAACGCATAGGCTAATCGCTCTCTAGGCCTATAGTCTAACCATCATCCTTTAACTGACCAGTGCCAAAGGATGCAGAACCGATGTTTGAACCTAACGACAATCCAGAGACCAGTTCTCTACCTCTACCGCCCAACTCTGGTAGCAGCAAAGGCACCCGGCCCCTAAACCCCGAAAAAGTGCGCCACATGCTCTACGGCAGCCTCGCCGGGATCGATCGCACCATCAAAATCCTCCACGCCCTCGGCTACGCCGACCCCAACGACTGGAGCGAGCCTATTCCTGCGCCGCCCGGTGCAGCGGTGAGTGACACAACCCGGTCGCTTCGACTCCGCTCAGCGACCGGACCCGAGCCACGGTCATCGAGCGAAGCCGAGCCACAGTCATTAAGCGGAGTCGAGCCACGGTCATCGAGCGAAGTCGAGATGCCAGCAGTGAGCGGAGTCGAGTCACGGTTGTCGAGCGGAGCCGAGACATGGATGGCGATTCTCACCAAAACCGTACTGATTGAGTAGCCTCTCGTGAAAGGTACCGGGTACCTGCTCGCTGTTGTTGGCCAAATTGGTCTGCACGCTCAGGTACCCGGTACCTAATCACAACGCCGCAGTAAAGCTTACTGACCTCGCAGTAAAGCATATTGACCTCGCGATATGCTTTACTGACCCTGCAGTAAAGCGTATTGACCCTGCAGTAAAGCATATTGACCCCGCAGTAAAGCGTATTGACCTCGCGATACGCTTTACTGGCACAGCAGTGTAAAGAAGTGGCACAGCAGTAAATCGTATTGACCCCGCAGTAAAGCGCATTGACCTCACGATACGCTTTACTGGCACAGCTGTATAAAGAAGTGGCACAGCTGTAAAGCATATCGACCCCGCGATCAAACGTATCGACCCCGCGATCAGCTTTACTGGCACAGCTGTGTAGCGTTGTCCTGCTGCACGGCACCTCCACCAGCTTGGGAAAGCGCTTGTAATCCGCAGTTTCCTGATCGCGCGGGTCACAGGTCACCATCACATCGGGGTAGAAAAAGCGATCGCGCGCCTCCATCCACGCCTTACATATCTGAAATGTAGACCCGGCAGCCCGTACCACGCTGTCTACTGGCTCTGGTTATCCTTGCGTTTGTGGAGCCGGGTCAGAGAAATTCTGGCCGACTCGGCCACCTGATACTGCGAGTCTTTCTCCAAAAATCGCAGGGCCGGTTCGGTTTTGGGACTGGGCAGATGCCCCAGAGCTTCCGCCAGTCGCTGGCGCACCAGCCAGTCCTCCGACTGAGCAAACTTGAGAATTTCGTCCACCGCCTCTACATCGCCAATTTCGCCAACAGCCGCGATCGCCGCCTGCTGCATCACCGTCTCCTCGCTCTGCAAAGCCTGCATCAGCACATCGTGAGCACGCGGGTCCTTCAAATTGCCCAGCGAAACCGCCGCACTGAAGCGCACCAGCCAGTCGCTATCTTCGTAAAACGCCCGCACCAGCGGCCCAAACGCGCGCTGATCTTCTAAATAGCCCAGCGCCCCCGCCGCATCCGCCCGAATGCCGTAGTCGGGGTCGGTTGTCAGCAGGTTCACCAAAATGTCGAAGGCCTCTTCATCGGGCTTAATCCCTAGGGCAAACACTGCCATTGAGCGAATCTGCAGATTCTTGTCATCCAGGGCCTGCCGAATGAGCGGTGCCGCCTGAGCCGCAGGCACATCTCGCAGCGAAGCCAGCGCCAGCATGCGGTCTTTGGAATCTTCACTCTTGAGCTGAGCGGAAATCTGCTCTAAATCCATAGGAAAGGTGCACGGTGAACGGTC
>PYER01000290.1 GCA_003017855.1 filamentous cyanobacterium CCT1
CAGCGTCTGATGTGTATAAGAGACAGGGCTGCGGCTGGTTCTGGAGCGGTGGTACTGGCATTTCTAGGCCCGCTATCGCTGTTATTGTTGCTAGCGGCAGCCGGTGCCGTAGCGCTACCCGACGAAGACCTGTTGTCACTTTCCGAACGGTTCGCCGTCTGGCGACTGCCACCGCTGGACCTGGAGGCTGACTCCGACGGTTGAGACGGTGCGCTGTCGGCCACCACTCGACCGGGCTTGACCGGACTGAGGGTAATGGTGCCTTCCCGTCCGCCCAGGCGAGGCAGACTGGGAAAATCTTCGGAGGGAATGTCGTCGGTCAGCTTGGCCATAAAATCTCGCCAGACGGCAGCGGCCATGCTGCTGGCCCCACGAGTGGGCGTATTGTCGTCGTTGCCCATCCACACCCCAGCCGCCAGCTGAGGAATATAGCCCACAAACCAGAGATCGCGATACTCCTCAGAGGTGCCGGTTTTGCCGGCCACCGGGCGGCCCAGGTAGGCGTTGCTGCCCGTGCCGCCTTCTACAACCCCACGCAGCATCCAGGTCATGATCGCCGCAGAGTCGGCATCAATAGCCTGCTCCGATTCGTTGGGTCGTTCATAGATGACTTCGCCGTTGCTGTTGAGCACCCGTCGAATGCCGTGGCTGGGGCGATGTATGCCCTTGTTGGCCAGGGTGCCGTAGGCGCTGGTTAGCTCTAGCAGGTTAACTTCTGAGGTGCCCAGGGCCAACGAGTAGGCGGGCAGCAGCGGCGACTCAATCCCCATGCGCCCGGCTAGCTGCACTACCGGGTCAAACCCTACGTCGACTAGCAGCTTCACCGCCACAATGTTGACGGAGTTGCGCAGCGCCTGCAGCAGATCCATGCCGCCGCTGTAGTTTTCACCATAGTTTTTAGGCTCGTAGCCATCGACTACGTAGCGGGCGTCAACATAGTTTTTGTAGGGCGACATCCCCCCTGCGATCGCCGCCGCATAGACAAAGGTTTTAAAGGTTGACCCCGGCTGTCGCTGGGCCTGGGTGACGCGGTTGAACTGATTTTCGCTGGTAAAGTCGGTGCCGCCCACCATGGCCTTAATTTCACCGTTGCGGGGGTCAACGGCCACCAGGGCCACCTGTCCAACTCGCTGCCAGTTGCTGTAGCGCTCAACAGCATTTTCAACGGTTTCTTCAGCACGGCGCTGCCAGACCACATTCAGAGTGGTTTCAACCGTCAGCCCACCGGCCTCTAGCTGGTCGGGGGGCAGCAGAGCCTCTAGCTGCTTTTGAATGTAAATCGTGAAGTAGGGAAACTCGCTGTAGAGAAACTTGGGCTGGTTGGGGGTAACCTCGACGCTGGCGGTAATCGCCTCCTCGGCCTCCACCCCGGTAATGGCCTCGGTAGCCAGCATGCGGCGAATCACGCGATTGCGCTGGCTGCGGGCCGCCTCTACATCCACCGCTGGCGAATACAAACTGGGGGCCGGGGCCATACCGGCAATCATGGCCGACTCTGCCACAGTGAGCTGGTCAATGGTTTTGCCGAAGTAAATCCAGGCGGCATCGGCGACGCCATAGGCTCCAGAACCCAGGTACACCAGGTTGAGGTAGCGCTCAACAATCTGCTCTTTGGTTAGGCTTTTCTCAAGCTGAATGGCCATCAGAGCTTCTTTGAGCTTGCGCTGGTAGCTGCGCTCCTGGTCGAGAAAGACAATCCGCGCCAGCTGCTGCGTGATGGTACTGGCACCCTCGACGGTTTCGCGCCGCTGCAGGTTGGTCATAACGGCGCGGGCAATACCCCGATAATCAACACCGCTATGCTCATAGAAACGGCGATCTTCAGAGGCGATGAAGGCGTCTACCAGATGTTCAGGAATATCGTCGTAGCTAATAGTCTCTCGGCTAGCGGGGCCAAGCTTTTGCAGAATCACGCCGTCGGCTGACACCATGGTCACGGTGCCATCACGCTGGTAGGTCAAAGCCACAGTGGGATTGGGGAGAGCGGCGTTAGTGGCCACAATCACGCGGTAGGCGCGGGTCCCCCCGCCAGCAATTCCTGCCCCGGCCAGCAGCACGATCCAGAACAAAGGCCGCAGAAACAGCGGTCGATAGTGACGCGGTGGGACAGCCTGCTCACGGGACGGCGTGGCCTCGGGTTCGAGCGATCGCCGCGCTGGCGCCATCTTAGAAGCCTTAGAAAAATTGGTCGAGCTGCCCACAGAGTCCCTGCGACTAGCCTTGCGTCTGGCAGAACGCGATGACTTCCCCGCAGGAAACGACAGCCAGGTTAACCAAGATCGAGCCATAGCACCGTTGCCCTTCACGTCCTCTGAGAACTGTATGGGGTTTCGACCATTTCTTCAAGGGTATAACAAGTCCAGCTCGGGTTCTGGAGTTTCCCCACCTCCAGAACCCCACTTCTGGACTTGAATTCGGTTTGTCACCTTGATTTAGTGGATCCCCTAGATCGCGGCGTGGCCCAGAGCCAGCCCCGTCACCAGCATGCCCAACACCAAAAAAGGCTGGGCGCTGGCCTGGTACTTGACGTCGTTGCCCAGGGGATCGCGCAAAAAATACATATCCTGAAAGGTGATCTGAGGAATGATCAGCAGGATTAGCAGCACCGCGTAGAGGTTTTGGTGAATGGCCATCAGGTAAGCGGCTACGCCCCCCTGAAAAATGTCGATCGCAAGCACGCAGATCCAGGCGGCGGTGGTGACGCCAAACATCACTGGCAGCGACTTGAGCCCCATCTGGCGATCGCCCTCCACGCTCTTGAAGTCATTCACCACGGCAATGCCCAGACCGGCCAGGCTGTAGAACAGCGTGAGCACCACAATCTGCCAGGTCAGGGTACCAAACAGGGCATGGCCCGCCCACCAAGGCAACGCGATGTAGCTGGCCCCCAGAGCGTAGTTGCCCAACCAGCCGTTTTGCTTGAGCTTGAGGGGCGGCGCTGAATAGATGTACGACACCAGCGAGCCGCCAATGGCAAGCGCCGTAATGGTTGGAAAACTGTGTCCAGCCCAGCGATCGAGGGCAAAGGCTACCGCCACCCCGCCCACCAGCAGCACCACAATTTGGGCTACCACCTGGGGAATCGAGATCGCCCCCGACGGAATCGGCCGGTAGGGCTCGTTGATGGCGTCGATGTCGCGATCGTAGAAGTCGTTGAGGGTTTGGGTGTAGCCGGTCAGCAGCGGCCCCGAGAGCAGCATACAGGCAGCGGCAATCAGCACGTATTCCAGGTTCCAGCGGTAGTTGCCCGACGAGGCCGCTCCGCACACTACCCCCCAGATCAGCGGAATCCAGGTAATGGGCTTCATCAGCTGGAGGCGAATCTTCCAGATCGAGGTTTCGCCTGCTTTAGCTCCTTTCATGCCTAAAAGCTGGCGGGCCGCATTGCCCTGGACTTCAGGGGCGATCTCAGCGGCAATCTCGGCACCAGGTGATTGGTCTGGAACATCATTGACCGGGAGGGAAGACGGTTGTTCAGCCATGGTGGTGTGAAACTGCTACAAGTCGATGAACAATCAGGTCGACAGAATACCTACCCACGGTGCCACATTTTTTGGGTCAGAATCAAACCCTAGTAGGCATGGGGAGCATTTTACTAGAAACCGATGACATGGAGCTGGGCCGTAATCTCGAGCAGGAGAAGCCCTAACTAAACGAAATCACCAGGTGCTGATCTTGAAACTTAGCCCCAGCCACAGCTTTGCCCTGGAGAGCCTGAGGCAGCAGCAGGTTGCGCCGCTGATCGCCCGCTTCGATGGTAACCTCGGGGCCGTACTGGGTGAGTTTGACCTGGGTTTTGTCAAAGCTGGGCAGGAACAGCCGCACGGTCTTAGCGGCCACATCTACGCTGACCGGGCGTGGGGCAGTGGCAGCCCACTGGGCTGGGTCGGGTAGGGCAGAAATTGCGCCCTCCCAGCCCTGTTCTATCATCGAGGGTAGGGCCACCTGGGGTAGGGGAGCAAAGGCTGCCGCTTGATCATCGTTCAGCGTACCGTTGTTTACCAGCACGCCGCCCACGGTGAGGCCAATTTGCTGAGCGCTGCCCCACAGGTAGCGGGCGGTGGCTACTGAGCCAGGGGTGGGGGTTGTGACTAAAAAGGCCGCTACCCGGCTGGGGTTGGTGACAGCTTCACGGCCTGCTTCGAGCTGCGATCGCACCTGCCCGGTGGGCTGGTCGAGCACATCCCCTGACCAATCAACTGCCAGCACCGCCGAGGCCATCGGCTGCAAAAAGGGCGACAATACCTTGCCCACATCCGACTGCTGAAACACACCGCGGAACCGCCGCAGATACCAGTCGAGAATTTCCGGCATGCCTAGCATGCGCAGGGTGGCGGTGGCATCGCTGCCGTCGTAGATAATTATGTCGTAGCGATCGCTGGCGTCGTACTGCCGCAGCGCATTGAGGGCCAGGGCGCTGTCCATTCCCGGCATGACCCCGAGTTCCTGACCGTATACCGCCTTGAGAAAGGGGGTGCGCAAATACTGGGCCTCTAGAGCCTTCACTTCATCCCAGCTTTTCTCCAGCTGCGTCGCCGCCTGAAACTGCATCGCCCACAGATTAGACTCCAGCTCTGCAGGCTCTGGTCCCAGGGGTTGACCCAGCAGCAGCGCCGGGGCCGGGGTAGCGTCTTGAATCACCAGCAGCACCCGCTGACCGGTTCGCGCCCGCTGCTTAGCTACAGCCATAGCAACTGTGGTGCTGCCGCTGCCGCCCTTACCCAAATAGGTGAGAATTAATGCCATAGAAAATTGAGCCTACAGGTTCTGTCAGGTCATGGCTGGCCTGGGTCACAGCTGCTCAGACAGATGACCCCGACCATAGCGCCACTAAGCTATCTCTATTCCTAAAGGAAAGAGGCATCTCGTCGGCTCAGGCCCATCGGGGACAAGCAGAAATTGCCCAGGCTGCCCCACAGATTCTAGTGACCGCATAGAAACCCTCCATCCCCCTTCGGAAGGGAACGGCCAAACCTGGCCCGGATTTTAGCAGCTTTGAATATCAAATCCGACGATGCTACCTGCCCGAGAACGGCCTTTGCGCCTTATTGCCATGCGTCCGTTAGTGAAGCCCACTACTGAACAGGAGACAGTTCGTCTTCAAAGAACCAGGTGGTGTAGCGGTCTTCAAACTCTACTACTACGCCTACACCGCTGCCGTCTACCATTTTGAACTGACTCACGACGCCCCGCTTGCCGAGGTAAGTCGCCGTTTCCTTAGAAACCCGATCGCGTAGACGGGATACTTTCACCTTCTGGCCAATCTCTAAACCCATGTTTACTCAGGGCTCCAACTGCATATCCAACAAGAAAACCAAAACACAGTGTATCAGCGTCTTGCCCCCTGTTGATCCTCAAAATCCACTATTGTGAGACCTGGGAAAGGGTTAATCTGCGGCGACCGGAAATTGGGTAGATAGGTAGATGGGTAGGTAGGTGGATGGGTGGATGGGTGACGCTCCCTGAGCGGAGTCGTTTGTCCTATGGACAGGCTTCGCCAACGCGTTAGCGTCTCCCGTAGGGAGAAAGGAGGTAAACGGGTGATAGTCCCTGAGCGGATTCGAAGGGGATGGTCCCTGAGCGGATTCAGAAGGGAGTATGTGAAAACACGATAGCGACTTCCCTTCGCAAAGCGCTTCGGAGGAAAGGGTAGGGTGAATGGGTAACGAGTAGATTAGTAGCCCTGCTAGACATGTTGGGGATTGAACTATGGGTGGGCTTGCCAGCCAAAGACGGGTGGACTTGCGCAATTGAGCTGATTAGGGTTAGCAGAATAATTTAAGGAGTAAGGGGAATGCTGGCGAAACGGATTGTGCCCTGTTTGGATGTAAAAGCCGGGCGGGTGGTCAAGGGGGTCAATTTTGTCGATCTCAGGGATGCTGGCGATCCGGTGGAGTTGGCTCAGGCCTACAACCAGGCGGGGGCCGATGAGCTGGTGTTTCTCGATATCACGGCTACCCACGAAGACCGCGACATTATTTATGACGTGGTATATCGCACCGCTGAGCAGGTGTTCATTCCCCTCACCGTGGGCGGCGGTGTGCAATCCTTAGAAACCATTAAGAAATTGTTACGAGCTGGGGCCGACAAGGTCAGCATCAACTCGGCAGCAGTTAAACGCCCTGAACTAATTCGGGAGGCCAGCGATCGCTTTGGAGCGCAGTGTATTGTGGTAGCCATTGACGCTCGCCGCCGCGACGACCCCAATTGCCCCGGCTGGGATGTCTTCGTACGGGGCGGCCGCGAAAATACAGGGCTCGATGCCTTGAGCTGGGCTGAAACCGTTGTCGCCCAAGGGGCTGGCGAACTGTTGGTGACCAGTATGGATGCCGATGGCACCCAGGCGGGCTACGACCTAGAGCTAACCCGCGCCATAGCCGACCGAGTGCCAGTGCCGGTAATCGCATCGGGCGGAGCGGGCAACTGCGACCATATTCACCAGGCCTTAACCGAGGGGCGAGCAGAAGCAGCGCTGTTGGCCTCGCTACTGCACTACGGTCAGCTAACGGTACAGCAGGTCAAAGAGCATCTGCGCGATCGCCAAGTGCCCGTGCGTTTGACTCAATGCGTTTGACCTAATCCGGCAAATCCAACCGGGCAAAAGCGAAAACATTCTGTGGAACCATGCCGGTTTTATGAATGCCTGTTACGATGTGTAACATATAGGTGAGAAGCTTTAAGTTTCGAACTTTACAGTCTGCTATCAAAGTCTTTCCTTTAAACCTCCTTCCATGCTGCTGCTCATCCTGACTATCGTTATTGCTCTGGTGGCTTGGGCACTCCGCCTGATGGAGCAGGCTGTCAAAGGTCAGGAATTTTCCCTGATGCTGGCTGGTTTTCTGGTGGCTTCGTCTGCCGCTGCTCTGATGGGAGTCTATTTCTTGATGGGCAACTATATGCTCTACATGAACGGTGCTGCCCAGCAGATGTCTGCTCTAGATCCAAGCGATATGCCTTACTCGATCTACGCCAGCGCCACTGTACCTGATTCGTCTAACCCAGGGATTGACTATTGGTTAACCCAGGCTGAGTAGAGCCCTCTAGAGCAATCCTCACGCTGAGTTAGGTTATTCAAATTGCTTACAAGCCGCCGAAGTGCTTTTGCTTCTGGCGGCTTTACTTTGGACAGTCACCACATCCTGTGCGGCAGTGATGCGGGTGAGCCAGCGCTATACCTAATTCAAGGCTCGCCAGGTGGCCGGGCCAACGATGCCGTCTACGGTCAGGTTGTTCGCCGCCTGAGCCCGCCGCACCGAGGCCTCGGTTTGGCTACCAAAGATGCCGTCGATCGCGCCATCATAGAATCCTTTGGTTCGCAATCGCTGCTGGAGCTGGCGCACGACATCGCCTTCCATACCGGGACGCAGCACCGGAAAGGCAGCAGTACTGCCGTTATTGCTGGCGGGTGGGGTGCTGGCGGAAGGCGTATTCGCGGGCCTGTTGGCGGGGGGTGTATTTGCCGCAGGGGTATTGGCTACCGGAGTAGCGCTGTCGGCGGGTGTCGCCGCAGGCGGGTTAGCTTCGCTGGGCGGTGCCGGAAACAGA
>PYER01000030.1 GCA_003017855.1 filamentous cyanobacterium CCT1
AGATGTGTATAAGAGACAGTACTTGACCAGGGTAGTACCCAAGCAAAATAAGCATGGATTGCAGCTCGCGCACCGACTCGCCCTGGCTACCAAGCCGGAGGGTGGGCCGCACAATCCGACCGCCACTAACGGTCGGAACGGCGGGTTGGGTAGCCGGGGCGGCCTCTTCGGTAGGGGCCTGAGCCTGGGCATTGGCGAAACTGCCAACCAAGGCAATCGCCATCGCCATTCCCCAAAGACCAGGGCTGGCCCAGCCTCGGGCTACCCGTTGAGTAAAAGGGGAAGCGCGGAACATAAACTTGACTCCAGACGGGGATAACAGTCAGCGGCAGGCGCTTGACAGCAAGCATTATAGGATTGCTATTCAAAAATAGGCTACTGCCCCCGCTTAAAATTCACGCTCAGCGGTTAGATTTGCCCGCCACAATCTGTTTCTAAAGTCTGTCTCCAACGATTTACTAGGCGCTGGGTTTACCGGCGTAAAGGCAACCCCAACCATGTCACAGCCAGGAATGTCGCCAAGCGTGAGGCCAGGGTCACCGCCAGATCGGTTGGCGGCAGCGCTGGAGGCCGTTGTCATTGGCGATCGCTGGCTGGCTGAGCGTCGATCTGTTGTCATCGCTGCCGCAGGCGGTTGGCAGGGGGGGCTGCTGCAGGTTGCCCGCGCCTGTGCCCAGGGCGATAGACTCTTGCCGCAGCAGTGGCAGTCCCACTTTCAAACGCTGCCCGATACCGCAGCGCTGCTGCTCAACGCCCTCCCCTACCTATGGCTGCAGGCCGATGCCTACGGCCATCATCGAGCGGCAGTGGTGGGCTGGGCAGCCGAGCTAGAGCAATGGCGCAGCCTCCCCAGCAGTGAATCACCCACGATGGTGGCGGCCTATGAGGTGCTGTTTGACCTCGTCTGCCAGACAATCAGGGCGGCTGGGGCAGGGCTGAGCTGGGGCCAGTTCTCCACTTCGCTCCTGACGCTTGCCTCAAACTGTGAAGACACCCCCCTGGGGCCAGCCCTACGGCTTGTGGCCCAGAGCCAGGGTGAGTTTGCAGTGGTGTTGAGCACGGCCGAGCAGCGGGGCTGGGCGGCAACGGAGGTGGCCCTGGCCGGGCTGCTGGTGGGCCTGGCCAGCGGGCGAGCCGGGGTGGAAGCAACCCTGCGGCAGCGCTGGCTGTTGGCGTACCCTGCATCAGCGCAGGATGTCTGGCAGCTGAGCGCCGATGACCTGGAGGCGATCGCCCTGGATCTGCACGCATGCTGGTCGGGGTGCAGGCCGGGGGGAAATGCACGCGATCGTCTGGAATCGCCTCCTTTCCCTTTCGGCATCAGGGTTTAGGGCCAGGGGTACAGGCGTTGACCAGAACCGCCGCCTATAATAGCGTTTGAGAGGCTCCGGTTGGGCTGGCGGCCCGAGCGCACAGCGGGGAGAGGAGCGTCTCGAACCGCTCGCTGCTGACGATTCATTTTGGCTGACCCTTTATTTTTGGGGTTTTCGGCCTCTGCCCACCCCTCTAGCTGTCTTATCTTTATGAAGGCAATTCAGGAATTTGTGGCTGCGGTTGAGCGCTGGTGGGCTGTCGAGCAGCAGACCACTAAGCCGATGATCCATCGCCCTATGTTGGTACGGCGATCGTCGTCTCTAGAGCCCGTGCAGGCCAACGACAGGTCGACTGCATCCAGCTCAGCCCAGTCCGTGCGGTTGCGCCACAATCGACCGCAGCCCTGCCGCCCCCTGCGGCGACGCAAAAATATTCGTCACCCCCGGTTGGCCTTTGTGCTGACCACCCTGAGCCTGACGGCCATTCTAGGGCAGCGCTTTTACAATCAGCCGGGCTTGCAGGTAGGCAGCCTGGCTCCCAACACCATTTTTGCCCCCGCCGATACTCGGGTAGAAGATAAAGAAACCACCGAAGAACGCCGTCGAGACGCCCGCAACGGTGCCCTGCAGGTATTGCGAATTGAGTCTGCTACCGACGAGGCCGTGCTGCGATCGCTGAGCAGCCTGATGGCGGAGGTGGGCGATATTCGCCGCCAGGCCGGAACGGTCCCCTTTGTCGCCACCAGTATTTTGTCAACCCAGGTGCAGAGTTATCTGCGGCGCTCCGACGACGCTACCTGGCTCAAGCTGCGCAGCCTGATCGACCCCCTGGCCAAAGACAATGCCCGCAATGAGCGAGTGGCGCTAGATACCCTGCTGCGCAACCAAACCATCACCCCCGATCAGCAGAAGGCCCTGGGCGAACTTTGGGCCTATGGTCAGCGCTCTAGCAGTCAGGAGCTGAGTCAGCTCCTAGACTCAGTAGAGCAGGCGCGGCAGGGCTACCAGGAAGCGATGGCCAACTTTACGCTGTTGGTCTCCCAGTCCGAGGGCGTTACAGAGTCTCCCCAGGTGCTGGAGCTATCGTTTCAGGACTGGGCCAACGCTCAGGTCGAAATTCGCAAGGCCGCAGAGCGCATGCTGGCCCAGGGCATTTCCTCAGGGCTACCCCCCGACGTGCTCGATCGCGCCGTCTATCTGCAGCTCAGAGATACGCTGCCCGGCTCAGTCGAGCCCTTTGGTCGCCAGCTGCTGCTCTCTACCCTAGAGCCCAACCTGATTGAAGACAGCGATCGCACTCGCCTGCAGGCCGATATGGCCGCAGAGGCGGTCAAACCCGTCTTTGTCGAAGTGCAGGAGGGAGAACTCATTGTTGCCGCTGGTGACGTCATTACCCAGAGCCAGTTTGTGCTGCTCGACAGCTTTAATCTCAGCCAGCGCCGCTTTAACTACTGGGGTTTGGCTATGTTTGGGGGGCTGGTGGCTGGTGGGGTGGGCTTGTTTTTGCTGGTTGAGCGCTGGGTACCCCAGCGGCTGCGTCAGCAAGACTACCTGTTGCTAACGGCCATGGTGGTCAGCGCTGGGGTCATGAAAATGGTTGGGGTGGCTGCCTACGGGCTGCCCGCCATTGGTCTGCTGGCCGGGAGTTTCTACGGCCCCGTGCTGGGGGGCACCCTGGTCGTGCTGGTGGCTGTACTGCTGCCAGTCGGAGCCACGGTGAGCGGTATTTCGTTTATGGCTGGGGCAGCTGGAGCCTTTGTGTGCAGCCTGCTGGCGGGCCGTATGCGATCGCGCGAAGAGTTGGCCCTCCTCGGCGGTGGCGTAGGCCTCACCCAGGGGGTAGCCTACCTGCTGCTGACGCTGGTGGTCAGCCCAGTATCGCTGCTCTCTGCCTGGTCGGGTATGCTGACCGGGGCAGCCCTTCAGGGCATCTACGGCGTGATTTCCAGCATTGCCGCCCTGGGCCTGAGCCCCTACCTAGAGCACCTCTTTGATCTGGTGACCCCCATCCGTCTGGCCGAGCTGTCAAACCCCAACCGTCCTATGCTCAAGCGGTTGGCCTCAGAAGCGCCCGGCACATTTCAACACACGGTCTTTGTATCGAGTCTGGCTGAAGCCGCCGCCCGTGCCCTGGGCTGCAATGTGGAGCTAGTACGTGCCGGTACCCTCTACCACGACATCGGTAAAATGCACGACCCCCAGGGATTTATCGAAAACCAGATGGGTGGCCCCAACAAGCACGATGCCCTCAACGACCCCTGGCTCAGTGCCGAAATCATCAAAAAACACGTCACCGAGGGCATTGTGATGGCCCGTAAATGTCGTCTGCCCAAGGCCGTTCAGGCGTTTATCCCCGAGCACCAGGGCACAATGCTGATCAGCTATTTTTATCACCAGGCCGAGGAAATGGCTAAAGATGAACCAGCCCTGGCGGTGAAAGAAGCCGATTTTCGCTACGACGGCCCTATTCCACAGTCACCCGAAACCGGCATTGTCATGCTGGCCGACTCCTGCGAAGCGGCCCTGCGATCGCTCACTGATGCCACCCCCGATGAGGCCCTGGCTATGGTCAACCGCATTTTGCGCGCCCGCTGGAAAGATAATCAGCTCATAGAATCGGGCCTAACCCGTGACCATATGGCCCTGATTGCCGAAATTTTTGTGCAGGTGTGGCAGCAGTACAACCACAAGCGCATTGCATACCCCAAGGCCGCGCTGGCTCCCAAGCTAAGCTAAGCTGCAAGTCTCATACCAAATCCGAATCGCATAACCCCGATTCTCCAACAGGCGACTTGCATAGGGGCAAACGGTGTTTGCCCAGCCCAACCGGGGGCAGTCAAAGCGGATTCAGTATCAGAGCAGGCAGGCTCAAAAGCCCTGACTACTTCAGCCAAATCCCCAAGGGCTCTTTAGGTGTAGAGCCGTCACCATGGCGGTTAGAGAACTTCAGCGTTTTTAGAGCGATGGTTATTTGCCAGACAGTTTGGGAATTATGGATACACCTGTCGTAGCCCTTACGCGGCATCTTAACTTTACATTGGCAGAGCCTCGCGTAAGCATATACGACTATATGGATCCCAAGAATAAATTTGACAAGCCGCAGAAAAACGCTGCTTTAATGCTTTTGTCGCCAATGATGTCGCTTGGTTTGAAGATACCGTTATCCTGCAGAATAGCTAATCTTTCTTCAAAATACTCAAAAAGCCCAACCACAAAACGAAGGCGTTAGGTGGTATTTTTACCAAATCATAAACTTATTACGAAGCTCCGGCAGCGCATCTGTAGGATGATTTCACCGCCGGGGTAGACTTGGTGTAGTGATTTAGAAAGCATTGGTGAGTGATCTCTAAATTGGCTTTTGTACGACTGGTTTTTATACTCAGAAGGTAAAACACATGTATTTCTGCACCCCTAGCCCTAGATGTGGTTAGCTGCCCTTATACATTCACAGCTTACCTTTCTGCCCCCTACACTGCCCCTGTACAATTGAACATCGCTAATTCACTCAACTGGTTTGACGCCCCTCAACCGGTAGCTTTGTTTGATAACCTTCGCCTAAAGCGATGTTGAACTGTATCTACGCCAAATACCCTAGGTCATTTAGATAGATTGAGATAGGAGTTGTATGACCTCTGCAATTAACGTTGCCAATAGTTCTCTAGATGTCGACTTTGAGAACCGAGCGGAGCAACCCAACACTTCATTTAAAGCGTTAATTCAGCAAATAAAAGAAGACTGGATTGCCCATGGTCGCGATTGGGTCAAGCCTGGTTTTAGAGCGGTGGCAGTTCATCGCTTTGGCGTCTGGCGCATGGGCGTCAAGTCTAAGGTTTTGCGGGCACCGCTGAGCCTGCTTTACCGGATGATGTACCACAAAGTGCGAAATACCTACGGAATCGAGCTACCCTACACAGTCAAACTGGGGCGGCGGGTCATTGTAGAGCACCAGGGCAATATTGTTGTACATGGCAACTGCGTCCTTGGGGACGACACCATTATTCGCCAGGGCGTGACGCTGGGTTTGCGCCATCTCGATCGCCCTTTGGATGCCCCAATTTTGGGCAACCGGGTCAATGTGGGAGCGGGCGCTAAACTGTTTGGCAAGATCACGATTGGCGACAACGTCAATGTGGGCGCTAACGCTGTTGTTTTAATCGATGTACCCCCAAACTCCACCGTGGTAGGGATTCCGGCCAGGATAATTAAATCTAAAGCAGATAGTCTGGTCTAGAGATAGCGCTGGCCAGTACCTTCTTACGAGAGAGGTAGCGGCTAGATTGTGCAGAAAGCGAGCCTGCTACCCGAAGCTTTGCTCGGTGAGCGGCAAAAACTCTATGCGTACGGGAAATGACCCCGCTAGACTAGCCATAGTCTGAGGGTTCCTCCTACGCTATAGTTTTTCTGCCATGCTCGGCTATTTGCTCAAGCGTCTGCTGGTTGCGATTCCAACGCTACTGGCCATCAGCGCGGTGATCTTCTTTGTTTTAGCGCTGTCGCCCAGCAACCCGTTGGGCGATCTGGCGACTAATCCAGCGATAACGCCGGAGGTGCGGGAGAATATTCGGCGATCGCTGGGCCTCGACCAGCCCATTCCCATTCGCTACCTGAAGTGGACGGTGGCGCTGTTTAGCGGCAACCTGGGCTACTCTTTTGTCAGTCGATTGCCGGTGGCGGAGCTGATCGCTCAACGCTTGCCCGTAACCCTGTGGGTGATTGGCATGGCCTACCTGCTGAGTGTGGCCCTGGCTTTGCCGTTGGGAATCATTGCGGCTCTGCGGCAAAACACCTGGATTGACCGTACCATTACCACCGTGGCGTTTATGGGCTTCTCGACGCCGCCTTTTTTTTCGGGGCTGGTGCTCATTATTGTGCTGAGCGTACGGCTGGGCTGGCTGCCGTTTATCTACGACAACACCCTGGTAGTAAACGATTTGGGCAGCTTGGGGCAGTGGCTGCGGCAGTCAATTATGCCGATCGCCACGCTGGTGCTGTTTCAGACGGCGGTGCTGCTGCGGTTTGTGCGGGCCGCCATGCTCGAAGAAATTCCGCAAAATTACGTCAAAACGGCACGAGCCAAGGGGCTGGGGCGCTGGCGGATTGTCACCCTGCACATGCTGCGCAACGCGCTGATTCCGGTGGTAACGCTGGTGGCGCTGGATATTCCGGCGATTTTTACGGGGGCGCTGGTTACCGAACAGGTGTTTCGGGTACCGGGTATTGGGGCGCTGCTGATCGAGGCTATCTATCGGGGCGATACGCCAGTGGTGATGGGGATTGCCTTTATCTATGCGGTGCTGGTGGTGGTTTTCAACCTGGTGGCGGACGTGCTCTACGGCATTGTTGATCCCAGAGTGCGCTATGGACACTAATGCGGTAGCACCCCGGCCATTGGCCGCAGGAAGTCCCAAACACCGCGCCTGGCAGCGGCTGTGGGCCGATCGCACTGCTCAACTCGCTCTCGTTGTGCTGGGCCTGCTGATGCTGGCGATCGCCCTGGGTCCCTGGCTCTACGGGGGGTCGCCCAGCGCCATCGACTTTAGCCGCGCCTTTCAGCCTCCCGGGGCAGCTCACCCCCTGGGCACCAACGACCTGGGCCAGGACCAGCTGGCCCGGCTGCTGCTGGGGGGGCGCATTTCGCTCGCCGTGGGGCTGGCGGCTACCTTGATAGGTATCAGTTTGGGGGTCGGCATTGGCGCGGTGGCTGGGTTCTATGGCGGCTGGCTAGACACCATTTTGATGCGCCTGACCGATTTGTTTTTGGCCCTGCCCCAGCTGCCGCTGGTGCTGCTGGTGGTCTATCTGTTTGGTGACCCCGTGCGTCGGGCTCTAGGGCCAGAGCGCGGCATTTTTCTGCTGGTAGTGGGTGTGATTGGCGGCCTGAACTGGATGGCGGTGGCCCGACTGGTGCGAGCAGGTTTCTTGAGCTTGAAACAGCGTACCTTTGTCCAAGCGGCGATTGCCCTGGGTTCGAGCCCCTGGGGCATTATTAAAACCCATCTGCTGCCCAACATTCTCGGCCCGGTGATTGTGGCAGCTACCCTAGGGGTGGGCAATGCCCTGCTGGCCGAGTCGACCCTGAGCTTTTTGGGGGTTGGCTTTCCGCCTGATGTGCCCACCTGGGGCCGCATGCTCTACGACGCCCAAAACTATATCGAGCGCGCGCCCTACCTGGTGCTGGCCCCCGGTCTGGCTATTTTTCTCACCGTTCTTTGCATTAATACGCTGGGCGATCGCCTCCGCGATAGTCTAGATCCCACTAGCCGCTAAACCGCTATGGCTCTTCCCCAGCAGCAGTTGCTCACCCAGGTCGCCCGGATGTTTCCGGATGCGCTGTTCTACGCCCCTACCCAGGCGCGGCTGGTGGCCCTTACTATCGATGATGTGCCGACTCCGGGCGATCGCAACGATGCCTCTACTCGCCTCATTCTCGCCGCCCTCGATCGCTACAACCGCACCGCCAAGCACCCGGTACAGGCCACCTTCTTTGTCATCACCGACCACCTCAATCCGGGCAGCACCATTCTGCAAGAAATTCTGGCCAGCGGCCACGAAATCGCCAACCACGGCACCACCGATACCACTCCCGCCATTTTGCAGCCGGCCCAGTTTGCCCGCCATTTTCAAGAGGCCCACGATCGCATTACCGACCTGATTCAGCAGCCCCTGCGCTGGTATCGCCCTGGACGCGGCCTCTACAACCGGGCCATGGTCGACCACATTCGACTCACCCCCGGCTACGAGTCGCTGGTGGCCCTGGCCTCGATGGTGCCGTTTGACACCCTGCGGCCCCTCAGCACCCCCAATCTCAACACCTGGTACTTGGCTCGCTTTATCTTTCCTGGCGCTATTTTTGTCATGCACGGCGGGTCCATGGAGCGCTGTGTGCAGACGGCCCAGGCGCTGCCCACCCTGCTCAACCTCATTGACCGCCAGGGGTTTCGGGTTGTGACGCTCTCGCAGTTGTACGACAGCCTGAGCCCCAGCCCGCCCCCGGATAGCTCGGTCCTGGATAGCCCAATCTCAGGAAGATCAGCCCCAGAAAGCCCTACAGCAGAAACTCCTGCAGAGCCGCCGCCACCCCATCCGCATCCACCCCTGGAGCCACCCAATCGGCCCCCTGCTTGACGGGCATTGGCGCATCGCCCATTGCCACGCCAATACCCGCGTAGCGCAGCATTTCGAGATCGTTGTAGTTATCGCCAACGGCCATTACCTGGTCGGGCTTGAGGCCCAGCAGGTCTTCGGCCAGGTACCGCACCGCTTCGCCCTTGTGGGCTAAGGGGTGGGTGGCCTCGACAAAGTACTCGACCGATCGCGTTAGATACAGATCTTCGGTAGGGTAGCGCTGGCCCAAATGACTCAAAATGTCGCTGAGCAGGTCGATGTTGTTGCTCAAGGTCAGCAGCTTGGTGGTTTCGATCGCCACGTTGTTGTTCAGCAGCATGGCCAGGTCGCCAGCGGCAATGGGGCGAATGCCCGATCGCTCGGCGTAGGCCTCGGTGTCGTCAATAATCGCCCGCACGTGAAGCTGATCGTCGATATACAGGTGAATTGACAGGTCGTTGCTGGCCTCCATGGGGGCCAGGTAGGTCAAAATTTCCAGCGCCAGCTGCCGGGGCAGGGGCGTGTGGCGGTGCAGTTTTTGGGTTTTGGGGTCTTTGATGAAGGCCCCCTGGTAGGCCATCAGCGGCAGGGCTGAGCCCACCAGCTGGTGAAACCGCAGCGCCGATTGGTACATGCGCCCGGTGGCGATCGCCACCGCAACTCCCCGCTGCTGCACCTGGCCTATGGCATCTAGCACAGGGGCGTTGATCTGATTAGACTCTCCGGCCAGGGTACCGTCGATATCGAGCACGAGTAGACGAATGTCGGCAGTCATGGGGTGAGCCTGTAAACGTTTTCGCGTCTATTATCTCTGGCGAAGAGTCTAATTGGTCAACCTGGGCAAGCGCTCGGCAGAACGCAGAGGCAGCGTCAGGGCTAACCCCAAATTCCAATGAAGAACCCCCTGTTTCGAGGGGCATACCCTTACGCTGTGAAACACACGCTGCGCCCAGGCAAGATCTTGGATTGTGGGCTGGCGTTTACCACATCGAATGCCGTGTAAGTTGCAGATTCGCTGGGCACAGTCTATGCGTACAGGCCAATACATTGAGGGTAACCGTCCCAGCGACTACGCTGGCTGAGCGAAGTCGTTCGCTCTGCGTCTCCCAAAGGGAGAAAGCCAAAACCCATCCGAATGTTCCCTAGCCCCTCTGGGGCGGCAAAGCCTACGACTCCGCTCAGGGGACGCTTACCATTGAGGCACAGAAAATGTGATTTCCCTACTGAGTGGAAGCCCGACTTTTCTAATTTTGCCGCTATCGTAAACCCCTCGCTCAGCCCTAGAATAAAACCTTGAGAAGGCTAGCCGTTCACAGCCAGAGGGTTCAATATTTCTTCACAAAAACCTCACGGGATTACGGTTTAGATTTAGCATTAAGGTGGGTCGTGAGTAGAGAATTTTGCTGATGAGTTTAGGCTTCAAGTGGCTGTTAACCACCTCAGCAAATATCTGACTGACGGCAGATACTCAGACCTAACACCAGCTTTGTCTTCATAGAAAAATGGAGGAAAAGTTATGCCTATCATGCGTTACGACCCTCTAAACGATATCGCTCGGTGGGAGCCCTTCCGAGGCATTGAGCGCCTGCACCGAGAAATGAACCATCTATTCGATCGCTTTCTGTCTGAAGGCCATGGCGACGGTGACAGAGACTTAAAATCGCTGTCCTTTATGCCTTCGGCAGAACTGGAAGAAACCGATGACGCCATTCATCTCAAACTTGAGATTCCAGGTATGGAAGCCAAGGATTTAGATGTTCAGGTCACAGAATCATCGGTTTTAGTCAGAGGCGAGCGCAAGTCTGAGTCTAAGCACGAAGAAAAGGGCTTAGTGCGATCAGAATTCCACTATGGACAGTTTGAGCGCACTATTCCGCTGCCTGCTCGCATTCAAACTGACAATGTGCAGGCCGACTACAAAAACGGCATGGTGCATCTGACCTTGCCCAAACTGGAGTCAGAGCAGCAAAAAGTCGTGAAAGTCGATATTCACTAAGCCATTGCGGGTAGGGGACTGCGATGCGATCGCAGTCCCTCACGTTCCCCAATCGGCCCGTCCCCAGGAGGTAGACCATGCTCGATGCTGTTGCCCAAGACATGCGGTTTCATGACCGTGCCGACGCCGGGCGACAGCTCGCCGAGCGGCTGCAGCGCTATGCCCATCGTGCCGATGTGCTGGTGCTGGGGCTGCCTCGCGGTGGGGTGCCGGTGGCCTACGAAATAGCCCAGGCGCTAAACGCGCCGCTGGATGTTTGCCTGGTGCGCAAGCTGGGGGTGCCAGACCACAAAGAACTGGCCCTAGGGGCGATCGCCTCGGGCGGGGTGCGCGTGCTCAACGACGATGTCGTCAGCGGCATGAATATTTCGACCCCAACCATTGACGCGATCGCGGCCAAAGAACTGCAAGAGCTACAGCGCCGCGATCGCGCCTATCGGGGCGATCGGCCCCCACTAGATATCCGCGATCGCACCGTCATTCTGGTTGACGATGGCATCGCCACTGGAGCCACCATGCGCGCCGCCGTCTCAGTGATCAAACCCCAGCAGCCCGCTCGACTAATTGTGGCGGCCCCAGTTGTGGCTCCGCCGATCTATGAAGAGCTGAGCCTGGCGGTGGATGAGGTGGTGTATGTCGCTATGCCCGAAGCCTTGCGCGCGATCGGGTTTTGGTACGAAGACTTCGCTCAAACCAGCGATGCAGACGTTCGCCAACGCTTGGCCGACCAGTCCTGAGCCGTCACGATGGGATCTGCCAGGCGGCTTCAAAAAAAGCCAGTTCGCAGTCCATCGCGTAGCGGTAGGCGGCCTGGTGACTGGAGGAATCAACCGCTTGAGCATCGATCAGCGATTCGAGCTGGGCGGCCAGCGGCTCAAACTGGTCGCTGCTGTAGGTCTCAATCCAGGCGCTGTAGCGGTGGGGCGACGGCTTGAGCTGCGCCAGAGACTGCCCCAGGAAAGCATAGAGCCGCATGCACGGGGCCATGGCGATCGCCGTCGCCTCAGACGACTGCCCCCAGGCGGTACTGAGCAAAAAATCGGTGTAGCGCCGAGTGGCCGCACCGGGGGTAACGGTGGCCAGGTCCACGCCCCACTCTTGAGCGTAGCCACCGTGAAGATTTAGCTCATCGAGGACCCCGTCGGCCAGCTGATGAAAAACCTGGAATGTCTCCCAGGTAGAAGCTTTAGCGGCAGCGATGCTGTAGGCCCGAGCAAAGGCTTCTAAAAAGAAGGCGTCCTGGCCGACGTAGTAGGCAAATTTTTCGACAGGCAGGGTGCCATCGCCAATGCCCTGCACAAAGGGATGGTGCAGGCAGGCCTGAGCCAGGTCGTCGTTGGCGTGCCAAAGGTTTTGGGAGAGCGGCATGGGAACAAGAAGATGGGGGGATGAGGAGGTAAGGGAATGAGGAGGATTAGGCGGAGAATCCTGACGTGAAAGGTAGGGGCGCATGGCGTGCGCCCTTAACCCTGCTGGCGTCTAGGACGGGAGCAGCGTCTGGGCCAGATCGAGAGAGAAATAATAGGCGTTGTTGACCTGGCCCCAAAGCACTTCAAAGGGAAGGCTGGGTTCACCCAGGTGGCTGATTACCAGGCGAGCGCCGGGCATAGCAGAGCTGCGAGTGTAGTCATTGACCGTAACCACGGTGGGGAGCCCCGCTGCGATCGCCGCTTCTACCCCCTGGCGGCTGTCTTCAATCACCAGGCAGGTGGCGGGGTTAAGATCCATGGCGTTGATCACCAGGTTGTAGATGTCAGGGGCGGGTTTCTTGGTTGGCACCATGTCTCCGGCGGCGATCATCTCAAACCAGGTGGGCGACTTTGGCCCCAGCAGATGCTCTAGCAATGGAATCACGCTGTCTTTGGCGCTGGTAGTGGCGATCGCCAGCCGCACCCCTTCCCGCTGGGCGGCCTCAATCAATCGCCGCACCCCAGGCCGCAGCGGTATCACGTTGCCTGCAACCAGCGCTTGAAAGTGGCGAGCCTTGGCCTGATGCAGCGCCACTACCAGCTCATCGATATCGGTTTGCTGCTGAAACTTTGGCTGGTAGCGGTCAATGTAGTGGCGAATGCGCTCTTTGCCCCCGGCCACTCGCAACAGCTGACCGTAAAGGCCCACCGGCCAGTGCCAGGGTAGTTCGAACTCTTGAAACGCCTGGTTGAACGCGACCCGGTGGCCGTCTCGCTCGGTTTCGGCCAGGGTACCATCGACATCAAAAATGAGCGCTTCAAGGGTTTTCATTGGGAGGCCGTAGGGAAACAGGGGAAGCTAGTGGCTGGTCGCAGCAAGAGGTGGGCTGAGACCGAGATTGTGCTCTCAAGGCAGATGCTGGCTGCGTTTCTCTCTATCACACTAGTAGGAGAATGCCGGGAGCTACCTTGCTTAGTCAGTGCTGGGCCAGTCGTCAGCGATCGCGAGAGGGCCAGGGGATGTTCACAAAGCATCTCAGGTTGGGAATCGCCCCTGCTGCTTCACCCTAGACTATCGCCTTCAGACTGTCGCCTCCCAGCAGCATCTTCAAAAGCGGCCCCAAAACTGCAGAAAGCACAACGATTCTAGCCGAGAAGCCCGCCGTTTCACCGTAGGATGAAGAGGCGACTTGCGCTAGAGAATTGGGTCAGCGTCGGCCCCGGCGCAGCAGGCTGTTGTCAACGGTTACGAAGCATATGGATATCAAAAACGGTTTTGTCGCCACGGTGGGCAATACTCCCCTGATTCGCCTCCCCAGCGTTAGCGAAGCGACCGGCTGCGACATTCTGGGCAAAGCAGAGTTTCTCAACCCTGGCGGGTCGGTCAAAGATCGCGCTGCCCTCTACATCATTAAAGACGCCGAAGAAAAAGGCTTGCTCAAGCCTGGTGGCACCGTGGTTGAAGGTACGGCAGGCAATACCGGCATCGGTTTGGCCCACATCTGCAACGCCAAAGGCTACCGCTGTTTGATCGTCATTCCCGATACCCAGTCCCAGGAAAAAATTGATCTGCTGCGCACCCTGGGGGCTGAGGTGCGCACCGTGCCCGCCGTTCCCTACCGCGACCCCAACAACTACGTTAAAGTCTCGGGTCGCCTGGCCGAAGAACTCGATAACGCCATTTGGGCCAACCAGTTCGACAATTTAGCCAATCGCCTGGCCCACTACGAAACCACCGGCCCCGAGATCTGGGCGCAAACTGACGGCACTATCGACGGCTGGGTAGCCGCTACCGGTACCGGCGGCACCTACGCAGGCGCAGCTCTGTTCTTCAAAGAGAAAAATCCTCAAATTCGCTGCGTTGTGGCTGACCCCATGGGCAGCGGTCTCTACAGCTACATTAAGACCGGCGAAATCAACATCAACGGCAACTCAATTACCGAGGGCATCGGCAACAGTCGCATTACCGCCAATATGGAAGGTGTACCGATTGACGATGCTATTCAAATTGAGGACTCTGAGGCGCTGCGAACGATCTATCAACTGCTCTATAAAGATGGGCTGTTTATGGGGGGCTCCGTCGGCATTAACGTAGCGGCGGCGGTCAAGCTGGCCCAGCAGCTTGGCCCTGGCCACAAAATTGTTACCGTGCTGTGCGACGGGGGCTCCCGCTACCAGTCGCGTATTTACAGTCGCTCCTGGCTGGAGGAAAAAGGCCTGTGGTCTGAGGATCTGGCCCCTGAAAATCCTGCAGAAATCCCGTTGCCGATCGCCTAGGTCCATCCCCCGATGCACTACCCAAGGCGATCGTCTGTAATCGCGGTAACCACCTGTCTGATAGCACAGATGGTTGCAGAGCAGATCGACTACACTAGGACAGATTAAAGGGGACGCCCGGAGGCAAGTAGGCCTCAGCGCTACCCGAGCTTACCCTGCTCTGTAATTTTCGGGGACACACCTGTGACCGATCAGTCTGACAAATCTTCGCTGCCGCCCGAGCCTGCCCTGGACCAAGGTCCAGGGCGTCGCAAGCAGGTGTCGCAGCCCAATCCCTGGGTGGAGGGGCTGCAAACGATTGGGCTCAGCGTAGTGTTGGCTCTGGGGATTCGGCACTTTGTGGCAGAGGCGCGCTACATTCCCTCTGGCTCAATGGAACCAACGCTGCAAATCAACGATCGCCTGGTAATCGAAAAAATTAGCTACCACCTCAACCCCCCAGAACATGGGGATATCGTCGTGTTTTGGCCGCCCGAAAGTCTCACCCCTCCCGGCAAGCGTCGAGATGCGTTTATCAAACGCATTGTCGGTTTGCCGGGGGATGTGGTTGAAGTGCGCAATGGTGAGGTGATTCGCAACGGCGAGGTGCTGAGCGAGCCCTACATCAAAGCCCCACCCGACTACCAATGGGGGCCTGAGGAAGTTCCTGACGCGTCTTATCTGGTGCTGGGCGATAACCGCAACAGCAGCTATGACAGCCACGCCTGGGGGTTTGTGCCTCAGGAAAACATTATCGGCAAGGCGGTAGTGCGGTTTTGGCCACCGGGTCGAGTCGGCCTGCTCGACGATTAAAACTGGCCCTGCCAAAGCCGTTTCATGACAGTTCTTTTACTCTGTCAGATGCTTAAATCTTCTGGGTTTTATTCAGGGAACCTTAACACGGCCACCTAGGCTAATGGATAGCGTCCGGTTTGTGCAGGTTCCGGTTTGTGCAGGTATCAACAGTCAGCTTTTAGCTAGCGCTGCTATCCTGGTTATCTGTCGGTTGTCCCCCTAGAGCCTAGTTCTGGTGGTCGTTGTGCCGATGCTAAGCCGTTGTCAGTTCAGCCTCTAGCAGGCTAATTTTCCCGTTGGTTGTATGACTTTTACCCCTGCCGATAAACCGCCCTTTGCTATTACGACCCCGCTGTATTATGTCAACGGTCTACCCCACATCGGCAGCGCCTACACGACTATCGCGGCTGACGTCGTGGCTCGGTTTTACCGACTGATGGGGCACCCGGTGCTGATGATTACCGGCACCGATGAGCATGGCCAAAAGATTCAGCGCACCGCCGAAGAACGGGGCGTTTCGCCGCAGGAGCACTGCGATGAGTTTGTGGCTGGGTTTGAGCGGCTGTGGAAGTTGCTCAATATTGACTGCGATCGCTTTATTCGCACCACTGCCCCTCGTCACAACGTCATCGTCAACGAGTTTTTTCAGCGCGTGTGGGAGCGTGGCGATATCTACAAGGGCCAGCAGCAGGGCTGGTACTGCGTCTCCTGTGAAGAATTTAAAGAAGAGCGCGATCTGCTGCCCAACCAGCACTGCCCCATCCACACCAATAAACCTGTCGAGTGGCGCGACGAGTCGAACTACTTTTTTAAGCTGTCCAACTATCAGGAGCAGCTAGAGCAGCTCTACGCCGATCGCCCCGACTTTATTCAGCCTGAGTCGCGCCGCAACGAAGTGCTGAGCTTTGTGAAGCGGGGGCTGCAAGATTTTTCAATTTCGCGGATCAACCTCGACTGGGGTTTTGCTGTACCCACCGACCCCGGCCACACGCTCTACGTGTGGTTTGACGCGCTTTTGGGCTATATCACCGCCCTGCAAGACTCCAGCGAGCCACCCAGTCTCGAAAAGGCGATCGCCCACTGGTGGCCCATCAACATTCATTTAATTGGCAAAGACATTTTGCGCTTTCACGCGGTGTACTGGCCCGCTATGCTGATGTCGGCGGGCCTGCCGCTACCAGAGCGAGTGTACGGACACGGCTTTTTGACCAAAGACGGCCAGAAAATGGGCAAGAGCCAGGGCAATACCCTGGACCCGGTAGAGCTGGTCGAAACCTACGGCCCCGACGCGGTGCGGTACTATTTTTTGCGCGAAATTGAGTTTGGCAAAGACGGCGACTTCAACGAAACCCGCTTCATCAACGTGCTCAACGCCGACTTGGCCAACGATCTGGGCAACCTGCTCAACCGCACCCTCAAAATGGCGGGTCGCTACTGCAACGGCAAGGTGCCCGATATCGATCCTGAGAAAATCGCCGCTGACCACCCCCTGCGGGCAATTGGATCTGACCTCACCGATACGGTCGCCAAGGCTTACACCCATCTAGCCTTTAGCCAGGCCTGCATAGCTACCCTGGCCCTGGTACAGGCCAGCAACAAGTTTTTGGATGAGCAAGCACCCTGGAGCCTCTATAAGCAGGGTAAACAGGCCGAGACTGAAGTCGTTTTGTACGCCGTGTTGGAGTCGGTGCGACAGGCCGCCTACCTGCTGGCGCCGATTATCCCTGACATTAGCAACCAGATTTATTCCCAGTTAGGCTTTGCCATTGATTTCAACGACAAAGCCCTGGGGCAAGTGATTGGCTACGCTGACCACGCTGCCTGGGGCTACCTGCCTCCCGGTCAACTCTTAGGAGAAGCCGCTCCCGTCTTTCAACGACTAGAGCTGCCCGAAACGGCAGCTAGCCCCTGATAAAAAACCATCCAGCGCTGTTTACGTTCGCTTTAAATTCAACAAACTCAATTTAACAAAACCCCTTAAAAACCCATGTTAGATACTCATCACAACCATTCCTTGATCAGCGACGATGCCATATTTACCCCCGAGCAGGTGCTCGACAACCGGGGGCGGGTGGCCATTTTCATCGACGGCTCAAATCTGTTCTATGCGGCTCTACAGCTGGGTATCGAGATCGACTACACCAAGCTGCTGTGCAAGCTAACGGCGGGGTCGCGGCTGTTTCGCTCATTTTTCTACACTGGGGTAGACCGCACCAACGAAAAGCAGCAGGGCTTTTTGCTGTGGATGCGGCGTAACGGCTACCGGGTGATTGCCAAAGATCTGGTGCAGCTGCCCGACGGCTCTAAGAAAGCCAACCTCGATGTTGAGATTGCCGTCGACTTGGTCGCGTTGGTGGATTACTACGACACCGCTGTACTGGTCAGCGGCGATGGCGATCTGGCCTATGCCGCCGATGCCGCCAGCTACCGCGGGGCGCGGGTTGAGGTGGTTAGCCTGCGATCGATGACCAGCGATAGCCTAATCAACGTAGCCGATCGCTACATCGACCTCGAAGGGGTTAAAGACGATATCCGAAAGCTGCCCCGCAGCACCCCTAGCCACAACTATACCTACCGACCCCTGTCTAACCTAGCCGCCACCGACGAGCCGCCAGAAGACGGCTTGGTGATTAGCGAATAATTGTTAGGACGACCCATGGCAGCACAATGGCGGCGGTTAATGATTGGGGGAGCTGCGATCGCGGCTGTGACGCTTGGGGTATACAGCTGGATTGGGCCTGAGCCGGGTTTCAATCGTAGGACCGAGGATGCTACGGCCGAGCCAGAACCCGGCCTCACCCTGCGCGATGTCACCTTAGAGCAGCCCGACGACGACGGGCTGCTGCTGTGGCGGGTCAAGGGCGACGAGGTCACCTACAGTACCGACCAGCAGGTGGCCTTTATCACCCGCCCCGACGGCGATCTCTTTCAGGATGGCGAGGTAATCTACCGAGTCATTGCCGACACAGGCGAAGTGCGAGAAAACGGCAGCGTGATTTTGCTGCGGGGCAATATTGTCGCGACGGGCGTTCAGAACGGCTCTGTCTTACGGGGCAGCGAAATGGAGTGGCGGCCCCAGGACGACGTGCTGATCATGCGCGACCAGATCACCGGTACCCACCCCCAGCTGCGCGCCGCCGCCGATGAAGCACGGGTGTTTAACCGCGAAAACCGTATGGAGCTGGAGGGCAATGTGGTCGCCAGCACCGTGGTGGACGACCCAGAGACCGAATCCTGGCTCAAGCTCCAGGCCAAAGAACTGACTTGGTTTTGGGAGGACGAGCGCGTCGAAAGCGCCGAGCCGCTGCGAGTTGAGCAGTTTAAGCAAAATGCCATTACCGACGTGGTGGTGGGCCAGCGCGGTTCCCTCGACCTGGCCGAGCAGCTGGTGGCGCTGCGGGGTCAGGTAGCCATGCAAATGCTAGAGCTGCCGCTCAACATGACCAGCGAAGCCCTCGACTGGCAGGTGGACGAAGAGCAGGTCGCCGTCAATCAGCCTCTAACCTTGGTTCATCCCGAAAACAAAATTAGGGTTACTGCTCGTCAGGGCCAGATGAACCTAGCTGAGCAGCAGATTATGCTCTCCGAAGATGTGGTGGCGGTCGGCGAAACCAACCAGACTCGCATGACCAGCGATCGCCTCAACTGGAACGTCGAAACCCAAACGGTAATAGCCGAGGGCGGGGTCAACTACCGCCAGGCCGACCCTGCCATTAACCTCAATGGTTCCCGCGCTGTGGGTCGCCTTGACGATGAAACCGTAGTAGTCGACGGCGGCCGCGTCGTCACTGAAATCGTGCCGAATTAACCTGCTGGGTTGCGAATTCACTGTTTTGGGTTCATGGTTATGGGCTAAAGCGCGGAAAACTGCTGCGACCCGAAACCTACCTACTCCTGGCCCCACTTGTTTGCTGTTGCCAAGTTCACTATGCCTTTAACCTGCCAAACTCTTATCCAAACCTATCCCGCCGCCTGGGAAAAAGCTACCACCCACCCCTTTCTGACCGGCTGCCACAGCGGCACCCTACAGCCAGTCCAGTTCAACACCTGGCTGGTGCAAGATTTTTTGTTTGTCAAAGCCTTTACCCGCATGGTCGGCCGCGTGCTGGCCGCCGCCCCCGACGACCACATCGACGTGCTGCTGGCGGGTTTGGGTGCTCTCAAGGACGAGCTGCTGTGGTTTGAGGCCAAGGCTAGCGAGCGATCGCTCAACCTGAGCGCCCCCCTCCAGCCCACCTGCCAGCGCTACTGCGAGTTTATGGCCAGCCTGGCCATTGCCTCTTACCCGGTACAGGCCACCGCAATCTGGGCCATTGAGTATGCCTACAATCAGGGCTGGCAACTCCCCGGCCCCATGCCCGCACCCTACACCGAGTTTGCCGATCGCTGGGGCAACCCCGGCTTCACCGACTACGTTCGTCTGCTCGCCGCCCAGGCCGATGCTGCCCTGTCCACTGCCAGCCCCGACGTCGAGGCCCAGGCTGAAGCTGCCTTTCTGCGGGTTGCCGAGCTAGAAGCCGCCTTTTGGCAGATGGCCTTTGCCTCTGGGGATGAGGGGATGGGGAGGTGAGGGGATGAGGGATGTGGGCGTATAGCGGCTTCCCGCAGCGCGAGGATAGGTGAATTCAAAATTTTGTACTTTAAATTTTGCACTTTGCACTCCCTCTACCTCACCTTCCTCACTCCCTCACATTCCCTCCTTCCCCACCTCCTCTCCTCCAGCCTGCTGCTGCAGTACGGCCTGACGAAACCCCAGCACCACCAAAATATTCGAAAGCGTTAGGAACGCCTCGGCGCTGCCGTGGAGCCAGTCGACATTGGCCAGCTCTTCCCCCAGCCCTACCTTGGCGTAAATACCTGCTGGAATAGTTACCGCTACAAATACCAGCAGCGCGTAGAACCCAGATAGTGCCAGTCGGGGGGTCTCTTTGGTGCGGGTCATGAACCACAGAAACCCCAGGTAGGGAAAGAGGGACATGGCAAAAAGGGTATTTTTGTCGAGCATGGGGTTGTTGGAGAGTGAGTGGGCAGGGAGCGATGGGGAGGGGGAAAAGCAGTTTCTGGCCTAAAATCCAAAATCCAAAACTCACTTAGGGTTTACTGGTGAAGCGCTGCTCTGTCGCCAAATCCACCAGGCGGCAAGGCAGAGGGTGCCGTTGCCAACCACGGTCATGGCGGCCTGTAGGGTCACTAGCCAAGCCAGGTCAGGGGCATTGTCAAAGAGGTGCCAGGTGCAGGCAGCCATCGCGCTGACCAGGGCTGGAAACATGCCGATTGCCAGCCATCGCCACACAGGCCGCTGGGTGACCGCTGCAAACTGCCAGATAAACCACATCGCCGCCATCCACTCCAGCACGCTTGAGATGTGGATCATCCAGGTGGGTAGCGAGAGGGCGTGCATGGGGTTCAGGGCGTAACAACAGCCTCTATTGTAGAGAGGTCGGGGTTATGGCGTATAGCGATTTAACGAACGGGTTGGGGGCAGGTGAAGCATGCGAGCGGTTCTGTGTGGCTACTACGGCATGGGCAACGGCGGCGACGAAGCGCTGCTGGCCACCCTGCTGCAAATGCTGCCCTCCACGGTGACTCCGGTGGTGCTGTCGGGCAACCCGGCTGAAACCGCTCAGCGCTATGGGGTTGAGGCGGTGCCCCGTAAAGCCCTAGGGCCGGTCATTCGGGCCTTGCGAGGAGCCGATGTGTTTATTTGGGGGGGCGGTAGTCTGCTGCAGGATGCCACCAGCCTGCAAAACCCAATTTATTATGGTGGTCTAATGGCGATCGCCCAGTGGCTGGGGCTAAAAACTATTGCCTGGGGCCAGGGTATTGGCCCGCTGACCCATCCTCTGAGCCAGGGGCTGGGGCGCTACGCACTGGGCCGCTGCGATGCTGTGAGTGTGCGCGACAACGGTTCGGCGGCCTGGCTGGCGCGGTGGCAGGTGCCGGGGATGCAGGCCCCTGACCCAGTGTGGGCGCTGGCAGCAGAGCCGGTAGAGGGGCTGTGGGATCTGCCTGCGCCCCGCGTAGCCGTGGCGCTGCGCCCTCACCCCTGGCTGAGCGAGCGTCATCTCGATCACTTCACCCAGGCGCTGGCCTCGTTTCAATCGGCTACCCAGACCTGCCTGCTGCTGGTGCCATTTCAGCCGGTCAAAGACTTGCCCATTGCCGAGTACATCCAGCCCCGGCTACCTGGCCCCAGCCAAATCTACGCTCTCAACGACCCGCACCAGCTCAAGGGGCTGTTTCGCGGCGTAGAGATGACGATTGGCATGCGGCTGCACGCGCTGATTATGGCGGCGGCTGAGGGCTGCCGCTGCTTTGGGCTGAGCTACGACCCCAAGGTTAGCCAGCTGATGGCCGACCTCGACCTGCCGGGCTTTGACCTCAACCCCCAGGCGGGGGCGCACCGCTGGCCAGAAACCCCAGAGCAAATTACCAAAACCTGGCTAGAGGTCTATGCCAACGGCGACCCGCTGACGCCAGAGCAGATCAAATCGCGGGTCGATCGCGCCCTCATGCACCGAGATTTACTGCACGATGTGCTGGCGACCCTGACTCGTTAGCCCAGAGCTTTCTCAATGGCCGCCTTTAGATCAGCGTCGTCGGGCGGGGTTTTGGGGTCAAAGCGGGCGACGACGTTGCCGTCGCGCCCGACCAGAAACTTGCCAAAGTTCCAGCTAATGTCAGGGCCTTCGCCGATCAAGAACTGGTAGAGCGGGCTGCGGTTGGGGCCGTTGACATCCTGCTTTTCGAGCAGGGTAAAGTCGACGTCGTACTTGTTCTTGGTAAAGTCTTTGATTTCTTCAGGGCTGCCAGGTTCCTGCTGGCCAAACTGATTGCAGGGCACGCCCACAATCATCAGACCGCGATCGCCGTAGGCTTTATCCAGTTCTACCAGGCCGTTGTACTGAGGGGTGAGGCCACATTTGCTGGCCACATTCACAAAGAGAACGACTTTGTTAGCCAATGACTCGGAGGCCAGAGGAGCACCGTCTAGGGTGGCTAGATTTGTAGGAAGAGGCATAGGGCTTAACTGTCTGCACAACGTTGTTATTATCGACCATGCTACGGCGATCGCTGTGTATTGCCCAGGGCTAGTGCAGCGTCAAGTTTAATTTTTAGGGTGCCGTAGGGTGTATTCGCGAAGCAATGCACCGCAGGGAAGCTCCGTCAAGGACAGGCAAACCCTAAATCTCAGTCTTGACGGAGCACTAGTAACATTGCCCCAGCTACTCATCGCCCTGCTCGGCCTGCCACACGGCTTCTAGGGTGAAGGGTAGAGCGGCGGCTTCGACCGAAATGGAACCAATTCCCCAGGCGACTAAATCGGCAATTAGCTCGGGATAGCGCACCGGAGCCTGGCCGCAGATGGAGCACATCAGGCCGCAGCGGTGGGCCTCCTGCACCAAGTGGGCCATCGCCAGCCGCACAACGGGATGGCGCTCGTCGTAGGCAGAGGCCATGATGGGCTGGTCGCGATCGACGGCCAGCAGCAGCTGAGTCAAGTCGTTTGAGCCAATCGCAATGCCCTGTACTCCCGCCTGGGCGTAGGCGGGCAGCAAAAACAGCACCGATGGCACCTCGGCCATAATCCACAGCACAAACCCGTCGGCATCGAGCAGCCCAGCGCGCTCAATGCGCTGACGGCAGGCGATCGCCTCTTCGACCGTGCGCACAAAGGGCAAAATGAGCTGCAAACTGTTGTAACCAGCCCTCTGCAGGGTTGCCAGTGCCCCCAGCTCTACCTGAAATAGGCGATCGTCAACCTCGTAGCTGAGGGTACCCCGCAGCCCCAGCATGGGGTTGGGCTCGACCGGTGGGCTGCCCTGGAGAGCCTGCCATTCGTGCGATCGCAGGTCAAGGCTGCGGTAGCGCAGGGGCTTTGACCCCAGCGCCTGCAAAATTGGCTCTAGCTGCTGCACCAGACGGCTTTGCAGCTCAGCCTCCTGGCCCTGGTTGACCCAGTCCCACGGGTGTCGGCCATCGAGCACATCGAGCAGCAGCCACTCCGATCGCAGCAGGCCAATACCGTTGGCGTAGTCAAAGGGGAGGGTAGCCAGCTGCCGCGTCTGGCTGAGGTTAATCATCACCTGGGTCTGCAGCCGCTGATAGCGAGCCCTGTGCTGGGGCGACAGGTCGGCTACCGGGTCAGCCGTGGTTTGAAACTGGGTAAGGGCGGTTTGCAGCTGCTGATGGTCGCCAGCCTCGTCGGTCAGGCCGTAGACCACGCCGCGATCGCCGTCGAGCCAGAGCACCATGCCGTTCTCTAGCAGCTGGGTGGCCTGAGGTGCTCCGACCACCGCTGGAATACCGACCTCCCGCGCCAAAATCGCCGCGTGGCAGGTAGCCCCACCTCGCTCCGTCACAATGCCTTTGACGGCCTGCAGCTGCAAAAAGACGTCGGGCTGGAGGTCGGGCAGCACCACAATGCACCCCACGGGTAAAGGCTGGGGTAAATCTTGGGGATGGTGGGCGACCACCGCCACGCCCTGAATGCGCCCAACCGCCGCGCCAATGCCGCGCACCACCGTACTGGCCGAGGGCAGCAGGGGCGGCTGCGATCGGGCGCGCGGGGCGGCGGGTGAGGGCGCAGGGGCTACCGCCGCCGAATCGCTCCAGGGCGCCGCCTCGGTGATAATCAGAGTAGGCTGATCGGGGTTGATGCTGGGGTGCAGCAGCCACTCCAGGCGCACGCCGCCGCTGCCCAGGGCCGCCTGGGACAGATCGGCCAGATGCACCAGGCGGGCTAGCTGGGTTGCGCCCAGGGGCGAGTGCAGCTCGGGGCGATCGCGTTCTACAACCTGAATGGGCTGGGCTACCGCCGCCGGTCGGGGCCGGTACTTAGACGCCGGCATCAGCTGGTAGACCCGCTCCTGAAACCCCGGTTCCCAGGTGGCCGCAGCAACCTTACCACGGCTGGTGCGGCAGTAGGTCGGTATCGCTTCTCCCAGGGTCATGGCCAGCCCCAGCCCAGCGACAGCCGCCACGGTAATCTGCCCCTGCTCAAGGGTCAAGGTACCCGAGGCGATCGCCGGGTAGACCGGCGTAATTAGCGTAGCGAAGCTGAGATCGCCCAGGCGCTGGCAGTGGAGTTGCCAAACCGACAGACATCGGGCCGTGAGCGCCTGGCTCCAAAACTGCGGCAGCACCTGGGACAGGGCAGCAAAGTCAGCCTCAATGTGGGCTGGTAAAAGTCCTTGGCTGAGCAGCACTGGGGGAGCAGCTAAGGACTCTAACGAAGGGTCTGACAGGGGTTCTGATGAATTTTCTGGTCCCGCTGGATCTACCCACAGCGAGGCGCGCAGCATCCAGGCGGCGGAGACAGTGTCGTTGAAAGGCAAGAAATCTGACCAGTCAGTCTGGGCGATCGCCGGAATACCCCGCATGGCTTGCTGCCACTGCTGGCTGCACTGCTGCAAAGCCTGAAACCCTCCTTGGCCAAACGACGTTAGCCGATCGCCCCAGGGTTCTGGCCAGGCGATCTGCTTCAGGCTGTGATGCCAGGTTGCAGCGGGTAGCACAGCTCCCTGAGCCACAGGCAGTCCATGCTGCTTGAGCAAGCTCAGGTAGTAGGCTTTGTGGCCAACCGCTCGCAGGTCGGCCAAACTCAGATTATCGAGTTGTCTAAGCCAGGTCATACCAGAGGTAAAAGGCTAGCCCTCACCAAAAACGAGCCTGAGGGAAATGGCCAATGTATTTAGTTTTTAGTGAATGCTTATTACCTCCCTAGGGCGATCGATCTGCTCGTAGCATCAGGACGCCGAAGGGCAATGGGCCAACCTGCGATCGCAGACAAGCGTTGTATTAAGTCAACATCTTATACTTACAAATTCTACGCGATGGCCATCCCCTTAACCGCCTCTCCAAAGACCTAGAGTGGGTCAGCTGCCGCCAAATTCGTTATTTTTACCCTCGCCGCCGCTGGTAGTCTCCACCACAATAGACCCAGCAGTGCGCGGCCACAGCCCTGCCGCTTTCCACCAGGGCAACGTCTATGCGCGTTTCATCCTCGACTCAGCACTGGTTTGACCAGGGCAAACAACAGCTGCTCAACCTGTTTTTGGCCAGCCCGTGCCCGCTGTGCCAGCGATCGACTGCGGCAGTACTCTGCCCAAACTGCTGTCGGCAGGTACGGCAGTGCCAATTTTCTACCCCCTGCGATCGCCCCCTCCCCAGCCTGGCGGTGGTGAGCTGGGGGCGCTACGAGGGCAGCTTGCGGCAGGTCATTGGCACCCTCAAGTACAACGGCCATCGTGAGGTGGCCCAATTTTTAGGAGCTGAGCTGGGGCAAACCTGGCGCGATCGCCCCTCGAGGTCGGTCCTTGGCCATCGCATCAGAGCGCAGGCATCGTCTCGCCCGGTGGCGATCGTGCCCATTCCGCTGCATCCTGCCAAGCTGCAGCAGCGGGGCTTTAACCAGGCCGACCTGCTGGCCCAGGCCTTTTGCCGTCTAACCCAGTTGCCCCTGCACAATCACGCACTGCGGCGGGTGCTAGCCACCCAGGCTCAGCACAGCCTCGGCTGGGCGGCCCGCCAGCAAAACCTGGCCCAGGCCTTTGCCGTAGAGCCCAAACAGGCCGACGCGCTCCGCCAGACGACCGTATGGCTGCTAGACGATATTTTTACAACCGGAGCGACCGCCCAGGCGGCGGCTCAAACCCTGCGGCGCAGCGGCATTGCAGTAGCGGGCATCTGCACCGTAGCCCGTGCGATCGCCTGGAATGCCAACTCCAGCCCTACCAACCCTCACGCCATCTCACCCCGCTGGTAGATTGGCGGTAGCACTACGGCAAACGAAGATATGAATAATTCTTCGGCTCCGCTGCACATCGAGTCGAATGCATTAGTATAAATCTAAAGAAATTATTAACAACTGCTATGAACCCTCAGCTCCTACGACACCTGTGGTCTTTGGTAGAACGGTCGCAGAGCAGTCATCTCCTTGCCCTAGATGACAACAGCCTGGTGTGCTGGCTGTTAGATCAATTTGCCGGGCAGCGGCCCATTGACCAAACCGAAACCGCTCAGCTCCACGGCTACATTCGCGCCAAGATCCCTTTAATCCGCGATCTAGCCCAGGAGCGCTAGGATAGCCAGCGCCATTGCACTCAAAGCATTCCAGAGGTTTTAGCGCGATGGTCGTACGCCAGTTCGCCGCCCGAGGTTGCGCCCATGACAGTTCCCAATCTCCTCAGCGAACTGGCCAGCGCCGTACCGGCAGGCACAAGCATGACAGGTCTTGCTGCGGGTAGGCGATCTTAGGTATCAGGTGTCAGGAACGGTTGACCAACGGCCGCCCCAGAGTCCTGGGGCTTGCCACCAGCTAGCGGCTGATGGATCCACACAGTTTGAATCTCCCTCCGCTATATTGTTATCTCTGATGCAAAATGAAAACTCAAACCGTTGGAGTGTTAAGCATGTTAAACACTCTCGGTTGCTGAAGAGTGTACATTTTGCAATGTTTCTTGTGAGTGAGGATTGATTCATGCGTAAGTGGGGTTTACTCGCAGCTGCCCTGGGGCTAACAATGGCCGCCTGCGGTGGCGGAACCACGACCACTGCCGATGGTGAAGCAGGAGGTACGGCTACTGCCGGTAGTCGTTTAGATGTCGTCAAGGATCGCGGCCAGCTGATTTGTGGTGTAGATGGTGGCATTCCCGGCTTCAGCTTTGTAGACGAAAGTGGCACCTACTCGGGCCTCGACGTAGATGTGTGCAAGGCTGTGGCCGCAGCCGTTTTGGGCGATGCCGAAGCCGTAGAATACCGTCGTCTTGACTCTACCGAGCGCTTTACCGCGCTGTCTGGGGGTGAGGTCGACATGCTCTCTCGCAACACTACCTGGACCGTTAGCCGCGATACCAGCGTTGGACTAGAGTTTGCGCCGACCACCTTTTTTGATGGCCAGGGCATGCTGGTGCGGGCCGACAGCGGCATCGAGACCCTCGAAGACTTCGCTGGCCAAGCCATCTGTGTTGAAACCGGGACCACAACCGAGCTCAACCTGACCGACCAAATGCGCCAGCTGGGTGTGGACTTTGAGCCCGTGGTGTTTCAGGATGCCGACGCCGCCTATGCCGCCTACGACGAAGGCCGTTGCGAAGGCATGACCTCCGACAAGTCGCAGCTGGTGGCTCGTCGCAGCACCCTGCCCAACCCGGATGAGCACGTTCTGCTCGAAGTCACCATGTCTAAAGAGCCTCTCGGTCCGGTTACCGTCAACAACGACTCGGCCTGGTTTGACGTGGTCAAGTGGGTTACCTACGGTCTGATTCAGGCTGAGGAGTTTGGCATTACCTCCGAGAATGTGGCCACCTTCGAGGGCACCGAGAATCCTGACATTGCCCGATTCCTGGGTGCTGAGGGCACTCTGGGCACCGACATGGGCCTACCCAACACCTTTATGGTGGATGTCATTGGCCAGGTGGGTAACTACGGCGAGATCTACGAGCGCAACGTTGGGGCTGACTCTGAGTTTGCTCTAGAGCGCGGCCAAAACGCGCTTTGGACGGATGGAGGCCTGATGTACTCACCGCCCTTCCGCTAGGGCAAGACCGCGAGGGCAAGACTGGGGGCTACATGCTTCCTTAGAGCCCATGGCCTAAATCTTTGGCCATTTGAAAGGCGCAGCTAGACTGCGCCTTTTTCATAAATCCTTGTAACAAATTGAACTTTTCTTGACATCCCTCTTGGATTATTTTGCATACAGCCCTCAGACGACTTTTGCACGACTTAACCGCAGGTGATATAGATGACCCACGATAGCGGCAGCAAATCCTTCAATTTGAAGGCCATGCTGCGGGATGAGCGATTCTGGAAGATTGCCTTTCAGGTAATTACGCTAGTCGTTGTCTTTCTCTTGCTGAGCTTTTTCCTGGGCAACTTAAACCGCAACTTGAGTCAGATGGGGCGGGCGTTTGGCTTTAGCTTTTTGCGCAACCCGGCGGGCTTCAGCATTGGCGAAAGTTTGATTCAGTATCGCCCCAATGACCCCTACTGGCGGGCGCTGATGGTGGGGCTGGGCAATACCCTGACCCTAGTGGCGGCAGGGATTGCCCTCACCACTCTGCTGGGAACGGTGGCGGGCGTGGCCAGCTTTTCTAAAAACTGGCTGGTGCACAAAATTAGCCGTGTCTACGTCGGTCTGGTGCGTAACATTCCGCTGCTGCTGCAGCTGTTTTTTTGGTACTTTGCCATCTTTGGCGCTCTGCCCAACCCCGCTAACCAGATCGGCGTACTGGGCCTAGCGTTTCTCAATAACCGGGGGGTTTATGTTCCCTGGGCGAGCAGCGCGGTGCTGGCGGTGCTGGGCATTGCGGCGACAATTGGGGCGGCGATCGCCGCCTTTTACTTATGGCAGTGGCGCACCAAGATTCGCATTGAAACCGGTGTGGGTGGGCAGAAGCAGTCGATCGCCCTGGCGGTGCTGGCACTGGTCTGGCTTGCGATTATCGTCTTTGGCATGAACTGGACTGTGCCTGAGGGCGTTGAGGGCGGCGGCGTCACTGGCGGTCTGCGCCTGTCGCGGGAGTACGTAGCTGCCCTCACTGCGCTGGTATTTTATACTTCAGCCTTTGTGGCCGAGATTGTGCGGGCGGGCATTCAGTCGGTGTCAAAGGGCCAGTGGGAAGCGGCCCGGTCCCTGGGGCTGCACGCGGGCATCGTGATGCGGCTAGTGGTGTTTCCCCAGGCGCTGCGGGTGATTATTCCGCCCATGAACAGCGAGTACATGAACCTGACCAAGAACACCAGCTTGGCCTTTGCGATCGCCTTTCCTGAGATGTATTCGGTAGCGACTACCACGTACAACCAGACCGGTCGCCCGGTAGAAGTCTTTGTCGTGCTGATGGCGACTTACCTCATTCTTTGCTTACTCATCACCCTGGTGATGAACCAGTTCAACCGGGCCGTGCAGTTCAAGGAGCGCTAATTCATGACTACCGTAACTCCCGATTCTTTCTCATCGGCGCCCCCTGAAGTTGTGGGCCTGGGGCCTGTAGCCTGGGCCAAAAAGAACCTGTTTAGCGACTGGTTTAACAGCCTGCTGACGGTTGTTATTGTGGGTGTTTTTGCCTGGGGAGCCTATCGGCTGGTCTCCTGGGCCCTGACCGCTGCCCAGTGGCAGGTGATTCCCAACAACTTTGGCCTGTTTATGACCGGCACCTTCCCCTCCGGTCTCTATCCGCGCATCTGGGCCTTGCTGGCAATTATCTGCGGTTTGGCAGGCCTGTCGTGGGGGGTGCTGGGCCGCAATGTCTCGACCCTGTTTAGCCGTAGCGTGCTGATCGGCTTGGGGCTGGTGTGTGCCTTTATTGTGCTGTTTCCGCCCACGCGACCCAGTTCCCTCAAACTGCTGCCCATGGTAGCGCTGGTGGCGATCGCTGCCGCCGCCGGTCGCCAAGCCGGGCGCAAATTTCTCGGCATTGGCAAATGGGTTTCTCTGGGCTGGTTTTTGTCGTACTTCGCCGCCCTCTGGCTGATTGGCGGCGGGCTGGGGCTCACTCCCGTATCGACCAACGACTGGGGCGGGCTGGTGCTGACGCTGTTTACCGCCGTCAGCGGTATTGTTTTGTGCTTTCCGCTGGGCCTGCTGCTGGCCCTGGGGCGGCGCAGTGCCCTACCGGTGGTGCGCTGGCTATCGACGGCCTACATTGAGCTGGTACGGGGGGTGCCCCTGGTGGCCCTGCTGTTCATGGGCCAGGTAATGATTCCGCTATTTTTGCCGATCGGGTCGCGGCCCGATCGCATCTTGCGAGCCATTATTGCGCTGGCTCTGTTTAGCGCCGCCTATCTGGCCGAAAACGTGCGGGCTGGCCTGCAGGCGGTACCCCGCGGCCAAAACGAAGCGGCGATGTCGCTGGGGCTAAATACGCCTACGACCCTGGGCTTAATTGTCCTACCCCAGGCTCTCAAAATTGCGATTCCGGCGATCGTGGGCCAGTTTATCAGCCTGTTTCAAGACACCACGCTGCTGTCGATTGTGGGTCTGGCAGAACTGCTGGGTATTGGTCGATCGATTTTAGCAAACCCGTCTTACCTGGGTCGCTACGCCGAGGTCTACCTCTTTCTGGCCGTCATCTACTGGATCTTTTGCTACGCCATGTCGTTGGGCAGCCGCAAGATCGAAGAGAAGTTAAACACCAATCATTAGACAGGGTCAAACGCTTTCTCCGTGTAACAGTTAACAGTCTGGAGTCTCAAAACCCCATAGGGTTAAGGCAAAATAGCGTTAGCTGCCTGTGGTAGGGAGCCGCACATTTTTTGAACATAGCGTTTAGGCATCGTTGATAGTCCCAAGGGGCTTTACTTAAGAGGAAACCTTTCATGACACAGTTTCAGACGGAGCAATCATCGGCCCACCAGACGGGCACAGAGCCAGTTATCGTCGCCCGCGATGTAGAAAAGTGGTACGACAACGGTTTTCATGTGCTCAAGGGAGTTAGCATGACCGTCTATAAGGGCGAGGTGCTGGTTGTCATGGGACCGTCTGGATCGGGCAAGTCAACCTTCATTCGTACGTTTAATGCCCTCGAACCTTACCAAAAGGGCACCATTGAGGTCGATGGTACGACCATCTCCCACGACCTCAAAGATATTGAAGCGATTCGTCGCGAAGTAGGCATGGTGTTTCAGCAGTTCAACCTGTTTCCCCACCTGACGGTGCTGCAAAATGTCACCCTGGCCCCCATCTGGGTGCGCCGCTGGCCCAAGGCCAAAGCCCAGGAAGTGGCCATGCAGCTGCTGGAGCGGGTCGGTATTTTAGAGCAGGCCCACAAGTTTCCGGGGCAGCTTTCGGGGGGGCAGCAGCAGCGGGTGGCGATCGCGCGCTCCCTGGCCATGCAGCCCAAAGTTATGCTGTTCGACGAACCCACCTCCGCCCTCGACCCAGAAATGGTGCGAGAGGTGCTGGATGTAATGCGTGGTCTAGCCGATTCCGGCATGACCATGGTGTGCGTTACCCACGAAGTCGGCTTTGCCCGTGAGGTGGCCGATCGCGTCGTGCTCATGGACGGTGGCTACCTGGTTGAAGAAAATACTCCCCAGGAGTTCTTCAGCAACCCCCGCGAAGACCGCACCCAAAAATTCCTCTCCCAAATTTTGTAGGAACTGGCGGGCAGAGTGGTTCAGGCAAAATCAACCTCAGGCTCCAGGTGCTGTCGTCGATAATGTCGATAATAAAGACGACGGTACTTGCCCAGAGAGAATGTTTGCATGGATATCCTCGACCAAATTCGTCTCGACTATCAGCACTTCCCTAAGGACCAGAGCTACCACCTGTACGCTGAGAATGTGTACTTTAAAGACCCGCTCAACGAGTTTCGCGGCGTCGGTCGCTACCGCAGCATGATTGGGCTAATCGATCGGTTGTTTCAGCAAGTCAACCTCGATCTGCACGGTATAGAGTACGCCACTCCCACTCAAATCAACACCCACTGGACTCTCAGCTGGGTCGCCCCTGTGCCCTGGCAGCCGCGTATGAGCATTCCTGGGCACAGCGAGCTAGCCCTCGGCGAAGACGGCAAGGTCATTTCCCATATTGACTACTGGCACTGCTCTCGGCTGGCGGTGCTGGGTCAGCTATTCGGCAAAAAATAGTGCTAAATTTCGTCGGGGTCTACCCCAAGTTCGCGCAGCCGCTGCGCCAGGCGATCGGCTCGCTCTACAGCAGCCTCAGTATCTGTAGACAACCAACGACCACTGGCGTTACACCACCGTAGCCAATGGCCCCATATGCCCTCAAACTCTCCTTCCCAAAGGCCCAAACCGATGTCTAAATCGCTCAGCCAAATGGCTACAGGGGATGGAGCAGTAGGTTGCTCCTCATACTGACGCCCCACTAGTTTGAAGTAGCGCAGACGCTGAGTATATCGACTGTAAACAATATAGTGAGGCACCCGTAAGTAAGTTTCATAGACCTCTAGCTTGCCGGGCACTTGCTCCAGATCTATGGGTTCGGCAGCGTCATCATTGTTTACCTGATCGGCGTCTTGGCAAAAACGGCCCAGATCCTCTCGTTCAGTGCGGGGAGATAGAAACTCTACTACGACTGCCGGAGCAGCACCCTCTTGCCAGACTACGTAGCTACGCCTTAAATCGTGGCCATCGTACAGATGAGGTACGCCGACGGCTAAGAACCAGTCGGGTCGCTTGTGCCAGAGGGGATGATGCACGTCGTAGTAGAGGTTTAAGTCAGATCCGGTAAACCACTGGTCGCGATTGTAGTCAGCAAGGGTCAGCGACCGACTTAGCAATTGGGGCTGCAAGTCGTGAAATTCGTCAGGCAAGCCAGGCTCCTCGGGAAATTCGCTGGGGAGGTCGTACATGGTCGGCAGTGTTTCGCGCGGCGATCGCGGCGGGTCAGTCTGCGCGATGGAATATCCCGTTGGGTAGGTCATAGCTGGCCGAGGGCGATTAGGTTGCCTCTTATTATAGAGAGGGTATAGAGACGGTAAAAGCGGCTCCTCCTAGGCAAATCGGGGAGAAGATGGCTAACATTGCTGTCAAAGTCTGTCAAAAGCCGAGATCGATTTGGGTGGGAGAATACGGATATGCGAACAATACAAAAGACACTGGCTGGAGCTTGTTTGTTGTTTGGGCTATCCATTTCGCTGCTGGCAACCGTTCAACTCGTCGACGCTGATGACGATTTAGAAGATCTAGCCGAAACCGGAGTTGCGCTAGTGCTGTTTGGTCTAGCGCCTACGGCCTTGGGCGGCTGGCTGGCATGGAATCTGCGCCACAGCAACCGGCAAACATTCCAGTCCCTGTCACTACAGCAGGAGCAGATGTTTCTACAGCTGCTGCAAAACCAGGCGGGAGACCTCACCATTATTCAGTTTGCAGCGGCAGCACAGCTGCCGATCGAGCAGGCCAAGGCGTTTCTCGATCAAAAAGCTCAGCTGCTCAACGCGACCTTTGAAGTCAAAGATACAGGCGCGATCGTCTATCGCTTTCCGCTTTGATACTGAATCCGCCTTAGCTACCCCCGGTTAGGTAGGGGCAAGCGCCGCTTGCCCCTACCTAAGCCGCCTGTTTAAAGACGGGGTTATGCGATTCAAACTTGATGTCACACCCTAAAGGTACTCGCGCCCCAGGTAGGGTTGTAATACCTCCGGCACCCGTACCGAGCCATTGGCTTCCTGGTAGTTTTCTAGAATGGCAGCCATCGTGCGGCCAATGGCCAGACCCGAACCATTCAGGGTGTGCACGTACTGAGTGCCCTTTTGCCCTGCCACTTTAAAGCGCACGTTGGCACGCCGGGCCTGAAAATCCAGACAGTTCGAGCAGCTCGAGATTTCGCGGTAGCTCTCAGAAGAGGGCATCCACACTTCTAAGTCGTAGGTTTTACAGCTTGAGAAGCCCAGATCGCCAGTACACAGTTCGAGCACCCGGTAGGGCAACTTAAGCTGTTGCAGAATGTCTTCGGCATCCTTCACCAATGCCTCTAGGGCGTCGAAGGAGCTGTCGGGGTGGACAAATTTGTACATTTCCACCTTGTTGAACTGGTGGAGTCGAATCAGGCCCCGGGTATCTTTGCCGTAGCTGCCCGCTTCGCGTCGAAAGCAGGGAGTGTAGGCACAGTAGTGAATGGGAAGCTGCTCATCGCTCAAAATTTCGTCGCGGTGCAGGTTGGTGAGGGGCACCTCGGCGGTGGGGGTGAGCCACAGGTCGTCGTTACGGCACTGAAAGCTCTCTTCAGCAAATTTGGGCAGCTGGCCCGAGGCGGTCAGCGCCGCCGAATTGACCAGGTAAGGAGGAATGACCTCGTAGTAGCCTGCTTTGGTATGGCGATCGAGCATGAAGGAAATCAGCGATCGCTCCAGTGCAGCCCCCACCCCCATCAGGGCCACGAAGCGGCTCTGGGCAATCTTTTCGGCGGCGCGCTTAAAGTCAAGAATGCCAAGGGTTTCGCCAATTTCCCAGTGGGGCTTGGCGGGCTGCTGAGGCAAATACTCATCGCCCCAGCGGCGCACCTCTACATTTTCGGTTTCGTCTTTGCCGACCGGAGTGGAGTCGCTGGGCAGGTTAGGCAGCGAGAGCAAAATGGCGTCGATCTCAGCCTTAATCGCTCGCTCCTGAGGTTCTAGGGTTTGCAGCTCGGCCTTGACCTGGTTGCCTTCGTCTTTGAGCGAGGTGACCTCAGGCCCATTAGGAGCGGCACCAGCTTTAATCGTCTGGCCGACCTGCTTACCGATCTCGTTGCTGCGGGCCTGCAGCTGCGATCGCGCCGTTTCTAGCTGACGCTGCTGCTGGTCTAGCTCTAGCAGCGGGGTCAAATCGTACTTGCCCCGTTTACCCAGAGCAGACTGCACCTGCTCTGGGTTTTCTCGTATTTGCTTTAGATCCAGCACAGCAGCCCTCTAAAATCTGGTTCTCTGGCGTCAGGAAAACCCCTTGCCAATAGACCAGAATATCAGCATTCCTAAAACACCTGCTCGATCTCGGCGATTTCAGGAATAAACTCACGCAGACGGCGCTCAATGCCCATGCGCAGCGTCATCGCTGAACTGGGGCAAGAGCCGCAGGCACCCTGCAGGCGCAGCTTGACAACAGGGCCGTCAATTTCAACCAGTTCCACATTGCCTCCGTCGGCCAGCAGGTAGGGGCGCAGCTCGTCAAGCACTTGCTCAACGTTATCTGAAGTCAAAGCCAGGGTTTCCATGGGTTATCTCGTCGGTAAAAGTAGTGTTCTAGCTCTATTCTAAGGACTTTACTTTCCTCATTCCTTCTCGTTAGACCAATACCCAGCATAGACAATATTCCAACCTAATCGGGAGGGTGGCCACAATCGACCACCCTCCCGCAGCGTTTATTCAGTTTTGACTGCCGTTAAAGGGTCGATGAACTACATCAGACCGATTTGAGACAGAATGCCCTGACCGGTCAGGAACTCGGTCGCTACACCAATCACGAAGCCCAGCATAGCCAGACGGCCATTCCAGGTCTCAGCAAAGTTGACAAAGCCGAACTTGGTTTCTTTAGTTTCCATGGTGGATATCTCCTAAGTGATTAGAGGGGCGAAAATCAATATCCTGTTACTTAACGTAACATAGGTTTTTGGAGCTGTGGGTCTTCAAACGCTAACTTTTTCCGATGCTCACAATTAAATCGTTCAATAGCAGGTTGCCTAGGGCTGCAACCTGAGTTAAAGCCTAGAGATTGGTCAGCCAGGTAACAATGCCGTGGCCAGTTGCCGCCTCAAACAGTACCGCAGAGACAAAGCCGATCATGGCCAGGCGACCGTTCAGCTTTTCGGCATATTCGTTAAAGCCAAACCGCTGGCTGTCATCGACGTAAACCTTGGGCTCAACCGCAAAGTTATTGAGGCGACCGCCCTCTTCGGTGGTGTAACCGCTAGTAGTCATATGAGTGCTCTCCGCTTTTGTTTTCTTGTCTTAATTGTAACGCAATGTAAAGAAATATTGCAAATTTGTTTACATATTTTCAAGAGTGGGCTCCGCAGTACATTGGCTATACATGCCCTGTTGCCCCAAAAGTAGGGGACTAAACCTCTTTGCAGAGGGGATGGGGTGCTTACTACTGGTAACAACGGCTGATGACATTAATTGATTTACAAGACAGCACAGTGTTAATTACGGGCGGTTCCCGAGGCATTGGGGAGGCGATCGCCCGCACCCTGCACCAATCGGGAGCGTCGGTTCTGATCCACTACAGCCAGGGAGAGGCTGAGGCTAACCAGATCGCAGCCGATCTGGGGCATGAGCGTGTTTGTCTGGTGCAGGCCGACCTGACGGTACCCGGAGCGGCCCCGAGCTTATGGCAACAGGCTTTGAGCTGGAGAGGGCAGATTAACGCTGTGGTCAATAACGCGGCGACCATGCCTGCCGCCCCCATTAGCGCCGACTGGGCGCAGTGGTCAACAGCCTGGCAGGACACGCTGCAGGTCAACCTGATTGCGATGGCCGATCTGTGTCGAGAAGCCGTGCGCCACTTTCAATCCCAGGGCGGCGGTACGCTGGTGAACCTGGCCAGCCGGGCGGCATTTCGGGGCGATGGGCCGGAGTTTATGGCCTATGCGGCTTCAAAGGGCGGTGTGATTGGGCTTACTCGTACAATCGCCAAGGGGTTTGCTCAGGATGGGGTGCGGGCCTACGCGATCGCGCCTGGTTTTGTCCGTACCGATCGCATTGAGCAGGTGATGGCGGAGCGAGGGGCGGAGTATGTTACCCGCGATATTCCGATGGGTGCTCCGGCGGAGCCGCAGGATATCGCCAACCTGGTGGCATTTTTGGTGGCGGGGTTAGCGCCCCACGCAACGGGGGCGACGTTTGATATCAACGGCGCGTCCTATTTTCATTGAGGGTAGGGGCAAACAGCGTTTGCCCTTCACTGAACATTTGTTTCAAGTTACCGGTAGGGTGGGCAATGCCCACCATTCAACTCAGGTTTTCTCAGCTCAATATTTGGGCAGCGGCGCACAATTGGGGTCAAAGCCAGAACTGCCGCTGGGGCCATTTCGCTGGCCCCAGACCCCCGTCGACAAGGACGTTCCGTCGTCCTTGACCTCACGGAAAGGACTGGCCGATCATCGGTTTAAACCTTTGTTCTGCAAAGGAGCCTGTAAGCAACACTTTCCCCTCACCCTACGAGAAGCCGCTCCACACCTACACCTCCCCACCTCCCTCAC